>JALXFN010000031.1 GCA_027068975.1 Campylobacteraceae bacterium | reverse complement strand
CCTCTCTCCTCTAAAGCCTCTTTTAACTCCTCTTTTTTATCAAGCTTCTCAAAAAAGAGTTTATGAGAGATTGCTCGTTTTAAGTGCAAGTTATCACCCTGTTCACTAAGAGCTTTACAGACTTTATGATTTTGTATCAGTTGCCACTCTTTAGCTGTTGGGTAGAGTAGATTTTTGTAGTAGTTCCACTCGCCATCTTCACTATGACCATGAGTTACTTCATAATTTTGATGTTCTGTAAGTGCAAACTCTATAAAATCTTCCCAATTATAGGTAAATTGTAAATAGTACAAAAAAGTAACATACCCATCAGATATTACTCGCCCCACATACTTACCAATACGAAACTTTATCATAGAGGCTTCAAGCTTATCCTCCATAAAGAGTATCTCTGGCTCTTCATTTTCAGATAGCAACCCACTCTCTTTAGGCTCTTTTAGTTTTGCTTTTACAAAAGCAATGGTAGGGTAGATATACTTTAACTTCTCAATCTCCATAGAGATACCTACATTAAACTGTATAGAGGCAGGATTACCCTCTAAATTTTTCATATATAGTTCCCAATACTCTTGCATTAATTCATCTCCAAACTCATCAAATACATATCTTCACCATCAAGCACCTTTACACGCAGACTCTCACACTTTGTACAAAAGTAACGTACCTCATCCACCTCAAAAACATGACCACAATTTTTACATTCAAGTTTGAGTTTTTGTGTGTTGAGAACCAATATAGCCTCTTGGCATATCGTCCCCTCTTTAAATGTATCAAATGCCACTTGAAGCAGATGTGTCTCTATGCCACTCATTACACCTATTTTACAGACAACTTTTGTAATTTTCGTTGCTTCATTTTGTTTGGCATGTTCTTCACATTGGTTTAGAAGTGCTTGTACTACGCTATATTCGTGCATGGTGAATACCTGTTCATTTTTTATTCACATTATATAGTTTAAACCTAAAATTAATTTCAAAAATATTTCATTAAACGCATAAATATGCTACAATAAAATAAAAAGAGTAAGACATGACAAAAGAACAACTATTCAACAAACTAGAAAACAAAGGCATTTTTTGGTCATACTCCAAAGACTTAAGTTACGAGAAAGCAGGAGACAGACTCTTTTTAGAATACCTTTTAAAATATGGAGATTTTGATGATTTGATAATGGCTTTTAAACTATATAGTAAAGAAACTATAAAATCAATATGGGAACAAACTCTCAAAGATGACAAAAGATTTATAAAATTAAACCTCATGTTGGCAAGAGTATTTTTTGGTATGAATGTTGAGAGTTCTTATTTTAAGGAGGTAAAAAGTGCAAGATTTGAAAAATTTAAAATGTTTGCTTCCTAAAACAGAAACGCTACTTTTAAAAATGGTTGCAGAGTGTAGCTTTCTTGAAAAATATGTTCTTGTAGGTGGTTCAGCATTGGCTCTTTATGTTTGTCATAGAAAGAGTGAAGATTTAGACTTTTTTACTTATGATAACAGTTTTGATAAAAAAGAGATTTTTGACTATATCCAAAGTTTTGAAAACAAAGAGATACTTCATCAAAGTGATGAACAGATAGATGTCTTACTTGATGGTGTGAAAGTGACTTTTTTTAATGCAAAATGGAAGTTTTTGAAACCTCAAAAAGTAGAAAAGTTTAACCTCTCTTCTATTGAATCTATCTCTGCAATGAAAGTCAATGTAATGTTTTTAAGAGCTAAATATCGTGACTATTATGATTTGTATTTTTTAGTCAAAGAGGGCATGAGTTTACAAAAGATTTTTGGACATAGTCAAAATATTGTAGAGGGGATTAATTTTAAACTTTTTGCTATTGCTTTACTCTATATGGTAAATGAGTCTTTCAGGTGTCTTAGTAGCACAAACTTTCCAAACAAACTCATGCCTTAACTCATGAAAAGCAGAATCTTTTTCCCAAAACTCAGGGTACATTATCTCTATCTCCCTCTCTTTACACAACTCTATCTCTTCGCCATGCTCCTCTAAAAACTCCTGCTTCTCCCACACAAAATCATCATCAAAAGTATTTTTAGCAAAGCTATGTAGCTCCTCATAATAATCTCTATCTTCAAAGACTTTATCAACCATTCCAATCTTTTTAGCATAAGAGACAGAGATAGGCAGACACTCATCTAAAAGTTTTTGACTCATCTCTTGACCCACTCTTTTTGGTAGTGTATAGGTGTGGTACTCACTCCCTGTAAGCCCTAACGTTTTGTAGTGAGGGTTAAGAGTTACACTCTCTTTTGCTACCACATAGTCACACGCCAAACCAAGAAACACCCCACCTGCTCCTGCATTTCTAGCAAAAGAGGCAACAGTTACTATCTCATCGGCAAAGATAATGGAGCGAATTAAATCATTCATAGCATTGATATTTGCCCAACCATCTTCGCCCTGTTTTTGGCTATCTTCTAAGATATTTAGATGGATTCCATTTGAAAAAAAGTCCATTCCACCCACCAATACCAATACCTCACACCTCTCTTTGAGATACTCAACGGCATACTTTAGCCGTATACATTGGGCTGTACTCATCGCCCCATTATGAAAATTAAAGCAGAGGTAGGCAACATTGTCTCTAAACTCTACAGAGGTTTCGTAAAATGTCTTGTAACTCTTGTCAAAAAGCAGAGGCAATCTATGCTCTTTAACCCCTTTGAGTCGCTCTTTTAAGACATAGGTAGCAGGAAGTTTAAACCTACCCACCTCTTTAAGATGGCTTATCCAAACAGCCCCATCTACCGTTGCTAGACAGATAGCCCCATCTCGTTTAGCCAATATCTCTTTAGGCTCTCCTCGTAACCTCTCCTCTTCCCACGCTCCAAAGAGATAACACTCTACCCCTAAAATCTCATCTAAAACCCCAGGTAGAGAGTCAGAGAGGTAGATTTTGTCTATAATGGTTTGAGTAGTATCTCTCTGCCAATCAATCGCTCTTTTTGCTTGGGTAAATGGTTCATGTATGGGGTTTAAAATCTGTGGGGTAGCTCTGTTGTTCTCTATATTTTCAAAAAGTTCATCTAAAAGTTCAAGCGAAGCAGAGACCACCTCTTGACGATAGAGTGAAGCCTTATAGGTTTTGCGTACCTCAAAAGAAGCCTCTGCATAGATGTCCCCACCATCATACTCACTATTGGCTCTTAAGACCACTACACCCCATCTTTTAGTTGGCTCTTGAAGTGCATACTCCAAACTGTACGCCCCTCTATCTCCTCTTGGAGCAGGATGAAAAATATAGGTTGGGTAGTTCTCATAAACCGAAGCAGGTAGATAGCTCTTTAAAAAAGGGCATAAGATAAGCTTAGGCTCAAAAGCTTCTATCTCTTGGAGCATCTGCTTTTCATTGATGGCGAAACAGACAGAGATGGTGTGGTTTAAATCTTTTAGTTTTGTGTAGATGGCTTGGGTTTGGGAGTTGAAGGTGGTTGTTAGGAGGAGGAGTTTCATAAGATAGTATTCTCTTTATTGGAAAGGAAATTTTTGCATATGGTCATTATTTACCTCTTATATATTTTTTATGTATAATAATACCATACTTTAAAAATTATAAAATTCGATGTGATTTAAGGTTGATAGGAATATTATTCAAAAACAAATTCCTAAAAGAGTAAAATACAAAAAAACAAGATCAAAGTATAATGTGGCGACTAAAACTACAAATGAATTGCTAAGAGGATATAAAATAATCCCTAAAGAGAAGAACTTTTTAACATTCTTTATATAATTTTAAATATTATTATTAATAATAACTTATAATTTAATCATAAAATTATTATATTTTTAATATAATCCTTTAATTTTAAAATTAAAGGATTAATATGTTATTAAGAATATTAATTATGTTCTTTTTAACAATACAAGC
Organism: Campylobacteraceae bacterium; assembly: GCA_027068975.1. Lineage (GTDB taxonomy): Bacteria > Campylobacterota > Campylobacteria > Campylobacterales > Sulfurovaceae > UBA1140. The sequence continues at coordinate 20,098 of JALXFN010000031.1, read as the reverse complement.
CTCTTTTGGGGTGAGTATTGTCTTAGATGGTACAAAAAATATAATAAGTGGTTCAGATTGTTCTACTGCAACTTACCGATTTGGAACCACAACCTCTTATAATGGAGAAAATTTAGACATTATTTTAGAGGTTACAGAAGAAGACAATGAGTATCTAGGTGGTGCTTGTGTCGATACGCAAAATGGAGTAGTTAGTTTTCATATTAGAGATAGAGACAATAGTAATAATGTTGCTTCTATGGACTTAAAATTTACTGTTGTAAAACATAATACTTTTACTCCTGTTAATGTTGATACTTTAACAGTGACAAACTTTGACCTCGACAGTAATGATAATGGAGATACTGAAACAGATGATGTCTATTATAAAAATCCTCTTGAGACATTGATTAGTAGTGATAGTGATGTACTACTTCTATCGGGAGATTTTTATAATAAGTATGATGTAAAATTAAGAGGAAAAAGTAATGGTAACTGTAATGATAGTGCAACACTAACAGAACTATCTTGTCGAGCAGGAGCTATTTGGAAAAACACTTCAAGCATTTATGCTAGAGTACAAAATGATAATGCTTATGGACAATATTATAATCCTTACAATAATGATGCTCATAGATTAATACAGTTCTCATTTGAGTATGAGGATATTGCTCCTTTAATTAGTGATAATAATACAAGTAAAGATTGTGGTACTTATAGTTTTTCAACAAATAGTGACTCATGGATTGAAGGAGCAACTCACTCTCAATACGATAATAGCCTTAATATTCAAAAAAATATCTCTATTCCTAATGCTTCTCAGCTAAAAATTTCATTTAGTGGAGCAACTGAAGAAGATTATGATTATCTCTATATTATAGATGCAAATGGAGTAGAACATGCTTATAGTGGTGATTTAAATAATAAAAATGATTTAATCATTGATGGTTCTTCGGTTACACTTAAATTTACTAGTGATGGAAGTGTAGCAAGGGAGGGAGTAACGATTACTATTGAGAGTTTAGGATGTAATGAAGATTATGACTTTGGAGATGCCCCAAATCAATATACACATGTAAGTCATAAAATTTCTCCAAATTTATATTTAGGTAATTCAGTGCCTGATGCAGAAGCTGACCAACAATCTTCAGCAGATGCTTCAGGTGATGGAGATGATGATAATGATGGAGCAATAGAACTTCCAACATTAACAGTTGGAGACAATTCTTATACAGTACCTGTAAAAGTTTTTAATAATACAGGTCAAACAGCTTATATTACAGCATGGATTGATTTTAACAGAAATGGTACCTTTGAATATGAAGAGGCACTCAATACCAATAACTTACAGATTGCATCATCTAATAATGTTCAAACTGTTAATGTTACATGGGACAACTTTACGGATGGTGACACAACAGCAATTAATAGTGCAATAGCTGGAAAAGCAATAATGCGTATTCGGCTAACAACTTCTCGAATTTTACGTTGTGATGACCCACATTATAAAGATAATGGGGACTATCAAGATAATTACTTTGTCTCTCCTGATGGAGAAGTTGAAGATTATGAGATTACAATTGAGCCTCCATTACCTAATGTTACAGAACCTTGTGGCACACTCTACTACTCAACTGTTACAAATGCTTGGGTGGAGGGTACAACCCCTGTTGAATATATTAACAATTTAGATATTTCAAAAACAATTGAAATGAATGGAACTAATAGTCTACGTATTACGGTAAGTGGTGAGATAGAACATGGTAATGGTGCTGATTATGATTGGGTTTATGTTTATGATGAAAATGGAAATGAAGTCTATAAAGATGATGGAAACCTAGATAATACACCATTTATTGTAGAGGGAAATAAAGTAACAATTACACTTCATAGTGATGGTGGAGCCACAGAGATTGGAGCAACAGTGAAGATAGAAGGAACAAGTTGTTCTGAGTCTAACACTATTGATAACCCAACGCTTAGTCTTAATAGTAACCATTCTATTTTAGAGGGAAACAGTGACACAACCGATTTAGTTTTCCCTATTAGTTTAAGTAAACCTGCTGTTGAAGATATTGTACTTCATTACGAAATTACAGACATAAATACTACAGTAAATGAAGATTATATTTTAGAGAGTAATCTCTCTATTTTAATTCCTAAAGATGCTAATAGTAGCTCTATTATTATTAAAGTTAAAGGTGATATGGAGATAGAAAACAATGAAACTTTCTCTTTAAGATTAGTAGATGCGACTAATGCAATTGTTGATAGTGCTATTGTTATTGGTACAATTATTAATGATGATAGTATTCGCCCTATTGGATGTCTACAGACAGCATGGATGTTTCAAAACAAACCAACAGATATCAATGCCCTAAATCTTGTAAATGGTCAGATGTCCTCAGTTAAAAACAACATATCAGACGACAATATCAATGCAGTAGGATTTAATAAAAAAGATGGTTATTTTTGGGGCTATAATCATACTAAGAGAGATGGTACGATTAGTAGAATCGGTATGAATGACCAAGGGGATTGGATAGCTGAAGACTTTAAGATATCAGGGCTTAATGGATTTGTCTCTTATGTAGGTGATATAGATAACAATGGTCATCTATATTTAAAGGTCAAAGGTAGTGGTAGAAGAGTGGTTGTTATTGATTTAGACCCTAACTCACCTAACTATTTAACAAAAATAAATGATTTTAATTTAAATTTCAATTTAGATACAGCAGATTGGGGATTTAATCCAAAAGATAATAAACTCTATGCTGTCAATAATGGGAGTGGTACTAAATATCTTTATAAAATAGACCCTTCAAATGGTCATCAACTATCAAAAGAAGATACTTTATTAACAGAGAGGAGAGGCTTTGGAGCAAGTTTTTTTGATGCCAATGGCTTTTACTATGTTTATGACAACAGAAGTGGAAATATCTATAGAATAGATGTGGCTAACTCTCCAAACGCTGTACTCTTTGCTACGGCTGATATTGTTAGTCTAAATGATGGAGCAATGTGTACAGATGCAGAGTTTAAATTTGATTTTGGAGATTTACCTGAGAATTATCCAACAAATTTAGAGAGCAATGGAGCTAGACACTCACTGCCTACATATGGAGAGCCTACTATATATCTAGGTGCAGGGGTAAGCCATGAAAATAATGGAAAGCCATCAACAAATGCAAATTTGGATGAAGATGATGACGGAGTTAACCTAAATAATAGTTCTTTACAGAACAAAACCATACATTCAGGAGAGACCACTACGCTACAAATCACTACTCATGGAGTTGGATATTTAAGTGCGTGGATAGATTGGAATAGTGATGGAGATTTTAATGATACCAATGAACAGATAGCTCAAAACATAGATGGAAGTAGTGGATTAATTACGCTTAATGTAATAGCACCATATAATCTAAGCAATAGTGCTACCTATGCACGATTTAGATATAGTTATCAAGAAAACTTAACACCTATTGGTTCAGCAATTGATGGAGAGGTTGAGGATTATAAGATAAACATTGAAGCAGAACCTATCCCTATCGCCGAATACCGTTTTGACAAATGTTCTTGGAATGGAACAGTAGGTGAAGTTAAAGATAGTATAGGTTCAATTAATGGAACAGCACATAATAATCTAACTACAAATAGTGGTGGAAAGATTCAACGAGCAGGAGCTTTTAATAAATCAGAAGAGCACTATATTGATTTTGGAGATAATTTTAACCCAAATAGTGATAAATTTTCTATATCTATTTGGTTTAAATCTAACACTACCGATGGTGAACAGATTCTTTATAACAAAGAAGGGCTATACGAAGCTGCTATTCACAATGGTTATTTTCAATATGCATTTCAACCTCACTGGGCTTGGGATGGAGGAAACTCCTTTCCTGTAGAGCCTAACACTTGGTACCATGCTGTTATAACTTATGATGGTACAAAGCAGAGAGTTTACAGAAATGGTGTTGAAGTTTACAATAGAGAGGAAACAGGAGGAAATATAGGCTCAAGTTCATTTAATCTACTTGTTGGAGCAAGAAATTCAAATACTCCCTATAACTTTTTTGATGGAACTATTGATGAATTTAAAATTTATGATGGAGCATTATCTGCAAAAGATATTAATTTAACTTATCAAAATGAAAAGCTTGGTAAAAACTGGAATGGAACAGATAGAGAAGCTGTTGTTTGTACCCCTCCTAGTCCTATCGCAGAATACCGTTTTGATAAATGTAACTTTAATGGTTTAACAGTAGAAGATAGTAGTGGAAACAATTTTAATGGAACAATTGCAGGTGATGTAAAGACAAGCAGTGAGGCTAAAGTTGTAAGAAGTGCTCACTTTAAAGGAGGAGCAGTTGATGCAACTTTATTAGGATTAAATACTTCAGATGGAGCAAAAACTACAGTCTCTTTTTGGATGAATTGGAATGGTAGTGAAGCATCAGGTGGAGGTCAAAATTGGGGACAAATTCCTATCTCTTGGGGAGAAGGTAGTGATTCTTACAACCTACATATAGATGTATTAAGACCAAATGAAGATACAACACTACAAATAGGTTTCAATACACATAATGCGGACAATTATGGTGTAGATGTTGAAGAGTATGCTCATGGTTGGCATCATATCGTTGCTATTTTTAATAATGGTGATGTAGAAGGCTCAAAGCTATATATAGATGGTGTTGAGCAACTATTAGACTCTACACCTGGAAGAACACCGATAAATAGTCGTGCTCATGTTAGAAATAAGTTACGTATTGGTGGAGTAAAAAACTCTGACCAACCCTATGCATTTAAAGATTATCTTGATGAGGTAAAAATTTTTAAAGGGGAATTAACACAACAACGTATCATAGAGATTTACAATAATGAAAAGGTTGGTAAAAATTGGGATGGAGCTAACAGGGAAGATGTAGTTTGTGAAGAAGCACAAGAACCATTTACCTGTAACCAAACACTATACATCTCTAACCGTACAGAGCTAGGAACAGGCAGTGGAGACAGTGGAGCTACCTGGTTACATAATTTTGACGCTATGGGTGCAAACTACGCAGCTATGGGAGATGGATTTGTAAGTAATGATGGTGGGTATAATGCCATTGGATATAATGTTCAAAACAACTTTATATATGCTCTTTATAAAAATAGTCTGCTTCAAATTGATAAAAATGCAAATGTTAAAAACTTAGGTACTGTTACAGGTTTACCTAATCATCAACTCTATGCAGGTGAATTTGATAGAGATGGATATTACTATGTAACTGGAACAGGTGATGCTGACAACATCATGTACAAAATAGACATTACACAAAAAAAAGTTATAAAGACTATTACTCTATCTCAATCAGTTCAATTTTGGGATATGGCTATTGATGCCACAGGAGAATATTTTTATACTATGCTTATCCAAGATACTAATGGGGATTTCAAAAATGATAAATTTGCTAAAATAAAAATATCTGATGGGACAATTACAACTATTGGTAATTCTCATAGTGATCTATCATCTTATATTTCACTTATTTTCTCTGATGGACAAGGTAAAGTCATAGCTCTGTCACAAGATGGTAAGCTATATGAGATTATACCTCAATCTGGTAAAATCTATTTTACAAGACCATTTGCTCCTTTGAGCTACTATAATGATGGTACAAGTTGTCCTGATGCAAATATTACTCTACCACCTCATCCACCAAGATTGTCGATTAACAATATCTCTGAATTAGAGGGAGATAGTGGAGAAACTACATTTAACTTTACGGTAACAGCAGATAAACCATTTGATATGATGCCTATGAGTGGAGAAATGTTTTACTATAGAGTTGTTGATGGAGATGGGAATGAGGTTGTTTCACCTCATGGAGTAGCTCTTAGCAATGACCATGACTTTGAAGCACAAGAAGGTATAGGCATGGGTATGAATATGTTTGGTGATGGAGTAAGTGTTAATATACCTGTTACTGTTTATGGAGATAATAAAATAGAGAAAGATGAAGAGTTTTATGTAGAAATATATTCTCCACAACTTCCACCTATGATGAGTCCTAAGTATATTATTGATAAAAACGTGGGGATAGGAACTATTATTAATGATGATGCACCTAACCTTAGTATTGAGAGAACAAATAGTAATAGTGTAGATAATAATACAGTAAAAAATAGAAAATCATTCTATACCCAAATTGCAGGAAAAGATTTTGACTATGCTATTGTCTCTTATGAAGGAGAGCACCCTTACGCGATAAAAGATACAACAGTTAAAGTTGAATTGATAGATAACAATAGTACAACAGCAAATGAAGTTATTTATGGAGCAACGTATTTATATCTTTCAGATGAAAATGCAAGATTCAACATAACGACACTACATGATTTAGAGATTCAACGTGCTTCTAGAAATGCTATATTTAAAGTCTCTTACCTATTAGACGAAAATGGTACGCTAATGCATGGAGCATATAATAATGAAGCTGAGTATAATTTAACAAAGAGTAGCAATAAGAATCAAGAAACTTATGGCTATTCAGACAACTTTGCCATAAGACCTGCTAGTTACCATATAGAACTAAATGATGTAGATAGAGATAATAATAGCGTAACCTATGCTACCAATGATAGTGGTCAAAATCAAGAGCTAAAACTTGTAGCTGGATATAATTATAAGTTAAAAGCACAAGCAGTTATTGATGGTAATAACAGCATAGCAAGACACTATAGAACTATAAATTCAAAAGAGTTAAATGTTACACTTAATTTTGATGAAACAGGTACTACATCTTGTGCAGATACAAATATCAGTCAATTAGAAAACTATAGCTTCTTTGATGGTAAGTTAAATAAAAATTTATCTCATGACAATGTAGGAAAATATACACTACATATAGAAGATATTAACTGGACGAATATCGATAAAGACATAACACTCTTAGGGTGTGTTCTTGGTAGTAGTTCAAATATTGCTGACGAAACGGGTAGATTTGGATGTAATATTGCTTCTGATGAGGGAAATAATCTTAATGATATAAAGATGACTTTTAAACCATATAAATTTGAGTTTATAAATACTAACTTATCAAATATTAATGGTAATGGAAAGAATTATACATACATGAGTGATTTAACACACTCTCAAAAGATGGGACTAAAGCTTCACTCTACGATTATTGCTAAAGGTAAAAACAATACAACCCTTACAAACTTTACAAAAGGGTGTGAAGCAACAGCAGTGAGCCTATCTTCAGAGTTTACAGTATTATCTGATACAGGGGAGCATAACAGTAGTGAAAACTTTTTACTATTTGGAGTAAATAAAACAGTTATACATCCTCAAAATATATTAAGAATTAATGATGACAACAGTACACATTTGCCACTATTTAATAACCTAACTTTACCAAAAGAAAGTTTCTTAAATGAAAATGAAGGAAACTCTAGCATTGATATTTTATACAACATGCAGAGAAACTTCAATGAAGCAAGTAACCCTATACAGGTTAACTTTTTATCTCTTGATGCAAATGCCACAGAAGCGAAAGCAATGATGACAAACAAAGAGAATACACCTAAAGGTGAAGGAGCCATACCTAATAGTATTAGAACATTTTATTTTACTAGAATAGCAGCAGAAAAAAAGAATTTCCCAAAAACCAATAGAAAAGTTGTAAAGACTCCTCTTTCTGTTGAGATTTATTGTAAAGTTGTAGGTAACAGAGATTGGTGTGATAACACCATGAATCTAAAAAACATAGGAAGAAATACTTATAAAACAGATAGAGGATGGTACTTAGCCGTAGAGCATAATAGCACAGTCGATGGAAAAATAAATAGCCTTATTTCTAGTAACGATAGTGTTGTATTCAAAAATGCAAATCCTATAGCAGACTTTATAGATGGAAGAGTAGATAATATTGAAACAGAATATACAAATGAAACTTTAGAGGGTACAAACAGAGCAGATATAGCTATAGACTCAGATGTTTGGTTACGGTTTAACACCAAAGAGACAGTTGCTGGGGTATCAGGTCATCCATCATCTTACTCTGTTACATTTAAAAGTATTTCAAATGAAACGGGTGTAGGTAAACGAGGGTATATGTTAAAACAACGACCACAAGTTGACCGTAATGGTAAAATGTCATGGTAAAAAGAGATAAAATTGTAACCCTTAAACGTGGTATTGCAATGATAGAACTTATATTTGCATTGGTTATTATGGGCATAGTGCTACTCTCTGCACCCATGCTCATACAGCAGTCTATTCGTAGTGGTAATGTTGCTTTACAACAAGAAGCCATAGCAGCAGCAGCCTCTCAAACCTCTGTTATACTCTCTATGCATTGGGATGAAAACAACAACAGTAACCAAGCAGGTGTTTCACCTCTGTTTTTTGTTGATAAAAATAATAGTGAAGAGTTCTATTTTGAGCATAATACAACTGCTAGTATAGATATGCCACCAAGAGGGTTAGTTGGAGTAAGTGGAAGAAATAGCCATAATGCTGGAAACTCTCTACCTGCCACACCCCTTAGTCAGTGGGGTGCAGATGACGCGAATGAAACACTTTTAACACAATTTGATGATGTAGATGACTATGACAATACAGATTTAAACTTAACTGTTTTTCATGGTGAGACTACCACCTCAGATATAGGTGACTATGTTGACACTACTCTTAATATGCATACAAATATTAACTATGCAGAAGATAGACCATCTGGTTTAGGCTTTTTAGACAATAGGGACATCATCATAACTCCTACTGGGCATAATGGAAGAATCAACACTACCTCATTTGGTAAACGTTCAAATATCAAGTTTGTTCATGTCAATCTAACTTCCAATAGTGGTATAGAAGAGCTAGATAAAAACATTACCTTTGAAGCATTCTCTTGCAACATTGGAACAACCCAACCACAAGGAGCAAGTCACTAATGATAAAAATGAAAAAAGCATTTTCTCTTATAGAAGTAATATTTGTACTTGTCATTTTAGGTATTGTAGCCTCTATATCTTCGCAAATTATTGTGCAAGTTTATGAAAACTACATAACACAAAAAGCACTATACAACACCACTACCAAAACAGAGATAGCCATTAATCAGATTGTCAATAGATTAACCTACGCTATAGATGGTACAACGGTGACAAAAAACCCACTTACTCCACCTTATACTGCAGCATCAAGAGGTAATAACTGGATAAGGTTAAGCGATATTGATGTTAATGACCCAAACCATCAACAATTTACTACCATAGAGTGGATTGGCTATGATAACGATAGCTTTTCTGCAATGGTTACCCCTCTTTGGAGTGGTCTAGCAAAGTACGATACAGCTGGTGGAGCAACAAGAGAATCTTTTGAAACTCCAGGGTCAAACTTAAACTCTGTGGCTACCATTATGAACAATCTCTCTCACGGAAAGGTTGACTTAAGTAACACAAATCCTGCAGCAGTTATTTTTTCACAACAAGATAACGAGTATATAATAGGTTCAGAGTATGACCCCACATGTATGGGGCTTATAGAGACAACCAATACAAGTTGTATTTTCCCTGTTAAAGTAGGTACTCTAATAGCTGGAAATGATACCAATTTAACATTTACAAGAGCTGCTGACGCAAACAATGCAAACCTTTTACCTAAGATTATAACTGAACGCTATAAACTGGCTTGGTCTGCTTATGCCTTGGTTCCTGAAGATAAAGATGGTGATAACCTTTATGACCTAAACCTATACTATAACTATCAACCATGGAACAATGAAACCTATAAAGATGGGGAAAAAAGCCTACTCATAAACAATGTCTCTGTATTTAAATTTACTGAAAACGGTGGAGTCATACAACTAAAACTATGTGCTAGTGAAAATATTGGTAAAGATTATAATATATCTAGCTGTAAAGAGAAGGCGATTATACGATGATGAACTTAAAACTTATAAAAATAAAAAATAAAAAAGCTTTTTCCATGATAACAGCTATTTTTGTTATCGTTATCATGGCATCTGTTTCAGCCCTCATTATGAATATAACAGGAAAAACCATAAAAACTACAACTCAGCAGTATCAAAAAGAACAAGCTGCTCTATTAGCACGAAGCTATACCGAGTTAGCCATACTCTATGCCATACACTATGATAGAACAGCAGGGAATAATTGTCTTGAAACTATTACAGACCATTTTGGAGAAGCTGGTAACAGTGGTTATGATATACGTATTAACATTAACTACTTAGGAAACAATACCCTCCTTGCTAACTGTAGAAACAATATAGAAGCGAATGGAGTAGTTAATTTACTAAATACTAATGCCACATGGGCAGATAATGCTATAGCAAATGGTAATATCAATAATACTGTCTCTTTAGTGGTAGACACCTACATTACCTATAAAGATTTTGATGACCCAAGCAATAGAAACATTTCTTTTCATAGGAGGACTTTACAAAAACTGTAACACAATAGTTTAAAATTAAACTATTGTGTTAGATAAATATATTTACCTTTCATTTACTAATACTCGGTATAATTTAGTACTTGAATTTAGAGTTAAAAGAAGTTGAGTACCTTCTTTATTTATACAACTATTTTAAGTAAAAAACACAAAAGGATTTATCATGAGTAAAAATATAGTGGGAAGACGTTTTGATCTATCAGAATCTATAAGAGAGCATATATCAGAAAGTATAGATGGGTTAAAAAAGTACAATTTAGAAATTATCTCAAGTAACACTATTGTAACAGCTGATAACAAATCTAAAGAGGGTGTATCGGTTGAACTGGTTATTAATCTAAAAGACAAAAACACCATTGTTATTACTCAAAGAGACAAAGATGTTTATGCTGCAACAGATAAAGCAATCGAAAGAGCTAAAAAAGCACTAAGAAGACATGCAGATAAAATAAAAAATCATAAAGTTATGTCCTTTAAAGACTTAGGTGTTGATGCTGAAGCAGTTCTAGATTTAGAACCTGAAGAGGTAGAGGTTGTGCCAATGGATTTAGAGCTTCATAAACCACTTGATTTTGATGAAGCTATCGAGGCACTTAAAGCTGAAAAAAAACGACAATTCATAGTATTTAATGATCATGATGGACTCATGCGTGTTATGTACAAAAGAGCTGATGGAAAATTTGGTCTCTACTAACCTCCATTTTGGTGCGTTGGAAAACGCACCCTACATGCACATAATCTACTAAAATAAAACTCAATAACCCACCTATTACCCTAACTCTCAACCTACTTTAGCTAAAATAACACTAATTGAAAAAACAAGGGATAATAATGTTTGGAATGGGTTTTACCGAAATACTTATGATTGCCATTATCGCCATACTATTTTTAGGACCAGATAAACTTCCAGGAGCCATGGTAGAGATTGCAAAGTTTATAAAAGGTGCAAAAAAAGCAATAACAAATGCTAAAGAGTCAATAGATAGTGAAATAAATATAGCAGAACTAAAAGAAGAAGCACTTAGCTATAAAGCAAAACTTGACTCAGCTACAGAAGAGTTACAAGGTTTTAAAAACCTTAATACTACAGCTGAACGCTCTATGAAAGATAAATTTGCATCGTTAACACAACTAGAAGAGAAACCACTTACAACACAAGTTGAACCAAAACAAAAAGAGATAGAGTTTAAGAAAAAAACAATTAAAAATAACTCTCTCAAAGAAGAAGTAAAAGAAGAAAGTAGTGAAAAATAATGTTTGCAGATATTAAACCCCATTTAACTGAGTTACGAAAACGATTGGCTATCTCTGTTGCAACTGTTATTGTCTTTGCCTTTGTTGCTTTTGCTTTTAACCAACAAATTATTGCATTTGCAAAAGCACCTCTTATGGGTGTGGTTAATGGTGATCCATTTATTGGTGGTATCGGAATCTTCTTTACTGCTCTAAAGATTTCCATATTTACAGGTTTTCTTTTTGCACTACCTGTTGTATTCTTTCAGATTTGGGGCTTTATCGCTCCAGGACTTTATGAGAATGAGAAAAAATATGTTATTCCTTTTGTATCGGTATCTACTTTTATGTTTCTTCTTGGTGCTGCATTTGCATACTGGATTGTTATCCCTTTAGGTTTTCAATTTTTATGGATGTTTGCTGGAAATTTAGTTAACTTTCTTCAAACTTTAGATGAATACATTGGTATCTTTACAAAAATTCTTTTTGGCTTTGGTGTAGCATTTGAGCTTCCTGTTGTTCTCTTCTTTTTAGGGGTTTTAGGACTCATTACGGACAAAACATTACGTGATTTTTTTGGATATGCTGTTGTCATTATTTTTGTCTTTGCAGCACTATTAACTCCACCAGATGTGATTACACAACTGATGATGGCAGCTCCTCTCATTTTACTCTATGGTCTATCTATTATCATAGTACGTATGGTTAACCCATACAAAGAAGAGCTTGTAGATGATGACGAAGATTTAGATGTTGAAGATGTTAACACAAAATAATACAAATATAACAGATGATTAAAAAAGCACTTTTAACCTCTGGTTATGACTATGAGTTGCCAAGCCAACTCATAGCAACTGAACCTGTTTACCCTAGAGACCATGCTAAGCTCTTAGTTTATAATCGCCAAACAGATAGTATAATACATACTACATTTAAGTACATTCTTGATTTTATACCCCATGATTGTAATGTTTTTTTAAATGATACAAAAGTTATAAAAGCAAGACTATTTGGATATAAAGAATCTATAAATGACCAAGGTGGTGGTAAAGTAGAACTTCTTTTTAACAAACCCATAAATGCCCATGAATATCTGGTAATGACAAAAGGGAGAGTTAAAGTAGGAACCAAAATTTTATTTGATGACAATTTAATAGCTACTGTTATTAAATTAAATGACGATGGTTCACGTATTGTGAGATTCAGACATCATGACAAAGAGATTCGTTTTGAAGAGTTGGTCTTGGTCTTCGACAAAATAGGTCATGTTCCCCTCCCCCCTTATATTCAAAGAGAAGACAACAAAGAGGATGAAAAAGACTACCAAACCCTCTTTGCTAAAAATGCAGGAGCAGTTGCTGCCCCCACTGCCTCTTTACACTTTACAGCTGAACTTTTTAAAAGATTTGAAGAAAATTATAGAATACATAAAGTAACTCTACATGTAGGAGCAGGAACATTTAAACCTGTAGAGGTAGAACATATTTTAGACCATCCTATGCACTCGGAGTATTTTCATATACCAAAAGAGAGTGCAGAGATTTTAAACTCAGATAACAAGATACTTGCCATAGGAACAACTGTAACACGAACAGTTGAGTACTTTTCACGAACAGGTAAAACAGATGGGGAGTGTGACCTTTTTTTAAATCCAAACAATAAACCACAAAGGGTTAACTACCTTTTGACAAACTTTCACCTACCAAAAAGTACACTCATTATGTTGGTTTCTTCTTTTATAGGTCGTAAAAAAACACTTGAACTCTACCATAAAGCCATAGAAAAAGAGTACCGTTTCTTCTCCTACGGCGATGCGATGTTAATTATCTAATTGCTTATAAACTTTGAATATAGGCATTGGCATTAATTTTTGCTCTAACTTTAGGTAAAGCCTCTTTGGCTTTATTACTATCAGTAAATGGTCCTACATAGACTCTTCTAATAGTGTTTCCATTTTGAGTGGCTTTTTGCACTACATAGCCAAACCCATTTGCTTTAATTTTGGTTAAATATCCACTGTCAATAGTTCCAAAAAAACTACCTGCTTTAATGTAAAACTTTTTAGTATTGGTAGTTGTAGTTTTTTTAGGCACTGTAGGAGTACTCTTTACAATAGAAGGCTCTTTAGATGCTTCTTTCTTTATCTCTTTGTCTTTTTCTTCTTCTAAAGTATTGTTTTCCTCAACAACAGGTTCTGGTTTTGGGAAAACAGTATGTCTTAAATTTTTAATAGCAAAGACTTTAAAAGTATTATCTCTAGGAAGCAGACGAATTTTTTGAATATCTTTTCCTGATTGGCTTTCAGCATCTTGCCCCTCTATCGTCCAAAGTACTGTAGTTTGAACATCAATATATTTATCACGTCGTTTTAAAATTTTCATATGGGTTAAACGATAACTACGTTTAGGCCATCTTTTATAATAATTGACTTTTTTAGAACGTAGTTGCATTAATGAAACTTCTGTTTTATTAAAGTACTGTTGCATAGGGAATGCATAAAAAACTTGAAGTTTATCTAAAAAGTTCTCTTCATCTGCCAGATAAAAATTATATAAAAAGTTTGTAATATGTCTCTTTGAAGTTGTATTTTCTTTCATCGCCTTAAGATAATAACGATTTATCCATCCCTCTAAATGGTACCCCCCAACTGGATAATTAATATAACACCACTCATCACCTGACGTATTAATTTTACAACGTTTTATACGTATACCTGTGCCATTAGCAGGAATTCGTCCAACAACAGTTTTAGAATCTATTACGGGGACTTCTCTTACATTAAGTGTTCCACCTTTTTTTATATGATTCAACTGATACTCTGTCGCCTCACCCCAGCCCATAAGTAATAGATTTAATATTATAATTTTTTTCATAACATGATTATACAATTTATGAGTAAAAACAATGTTAAAAATTGAAATTAATTAATTAATTCTAATCTTGCTTTTAAACCTAAAGTTGTACTGTAGCCAACTTCTGTAAATTTCAGCTCACCTACTTTATCATAAATAAGTGTGGTAGGATAGACTTCTATGTTAAATTTTTTAGCCAAACTAGCACTTTTATCATGTATCACTCTGTAACTTAACCGATGCTCTTTCATAAAAGAAATTAGCTCTTCATTTGAACCTGAATTAACAGCAATCGTTATGACACTATACTCCTTTGAGAGTTGCTCTATATTGGCTGCTTCTAGTTTACAAATAGGACACCAAGTTGCCCAAAAATGAACTACTAAGGGTTTACCTTGATAGCGTTTAAAATCTACTTTTCTATTTTTAATATCTGTTAATTTGTAACTATAAATATTTTCATTAATTTCAGGTTTTCTAATATAGTTTAAAGCCATACTCACAATAAAAAGTATTAAAAGTGTTGTAACTATCTCTTTGAGAATATATTTTAAACTCCATCTCTTTTTCATAGCCACCTCTCCAAAATAATCTTTGCTGCTATAGAGTCTATTTTCCCATCTCTTTTATGACGAAAAACTCCTTGGGTTAACTCTTTAGCTTCTATAGAACTCCCTTGCTCATCTTGATAAAAAATTTCTATATTTTCTAATTTAAGTAAACCCACAAAATGTTTAATACGTCGCTCCATCTCCTCTTCGCTAGAGCCACCTTTTGGTAGACCTACTATTAGCGTATCTATCTCCCACTCTTCTAAAAGAGTTTTAACATCTCGTGCAGCTTGATTTCTATTGACCCGTAAAATGGCATCTTGAGGAAATACTATCTTTCCATCAAGACAAATCGCCACACCTATTCGTTTTAATCCTACATCTATACTTGCTATTTTCATAACAGAAGAATACAATATTTAACCCAAATAACACTAATACTCCACAAATATAGCTTATTATTAAAAATATATTAAAGGATTAACTATGAAAAAAATCTTATTTATAAGTTCAGTTTTAATCACTTCTCTACTGGCTGACAACAGTTTGGGTACACCTATTACAAGTAGGACTATAGACAAAGTTATAGAAAAACAGACCATTACAACAGAGACTATAGCAAAACAGACTCCAAGTAAAACATATACTAAAAGATATACTAAAACCGTTGTCCCTACTTCTAATCATCTGAAAGATACTCACTCTTTTAAAGCTGACCATCATCGTTATGACAAACGTTTTCGAGATTTTGACTACGATAATGAAGCATACTATAATGATGATGGATACTACTATGGGTACTATGATGAGACTGGTTACTTTTATAACAATATTTTTTTCACCTATAATAATCTATATACCTATCATGATAGACGATACCGAAGAGGTTATTTTATACCTAGACACCATAGAGTAAATGACTGGAACCGAGTTCACTGCTATAGAGAACCTAACCATATGGTTTATGGACACTATTATGACCATAGATACTATCCCAACAGATATAGAGATAATGCGAGAATGACTATGCCTAGAATAAACCACAATATAAATCAAAGCCATAGTAGAAGTAGCATCACTAACCATAATAGAAGATATGATTATAGTCGGTATACTGGCAGAGAGCATGAGTACCATAGAAATAATAACCGAGGAAACTACAATAATTCAAGAAGTTACAATAACAGAACAAGAATGCAACTTCATAGAAACAGTGGTCTAACAACACAATACAATAACACTCCTCAACAAACTACTTCTCACGTACAACATCGTTCATCTAGTGGTGGCTCTGCACATATGCAAATGTCAAGATAGAAAAACTCTTTTCTATCTTTAACCCAACCTCTTAAATTTCAACTTAATAAAAAATTCTATTTTAAATCCCAAAATTATGCTATCATATGTAAAACCTATGTTCAAAGGATACACCATGAAACTACAAAAAGCATCAAAACCTATCCTCACTTATCCTAAGCGAGAGCATATTAAACCTATTCTCTTAAGTGCTACCGTTGCCATGGCTTTAACTTCTTGTACACCAAGTCCAGCTGGGAAAATGCCTAATAACAGTGAAGCAAACTGTACAGCATCTCAAAATCAAGAGATAAAATATCCTGACAATATTGCAGGTGGAATGCCTGTTTTTGTACCAGAGGAAAATAACCAGACATGGGGACATAAGCCTAAAAAATGACACTCTACCTATCATTAACACATAATTGTCAACTTCGTTGTAACTACTGTTATGCAGGTGAGAAACATCATAAATCTATGAGCAGAGAGACTATCGTAAAAGCCATAGATTTTACCCTTAAAACTCCTATGCAAAAGCTAGAATTTGGCTTCTTTGGTGGTGAACCACTCATGGAGTGGGAGCTTTTTCAGTTTGCAACATATGAGATAGAAGCTAAAACAAAAGAGAAAAATATAGAACTGGTTAAAACCTTTACAACCAATGGTGTTCTACTTGACAACGAAAAAGTCAAATGGCTTAGAGAACATGGCTTTTATGTAGTAGTCTCCATAGATGGCAATGAAGTTATGCACAATACCCACAGACGCTATGCAAACGGAGAAGGAACTTTTAAAGCTGTCAAAAATGGGCTTATAGAGCTACAAAAAATCTATAAAGATGGTCAATATGCAGTTATATCAGTCGTGACTCCAGAAAATATCTCTCACCTACCCTCTTCACTCAAATACCTTCACCAAGAGCTGGGCATAAAAGACATTCACTTAGCACTAAACTACTTTGCAAATTGGGGTGATGATACCCAAGCATATACAAACATTTACCACCAAGTAGCAGACTACACCATAGAAGAATATCGTCAAGGAAACCAACTCAACTTAGATATTATAGATGATAAAATAAAAACAGAGATAGAGAGTAGCTGTAAAAGCTGTAGTTTTGGTGAACTTAAACTTGCTATTGCCCCTAGTGGAAACATCTATCCTTGTGAGCGTATTATAGGTAATGATACAGGTGAACTATCTATGGGAAATGTATATAGTGGCTTTGACAATAGCAAAAAAGACAAACTCATAGAAGAGAGAGGAAACACAAATGAAGAGTGTAAAACCTGCCCCCTAAAAGAACGATGTACCAACAGTTGTGGTTGCACCAACTACACCCTAACCAACAGCATCAACACCACTCATGGAACAGTATGTTTCTTCCAAAAGCTTTTTATAGAGGTAGCCGATAAGGTAGGCTCTACACTCTATGAGGAGAGAAATCAAATGTTTATGGAGAAGTTTTATGGAGTTGTATTAACTCCAGCCAGAATTTAAATCCAAAGTGCAATTTGAAAAGGGAGTGTAAAAAATTACACCTCACTTTTCCATACAGTTTCTCTATATTCTCTTTCTCATCTAACTCATTCTTATAGCTCTCTACTTTTATTGAAAACTGATATTCCATTCTCGATAAACTCATTTTTCCAATCTATTATACCTTAATACTATCTCTACTCGAGAGAAATTTATTTATTTGGTTCAAACCCTATATTTGTTCAAATTGTCCTTTGTAATAAAAATCTGAATATTTTTTAAAAATTATAATTAATTTTTTATTATTATATTTTATAAAAAAGGAGATAGAAAAGCAAAATTTGCAAAATCTGTAGAGTCTATCAACGAAAGCATTGCTATTTTGCGTGATGGTGTTTTTTTTGATAAGTAGTCTTTTGACTACTATTCTTCCCAACAAATATTACGAGAGTATAAAAGTACAATACAAAAATAATTACGCCTACGGGTGTAGGCGTAATTTAAAAAAACTACTTAGCTAATCTAAAAATAGCTCTTCTTGTATAACCAGGATTACTACTATTAAGTGTCCATTCTGCATCTACATTGTAAAAGTCTGCATCTTGACCAATCAATTTTAAAGTCATCACTGAATTATTTCCATTAACATCACCACTCATATGTAATACTCCTTGAGCATCTATACTCTTAGTAAAATTAAAGTTAGCAACATAACCTCCATCATTAAAGAAGTCAAAACTTTGGAATGTACCTGTTCCATCACCATTTACTACTAAAGTTTCACTTGTCATATCCCTTACCGTACAGTTTGATCTATCTTCAAGAATTTTCGTACTAGCAAAAGTTTTGTTATTAATCATCGCATCTGTAAATACCAATGAAGAATCATTATAGTATTGACCTACACTATATTCTGTACAGTATGGTTTTTCACCACTCATGTTTCCTGGAATTTGATATCTACATACAATATGCTCTCCACCTAAATCTGTAGTTGATTTTGCTTTTCCACATCCAACTTTTGTTGTTTTTTGCCATACTACCTGAGTATAGTGACCAACTGTATGTCCGTTACCACTATTGGTTGCATAATCATAATAAGCTTTTTCATTTGCCCACATATCTACAGCAGCAAATTCATAATTCTCAAGTGAACTGTTTTCTACTGTAATATCTACAGGTTCAGTTCTAATATATTTAAGAGTATTACTTGCCCATGCGATATTTTCACCTTCTCCCAAATAAGGAAGTCCATGAGAATCTTTATTAAAATTTGATGCATGTGGGGATTGATCTGCATCTGCAAGAGCTTGAGTATAGTTTGTTGCTAAATAATCAGCCCACTGTTGAGCATGGTCTGCCAAGGTTTCATCCCATACCAAGTCACTGTCTGTAAAGTCTAATTTTCTATAGTAATTATGTCGCTCTACTATTTGTGCTATGGTTGCTTCGGGTTCTGCTACATCCGTTACAGTAATTGAAACAGTCGCTGGTGCTGAATCTACTTTTCCATCATTTACTGTAAATGTAAAACTATCTGCTCCTGCGTAGTTTGCTTCTGGTGTATATTTTGCTACAGCTCCATTTAGAGTTAATGTTCCATGTGCTGGTTGTGTTGCAATTGCGTACGTTAATGTATCTCCATCTGCATCTGTTCCTGCTAATGTAATAACATTATCGCTTGTATCTTCATCTACTGTTACGGCTTGTTCTGTTGCTACTGGGGCAGCATTCGCCTTTTTAACCTCTACAAATCTGTTTCCAGAGAGGTTTGTGTTTCCTGCTGCATCTTTGGCTTCTACTTTATAATACGTTCTTGCCCAGTTTGCTGTTCCAAATTCTGAATTCTCATCTGGTACCAACTCACATACTGACTCTGCGATATCTACACATCCTGCAATATCTACATAGTTCGCATCTCCATCATTTCCTGAAATGTTCTTTTTAAAGGTATATGTTACCACACCTACATCATCTGTACTTGCACCTGCATCCAATTTAATAGCTGTTCCAATCTTGTCACCCTCTATTCTATTGTTTACTCCTGGAATTGTACTTCCATCTGCAAATTTTGGTACTGCAAGTTTTGCTACTGGTGGTGTTGTATCCTCTACAGCATTCGCCTTTTTAACCTCTACAAATCTGTTTCCAGAGAGGTTTGTGTTTCCTGCTGCATCTTTGGCTTCTACTTTATAATACGTTCTTGCCCAGTTTGCTGTTCCAAATTCTGAATTCTCATC
>JALXFN010000030.1 GCA_027068975.1 Campylobacteraceae bacterium | reverse complement strand
ATCTATTGTTTTTTCCTAATTATTCTATCAAAAAAATTAAAAAATATCAATTATAATTAATTAATATAACTAAATTTAAAAATTATGTTATATTTAAAATTAATAAAAGAACAAAATAGATGAAATAAAGTGATTAGATATTTATGGAGAGTTAAAACCTCTTTATTTTTAGGAACTTAAAATAGAAATAAAGTATTACAATTTGACATATTTATAGGTTATCCTTGGTTTTTTTGGTAAAATTATGCACAAATAGGTAATGCTGTACCTCCTATTATGTCTTTTTTATTGTCAATGAGTTTATAGTACTTTTGGGAAAAGAGAGATTATCTTTTAGAGATACGGTTTGGAAGTTGCCGTATCAGAGTACGATAGATGGGGATTTTGGGGATGGAATGGTTAAGATTAAGAAAGTTGATAATCTTGTGAAAATGAAAATCATATTAATAAGACATGCAGAAGTAGACATAAATAAAAACAGTTTTGCTTATGCTTTTGAGCTAAAAAAGTGGCTTGATATCTATAACAATGCAGAGATAAAAAAAGATTTTGTATCTAAATCTGAAATCTCTAATATTTTTGATGGTTCAGATAAAATACTTTGTAGTGGTCTAAAACGCTCTTATGATTCGGTGGCTCTTTATGGTAAAACACCTGATGAAAAAGATGAACTTTTTAACGAAGCAGGGCTACCATTTGCCAATTGGCGTTGGGTGAAGTTACCTCTTTCTTTGTGGGCTGTTATTTTTAGGGTTATGTGGCTTTTTGGATATAAAAAGAATGGAGAGTCACTTCAAGAGGCAAAAATAAGAGCCCAAAAAGGGGCTAGTAAATTGGTAGCCTCTTGTGAAAAAGGCACTACCATTACCCTCCTTGGGCATGGTCTTATGAATAGGCTTATTGCTAAAGAGTTGCTTAAACGAGGGTGGAGTAACCAAGGAAAAATGGGAAGTGCTAATTGGGATTATGGGGTATTTGTGTCTCTTGTATCACAATAGCCAATTGTTGTTTAGTAATAGAAAGCTCTTTACTTAATTGTTCAAGTTTATTTGAATAATTGGTCTCCATCTCTTTTAGTCTTACTTTTGCTTCTTCTTTGATGGTTTGAGCACCTCTATTTTTTATCTCTGCTTTCATTAATCTTTTTTTAACGTCTGTGAGTTCTTCTTTGAGAGCATCAACCGTATTATCATATTTTTTTAAAAGTTTGTTTTTATACATACCTCTTAAAAACCAACCTATAACTAAGCCAATTAATCCAGCTATTAATAGACATAGTACTATTTGAATCAATAAATAATTCATTACTTCACTCCTTTGATGTTTAATTGCATCTTCTGTATTTCGTTGGCATATAATTAATATTATAACTTAATTTAACACAAAATAATATTATTTAATAAAATTAAATATTTATTTTTATAAATATATCTATAGTCTAAATTTTAGTTATAATACTGTTTATGAAAAAAATAGTAACAATTTTATTAGTATTAACCCTAACACTTTTGGCGAAAGAGCCTTTTAAACTACAAGAAGATAAGCGAATAATTACTCATATAGTTGACCTGAAAAAAGATGAGTTAAATTTCTATTTAAAAGATGACAATGGTACGATATTTAAAGAGTTTAAAAATTTAAATAGATGGCTAGAAAAGAAGCATAAAAAGTTACTTTTTGCTATGAATGGTGGAATGTATATGGAAAACTCTATGCCTTTGGGACTTTATGTTGAAAATGGAAAGAGGATACGAAAGACCAATAGAGTAAAAAAAGCATTTGGAAATTTTTATATGCAACCTAATGGAGTTTTTTTTATTACGAAAAAGAATAATGCTTATATTAAAAAAACCACTGATTTTAAATATAAAAAATATATAAAATTTGCTACACAGTCTGGTCCTATGCTTTTGATAAATGGTAAGATACACCCACGTTTTAGAAAAGGTTCTAAAAATATTCATATACGAAATGGAGTAGGGGTTTTAGCTGATGGACGGCTTCTTTTTGCTATCTCTAATGAGCTAATAAATTTCTATGATTTTGCAACTTTTTTTAAAAATAATGGTTGTAAAAATGCACTCTATTTTGATGGTTTTGTTTCAAAAATTTACTTGCCCCCTAAATATGATACTTTTCAGTATAGTACATTTGGAGTGATGATAGGGCAGGTAGAAGATGTTAAAAAGGTTGAAAGTAAAAAATGAAAAGTATAAAATACAAACATGAAAAGATAGAACCATCAAAAGTAGTCTGTATAGGCAGGAATTATGTAGAACATATAGAAGAGTTAGGAAATGAAATTCCTGCTTCTATGGTAGTTTTTAACAAAGCAAACTCAGCTATAGCTAATGAGCTTTATTATTTTTCAGAACAGTGTCGATTTGAAGGAGAAATTTGTTTTCTTATTCAAGACCATAAAATAGAGGGAGTAGGCTTTGGTTTAGACTTAACTCATGCAGATATTCAAAACCATTTAAAGTGCAAAGGTTTACCTTGGGAGAGAGCAAAATCCTTTGATAACTCTGCTCTGTTTAGTGAGTTTGTACCCATCTGTGATGACCTGACAACTTTAGAAATGAAGCTTTATATTAATGATGAGCTTATACAGTTTGCTACCTATGACCTCATGATGTATAAGCCTGATATTATGCTTCGCGAAATAGAGAGTTTTATGACTTTAGAAAATGGTGATATTATTATGAGTGGAACACCAAAAGGTGTAGGTACTTATGCTGTAGGAGATAGATTTTTAGGGCAAGTTTTTTCTGGAAATAAACTTTTGGTTGAGGGATGTTGGGTGGTAAAATAAAATTATGTCTAAATAGAGAACCTCAATTTAGACACAATAATTAAATATTATTAAATGTAAAATTTAAGGATATTTAATGATAAAGAAATACGTAATAAACTCTTTATTTATTTTAACATTGCTTACAACGGTACCTTTTATAGTTGAATTGTTTGCTGATAAAATAGAAAAAATTCCATTTATCAATACAAGTAAAGAGACTCCAGCCCCACCTATAGTGAAATCAGCTAGAAAACAGATAGGTAAAACCATTATTTATGACCCTAAATATGTAAGTTTGTCTTATCCAAATGGAGATGTACCTTTCAATAGAGGAGTCTGTACCGATGTCGTAATTCGTGCGTTACGAGACAGTGCAAAAATAGACTTACAAAAAGAGGTTCATGAAGATATGAAAAAAGCTTTTTTAACTTATCCTAAAATTTGGGGTGCAACGAGTACCGACAAAAATATTGACCATCGACGTGTACCAAATTTGAAAAACTATTTTAAACGTAAAGGGTACTCTTTAGCTGTAACAAAAAACCCAACAGATTATAAAGCAGGGGACATCGTAACTTGTAAAGTAAAAGGACGACCACATATTATGATAGTTTCATCTAAGCAGACAAGTGATGGAGTACCATTTGTGATTCATAATATTGGCTGGGGGACAAGAGAAAACAATAATCTATTTACTTATGAACTTGATGGGCATTATAGACTAAAGTAAGGTGTACGCAATATAACACCTTACTTTATTAGCCTCTGATTTTCTGTGTCTCTCTAAGCATTTCACCATAGTTAGATTCTGAAAGCCCCATCTCTTCTATGGCTTTAAGTTGCGTTTTTAGTGAGTGGTCTACAATCTCAATCATCTCATCTAGGTCATCAACAATAGTAATGAGGTCCAAATCGGCTTGATTGATTGTTCCATACTCCATCATGGAAGTCTCCATAAACTCAAAAAGCTTACTCCAATAATCTTTACCTATCAAAATAACAGCAGAAGGGGAGCTTTTTTGGGTTTGTATGAGGGTGAGAACTTCAAAAAGTTCATCCAGTGTTCCAAAACCACCTGGCATGGCAATATAGGCTAAGGAGTAGCGAACCAACATCACTTTTCTTACAAAAAAGTAGTCAAATTTTAGTTCCCTGTCTAGGAAAGCATTTCCAGAGGTTTCAAAAGGTAGGTCAATATTTAGACCAATAGATTCAGCATGGGTTGATGCTTTTGCCCCTTTATTAGTAGCCTCCATAATGCCAAATGAACCACCTGTAATTACGCTATATCCATTGTCTGCTAGTTTTTTCCCTACTTCAATAGATTTTTGATAAGTTGGAGTTCCTTCCTTTAGTCTAGCTGAGCCAAATACTGTAACTGCTGCACCTATATCATCTAGTTCATCATAGCCCTTTACAAAGTCAGCCATGATTTTAAAAAGACTCCAGGAGTCCAAGTATATACTATTTTTATCTCTCATTTTTCTATTCATATTGATGTCTTTAATTAGTTTATTTGAAGATAGTAGTATATTATTTAACTCTTAAATTATTGGAATGCTAATATAGAATATTTAAAAAATAAATATGAAATTTTTTATTGCTAAATAGTAAATTAATCAAATAAATTAAAAAAAAAACAGTTAATATAAATAAGTATTAAATAGTATAATAACTGCATAAATACATAAAGGAATAGGAGTTAATTATGGAAGCAATTGGGCTAGTCGTGGTTGTAGTAGTTGCAACTTTAATATATATAATTTCAAAAAAAAGTAAAAATAGAGATACTGATACAAATATTAGGTATCAAATTAGTAGCGATATTTAACATATCGCTACTCTTCAAAAAATCTTCACATTGACATTTATCAACAAAATCTATAACCTTTTTACTATAATACTAAAAAAATAAAAAAAGGGTTCGCTTCTATGTTATTTATAATCATTAAAACCATTCATCTTTTTGCAGCGTTTATTTATGGAGGTTTTCTTATAACAGATAATCTTTTTTTAAATAAAATGCCAAGAACATTAAATGAAGAGGAGCATAAAAAGGCAAGAGAGTCTTTTATGATGTTTGTGCGAAAGGTTGTTCCACCCAGTTTGATTGTTGCTGTTATTACAGGTCTTTACTTAATTTCACAAGTTTTTGGGACTATTGGAGAAGATGGAATGAGTCATTTTCAAATGATGCTTTCACTTAAAGCTTTTTTAGGAATTTGGCTAGGTATTAGAGGTTTTGCACAAGTATATTTAAAAATACAACCTTTAGTTTTTAAAAGCCATGTTTTACCATTTGCCTTTGTGGTTACCATTATTTTCTTATCGCAGTTTATGCATGCTTTTTAGAAATAAGTAGAGGAGGGAAGCTATGCCGCTCCCATTCCTCTTAAGGTATTTTCTAAAAAGAGGGTTAGTAAAATAAGTAAAGATATTCCAGCAGGTTTACTATAAAGTTTATTGGCAGTAATATAAACGAGTAAAATAGTTGCAGCCGTCATCAATGCAACATCAAAAGCATGTTCTGTGAGTGAGAAGTTTAATTCATTTACCAATGCAGAGGCTCCAATAACAACAGCTATATTGGCTAGATTGGAACCAATAATATTTCCAATAGCCATTTCAGCTTTACCTTTTAGTGCAGCAGATACTGAAATAATGAGCTCAGGTAGAGAAGTACCAAAACTAATGAGTATAGCACCTATTGCCCACTCACTGACCCCAAAGCTTTTTGCAATATTTGAAGCAGAGTCAACAGCAAAGTGTGCACCAATAATAACAAAAATAAAACCTATTAGGAGAAGAGCTATACTACTTAGCCAAGAGAAATTTTTCTTTAAATCCTCATCTATCTCTTCCATTTCTAAGCCTCCAGCATCTTGAAATAGAAAGAAGATATAGGCAACCATAAGCATTAAAAGTAAGATAGCATCGGTAGTAGAGATAATACCATCGATACTCATTAAAAGAAAGAACATAACTGGCATCATTGCCCAAATACTATCTTTTGCAAAAAAATCACGGTTACTTTTAAATTGTTTGGTTATTATAAATATGACTGCTAAAACCAGTGTAATATTCATAATGTTACTACCAATGGCATTGGCTATTGCCATGTCAGCTTTTCCATGTATACTGGCTGCTATACTGGCTGCCATTTCAGGTAGAGATGTTCCTAAAGCTATAAGCGTAGAGCCTATGACAAATTCAGAAATCTTAAAACGTAAAGCAATACGCTCACTTTGATTGATAATAAAATCAGCTCCAAAAATTAAACCACCCATCGCTATAATAAATATAACAAAATCCATTAAGACTCCTCTGTTCTTACTATTAAACTTTTTGGAAGATGTAACGCATGAATTAGTGCTTCCTCTTTTTCTCTCATTTCCCCACTATCTGTTTCATGGTCATATCCTAAAAGATGAAGTAGACCATGTATGAATAGAAGGGTAAACTCATCCTCTTTACTATGACCTAACTTTAATGCCTTTGCATTAACAAAGTCAATAGAGATTACAATTGACCCTAGAGGCATAATATCAGTCATCATAATATTATCATTTTCGATTGGAAAACTTAGTACATCCGTCGCTCTATCTTTGCCTCTATAACTCTTATTATATTCTTTGATAGTAGAATTATAGCATATAATTAAGTCAATATCTCTACTTGTGTGTTTTTTCACAATATTTTCTATACGTTGTGTATTTATGGCAAAATTAGTGTGATTATCAATATTTAACATAAGAAAATTTTACCTAAAAAGAGGTAAAATACGTTTAAAAATAGGGGAGTTAGATATGAAAAAGGCAGTATCTATTATATCAGGTGGAATGGACAGTGCATTAGGGGCTAAAATAGCACAAAATGAGGGTTATGAGTTAATAGCTTTACACTTTAATTATGGGCAAAGAACTGAAAAAAAAGAGCTTGAATCTTTTAGAAAAATTGCTAAAAAGTTAAACTGCTTAGAGCGTTATGAGATAGATTTAGATTTTTTTAAACAGATAGGAGCTTCTGCTTTGACAGACAGCTCTTTAGAGGTTCCCATAGCTGGAGTAGAAGATGGTATTCCCATAACTTATGTACCTTTTAGAAATGGTATTTTCTTATCTATAGCTACAGCCATAGCCGAAAAACATGGAGCAGAAGCTCTGTTTATAGGTGTAGTAGAAGAGGACAGCTCTGGTTATCCTGATTGTCGTGATAGTTATATAAAATCTATGGAAGAGTCCATTAATTTGGGAACCAAAGATGAAACTAAATTAGAGATAAGAATGCCACTGGTTCACCTGAAAAAGTCAGAAATAGTTAAAAAGTCTATAGAGTTGGGCGTACCATTAGAAGATACTTGGTCATGTTATCAAAATGAAGATAGAGCTTGTGGTGTTTGTGACAGTTGTAGATTACGTCTGAATGGGTTTGAAAAAGCAGGAATCAAAGACCCAATTGCGTATGCGTCATAGGGTGCGATTGCTATCGCACCAACTATTTAGAACATATTATTAATTGGTGTGATGGCAATCACACCCTACAAAAATTCTTTACGTAAAAGCCCTTTATCCACCACCTCATGATGTGAAGCTTTCAATGGAAGCTCCTCTCTGAACTCTATAACAGATGGCATCATATAGGTAGCCAAATGTTTTTTAAGTTCAAAAATCATCTCATTGAGAGGTATTTTACTTTTAGCTGTGTAGACTAAAACAATCTCCTCTTCTATCTCCTCATTTGGGATTCCAAAGACAGCACATTGTGTAATCTCTTCTATATTACAAAGTACTACATCTTCTATCTCTTTTGGGCTGACTCTGAAGCCATTTGTTTTTATCATGTCATCCATGCGACCAACAAGGTAAAGATAGCCCTCTTCATCACTATAGACATAATCCCCAGTTGCTATAACTATCTCATTTGGATTCTCTATCTCTATGATTTTTTCTAAAATAGAGATGCTTTTAAAACGCTCTTTGGTACTCTCTTCACTATTCCAGTACCCTTGGTAGATACAACAACCCCTATGAATAAGCTCTCCAACCTCATTGGCTTGGCACTCTTTTCCCTCTTCGTTAATAACATAAACTTCAACCTCTGGAATCGCTTTTCCTATGGAAGTAGGGCGTATGTGTATTTGGCTTGGGTCTAGGTAGGTGCTTCTAAGTGCTTCTGTTAGACCATGCATCGAGTAGAACTTGGCAGGTTTAAAGTAGTCATCTACTTTTTTAACCATTTTAGGGGTGATGTTCCCCCCTGATGAGGTGATAACTCGTACATGGTCAAGTTGTTTAGAGGTAGGTAGTCGGTGTGGGTCTTCGTCGAACATCTTACCTATATGTACAGGCATCATAGCCAGTACAGTTACTTGGTCTTTAAGTAGATGAGCAAAAAAGTCACTAGGTAAAATGAACTTATGAAGTGCCAAGGTAGCTTGAACTTGTAAAGCACAAAATATCTGATTTAGACCATAGTCTAGGTTAAATGAGAGAAGTCCAGAGATAACATCACTCTCTTTAAGTTCAAGATAGTTAGAGACGACTCTTGCTCCCTCAGCTAGGCTTTTATGACTCATCATAATCCCTTTTTGAGAACCATCAGAACCAAAACTGTAGGTAATAATTGCTGAGCTTTCAGTATCAATGGTAGTTGTAAAGTTACTGTTAAAACATTTATAAATCTCTTTAAATGAAACCATCTCATCATCTAAAGGCTCAAAGGTAATTACTTTACCTTTAAAGTTTATAGCCTCTATATTTTTTATTTTGGTCTTATCGCTAATAATGCACTCTATACCAGCATCATTAATAATATACTCAACCTGCTCAGGCTTTAAAAATCGAGTAATAGGAACAATAATATAAGGGGTTGAGAGTAGGGCAAGTATAGCTATAACCTGCTCTGAACTCTTGTTAGAGTAGATTCCTACTCTCGCACCTGCCTCAAGGTCTAGTTGGCTAAAGTAGTTGGCTAACTGATTTACTTTTTTCAAGAGTTCACTGTACGTAAAGCTCTTTTCGTTTTCTATTAGAGCAGTTTTATTTGGACTCTTTTCATGGGCTACTTCTAATAGCTCTCGTATATTACTCGGCATTGTATATCTCCTCTATTCCTAAAGTCCAAATTTCATAGTTTCTATCTGTTATGATATTTGGTATCTCTATATAGTTTAGTATCTTTTTGTAAAAGAATTTAATGATTTTATCTATATCTCCATCACTAAGCACTTTTGAAATCCCACCAGTTAGAACAATGGAGTTTAAAATCTCTAGTTTTAGTGTAACATAATCATTATGATTTTTAGATACTTGATAGAGAACTAAAAAGATAGCCAGTTGCATTAAAACTACTGTTGCTTCATCACTATGCTCATCTAAAATATGCTCATTTACCCCCAAGTAGTCTAAGAGTTCATAAACAAACTCATTGCTCTTTGCTCCAAAAACCAAACTCTCACGCGACTTAAAAACACCTAACTTTTTAAAGACCAATCTATCATAACCAGAGCTTGTCATAATGTTTTTGTTCTCTACCAAGTCGGTACTGTAGTGAATATCGGTCGTTGCTCCACCCACATCTATGACTAAAAATGGGTCAGCCACATCAAATAGGGTTTTTAGTTTAGGTAAAGCATTGTTTACAATATAAGGGGTAGAGTAAATCTGATTTGAGGTGATTTCATAGAGTTTTTTAATGTCCTCTTTACCTGTAATATCTGCTTGGTAGAGATTGGTAAGGTACTCTTTTAGCTCATCTTCTACCACTTGAAGTTTATCGCCAATAATGTTTTGTAAAATAACTAAATCATCAATATTTTTATTTAAAAAGTCACGATTTTCTTTATTCCCAACATAGACAATGTTCTGATAGTTCACATCTTTTAGGTAGTTGATAAGTTTTTCATCAAACTTTGATTTAATACCATCTATCCCACCTACAACTATAACCACATCTATAACATCTGTAGGGGTGTTTGCCTCTTCTATTTTGGAGTAAAGAATGGTATCTATAATGTTTATCCCAGAGTTAAACGCAATGTTGGTTGCATATTTCAACGAAAAAAGCGTCGTAACCCCAATAATAAGTGTACTAAGCCCACCATTTGCAGAAGAGCAGATGGAGACTTCATCTTTAGTATAGTTGCTTAGAAGCTGGGAGCATTTGTTTTGTAAATCATCATAGATACTAATGTCAAAGTTTCTAAAGTACTGGTTTAGCTCACCGTTTGCATTGGTCTTGAAGTAGGTACTTCCTATGTCTATTTGTAGTTTGTTCATTATAACATTATCCCTATATCATCAATAATATGTTCAACCAAAGATTTTCCACACAAGTCTACTTTAGAACGCTCAAACGCTAAACACTTGTCGCTTATGGGTACGTTTCCACGTTCATAAAAACGAATGTTGTAGTTTTTGTCTCTAACGGTAATCGCTTCACCGTTGTTGATGATGTGTGGAGAGAATGGAATATCTATAAAGCCATTTTTAATAGAGTTGAAAACTTTTCTCCATAGTGTGTCAGCTGGGTCATTCATGACAGCTTCCATAATGTCGTCTACCATCTCACTTAGGTTCTCTTCCTCTTCTTCATCGCTAATGATAGGTAGACCCCTTAACATATTGAGTGTATATTGTGTATTTTTTACAGCAGCAGCGTTAACCTCTTTTGTTGGAATTCCAAAAGACTCATCTCTTGTTTTGGTAATCATCTTGTCGGCTCTTATCATAGCTGCTATAACGGTAGAGGTGTTAATGAGCGAGTCAGAAAACTCTTTGTTTCTAGGAAATGCTCCCATCCATTGGTGGTAGACTAGGTGAATCTCTGCATCACCACAGCCGATTTTTTCAGCGTATTTTTTGGCCATCTTTTTAATGACGTTTGAGCTTACAATGTCTTGTGACATAGAGCCTGTTTGTGAAAAACTGACCGAGAAAGATTTTACTCCCTCTTCAAGGGACAAGAGCATCTCTAATAGTTGAATGACGATGACAATAGCAGGTGGTTGAAGCGTTGCAGAGAGAGGTCCAAATGATTCACGGTTAATAGGCTCATTTAGCTCAGAATACTCTGCACAGACACGCTCTACATATTTCCAGTACAAAAAGGCTTTATCTAACGGGAAGTTTTTTGAATAGGGGAGTAGATAGGTTATTGGTCCACCCTCTATCTCAAATATTCCAGAAGCTAGGGCAACTTCTATAAGTAGCCGTGCGTCAGGTGTTCCGTGTCGTAGACTAATAGGGGTGTCGTAGTGGGTAACCATTTTTCTAGTGGTTCTGTAGCCGTGGTTGACCAGTGGGTAACCGTTGAGCATGTTTTCGTCGTTCTCTTCAGAAAGAGCCAACATTTTTTTAGCCATTTCGTAGTCGTTAAGTCGTGTGTTACTGTCAATGGTTAGGGGTAAAATATCTACCCCTGCAGAGGTAAACTCACCATAAAGCTCAAAAACCTTGTCGTAAGTAGGAAAGCCACCACGTGGTTGGACTAAAATTTTGTTAGAGTTTTTAAACTTGTGAGAGATAAAAAGGTTTTTACTCGCACCTGTTATAAACTCTTTTATCTCATCAAAATCAAAGCTGTCAGTGTAGGGTGTTTTAGTGATAATCTCTCGTTCTCTTTGAAATCTACTAGGCATACTACGCCTCCACTTTCTGGTTTGCTTTTAGGGCTTCTTCTATGCTGTCAAGCCCCTCATTTAAATCAACCTGATGAAAGACCAAGTCAAATCCGTACGCTTTGTACTTAGGTACCAACTCCTCTTGTGTTGCTTCACCAACACTTAGGTTTCCACCAATGGCAAAAATAACCCCATCAAGGTCATAACGACTCTTTAAAAAAAGTAAATCTCTACTCCAACCCTCTGCCTCACCATTGAGCGATGAGATGAGCAGTAAATCAGCATCGGTCTCGATGACTGCGTCTATAAACTCTTCCAAATAGGTATTAACCCCCAAGTTAAATACCTCAAACCCTCTCTCTTTTAAGGAAATCTCAATTAGCCTATTGGCTACGACATGAATGTCATTCCCTACCACACCTGTAACTACTCTCATATCCAACCTTTTATTGATAACCTGAGTTCGATGGAATACCCCTTCCACCCAACTAAAGTTAACAACAGTGAAATTTTATCTAATATTGTTTAAATTGTATGTAATTCTGTATAATTCGTTAAAAACAGGAGTTTGAATGAACTTTTCAACAGCAGATTTATGTGATGAACACGGTGATAATGTAGCAGTATTGGCAGAGAATTTACTTTCGTATGGTGGTAAAGAGAGTTTTTATGGTGAAGTAGTAACCATTCAGCTCAACAAAGACAACAGTGACTTAGTAGCAATGTTAAGAGACGAAGAGGGCAAAGGTAGAGTAGTGGTGGTTGATGTCTATGCTCGTTACTGTGCTGTGGTTGGTGACACACTCATGGGCTACGCTCAAAAGAATGGCTGGGCAGGAATCATCATAAATGGTTATGTACGAGATACAAACATAACCAAAACCATACCCGTTGGTCTTAAAGCACTAGGAACATGCCCCCGTAAAAGCCCTGTTAAAGCACCATCACAAAGAGAAATAGCTTTAGAGTTTGGAGGGTTAACCATTAATTCTGGTGATTTTATTTATGCTGATGAAGATGGGGTGGTGGTTTCTTGTAAAGAGTTGACTTTGGTGGAGGTTTAAGATTTATTTGCCAATTTGTGGGCAGACACATCGGTCTGCCCCTACGGTTCAATATATTTTAAAAATTGTTTAACCTATGTGACATGTAGGGGTAAACCAATGTGTCTACCCATTGATATTCTAAATTACTTCTGACCCTCAACAAAAGTAGCAATTCGTTTAATACCCTCACGAATGGTCTCAATGTCTGTAGCGAATGAGAATCTAAAGTAACCCTCACTTCCAAAACCAACACCAGGAACTACGGCTACGCCTTGTTCTGAAAGTAGGTCTTTTGAGAACTGCATGGAGTCGTTACTTACCTCTTTGATGTTTACGAAGAGGTAGAAAGCACCGTCTGGGTTTACAACGCTTAGACCATCTATGTTGTTGAAGAGTTCAACAGCTTCGTTTTTTCTTGCTTCAAAGGCTACTCTCATCTCTTCTACTACGGTGTCAATAGTACCATCTAAACCTGGAATGGCTGCTGCTTGGGCTAGGGTGTTGATATTTGAAGTACTTTGTGACTGTAGTTTGTTAAGAACAGCTATTAACTCTGTGTTTGGTGTTGCTAAGTAACCAAAACGCCAACCTGTCATGGCTGCTGCTTTACTTAGACCATTTACCGTTACAGTTCTTTGGAACATGTCTTCTGAAATAGAAGCAGTAGCTGTAAACTCTGCACCACCGTAAACCAGTTTTTCATACATCTCATCAGAGATAACAACAATATCTGTCCCTTTTAAAACCTCTGCAAGTGCTTCAAGTTCAGCTCTTGAGTAGATAGCTCCTGTTGGGTTTGATGGTGTGTTAATCATTAGCACTTTTGTTTTAGGTGTAATGGCAGATTCAAGTTGCTCTGGAGTGATTTTAAACTCATTGCTGTCATCTGTCTCTATAATAACTGGAATACCTCCAGAGTATTTAACTTGTTCAGGGTAAGTAACCCAGTAAGGAGCAGGAATAATTACTTCATCACCCTCATCAATAAGTGCTTGAAGTAGGTTAAAGAGTGAGTGTTTTGCCCCATTGTTGGTCTGAATCATGTTTGGAGCATACTCAAGGTTGTTGTCTCTTTTTAGTTTGTTAGCAACGGCTTGAAGAAGCTCAGGAACACCTGGTACGGCTGTATATTTGGTTTTACCACTATCTAAAGCATCTTTTGCTGCATTTTTAATAGCATCAGGAGTGTCAAAGTCTGGCTCACCAGCAGAGAAAGAGAGAATGTCTTTACCTTCAGCTTTAAGTTCTTGAGCAAGAGTGGTAATAGCAATAGTTAAAGAAGAAGAGAGAGTTTGGATACGTTTAGATAACATGGATATACCTTTTTTAGTTATAGTGAAAATCTTGGAAGTATACTAAAAAGTTGGTAATTATTTACTTTTGTTACATTGATTTAATAAAGGTTGAGTAAATTTCTGTCAATTCATGATCCTCTTTCTCCATAAGTTTAACATCTCCTGTTTTTATGGTCTCTTCTAAAACAGCAATACGTTTAATAAGATAGTGGAAAATCTCTCTGTTTACATCGGGCAGCATATCGTGTCGGAGTTCATCATTTTTTGAATCACAGTTAATAATACGAGCAGGTATACCAACTGCTGTAGCAAAAGGAGGAACATCTTTAAGCACAACAGAGTTGGTACCAACTTTACAGCCTTGACCCAGTGTAATGTTTCCCAATACTTTTGCACCTGCACCTACTACGACATTGTTCTCTACAGTAGGGTGACGTTTACCGTGAGAAGTACTTACCCCACCAAGCGTTACTTGCTGATAGATGAGAACATCATCACCAATAATAGCCGTCTCACCAATAACCACACCCACACCATGGTCAATAAAAACCCTACAACCAATAGTGGCTGCAGGGTGAATATCTATGGTAGTCAAGAATTGACCTATAGCTGAGATAAAACGAGGTATAAAACGTAGACCACGTTTATAGAGAGCATTTGCAATGCGATAAAAGAAAAGAGCCCACAGACCTGGGTAGTTAAAAAAAAGTTCAAAAGTATTATGCAGGGCAGGGTCATTTCGTTTTACATTTAAAAAATCTTCTTTGATGGTTCTAAAAATATTCAATCTTTTTCCTAATAATTTTCTTTTGGCAGTTAAAATAACTATTTTTACATAAATTAAAGCTTTATATTATTTATTTTTTGTAAATAAGATAGTCTTTTCCTATAAATAACATAAACTTAATTAAAGCCAATTGTCTACTTACTCTGCTTGGTTCTTTCCATAATCTATATAACCACTCTAATTCTAAATTTAAAAAGAGTTTTGGAGCTCTTTTTTTATCTCCTCCATAAATGTCAAAACTACCACCTAATCCCATATATAGTGCTGGATGATGAGTAATGAGTTCATCCATTAAAAATTCTTGACGTGGACTTCCTTGTGCAACAAAAACAATATCAGGTTTTAAAATTTTAAGCTCTACTATTAGTTTTCTTTTATCATTATTTTTTAAAAATCCATTTCTGTACTCAACAACCTTAATTTGTGGATACTCTTTTTTTAATCTTTTTACAGTGTTTCTTATTACGGTTTCTGTTGAGCCAATAAAATAAAAAGTTTTAGTTTTTTCAAATTTTTGAATAATATCTAACCAAAGCTCACTACCAGGTAGTTTTATGGCTTTTAAGCCTTTGACTTTTAGTGCTAAAACTGCTCCAATTCCATCACTATAGCCAATATTACTATTGATGATTCTTTTAAGTTTTTCATCATTTTTCATAATTTTTTCTGCATTCATAGCAATTAAGATTTTTTTACAATCTTTAATATTTTCTAAAAAGATATTTTTTGAACTAAATACATTGATTTTATAGTTCTTTATTATTGCATAATTCATATTTTAATTCTCCCACAGTAATAAAATTATTACTGTTATTTTTTTATAAACTTTTCTAGTTTCTTTAGTGAGTATTTACTCATTGCTTTTGGATATCCTTTTAACGTTGACACCGTGTGTTTCTTTATTCTTCTTACGCTTTTCAAATGTAGTCAGTTTCATGTTCTATCCTTTATAATTTTTTATTTAGTAGTTGTAAGAGATGTTCCATACTCATTAATAGGTAAACCTTACGGACATCAAACTCTTTTTTATTCTTGTATCTCAAAATAATATTTTCTATTTCATTCTTATTGATGTAGTTGGTAATTAATGAGTCGTTTGAACATAATAGTTTCATAATGTCATTATTTAAGTCCCCTTGGAACCACTCTAAACTCGGCATATCAAAACCTTTTTTAGGACGATTTATAATTTCATTGGGCAGATACTTTTTTGCTACCTCCTTTAAAATATATTTATGTATCCCATTTTTTATTTTATATTGATGTGGAATCTTTTGAGCCAATGAGACCAGTTCATTATCTAAGAATGGAACCCTCATTTCAATTGAGGTTGCCATGGTCATCTTGTCGCCATACATAAGTAGCTCATCAGAGAGTGAAGTGTAGGTATCAAGAATAGACATTTTATCTATTGAACTTACTTCGTCAGGGATATGATTATAGAAGTAGTAGAGTCCTGTTTGATGATTAGAAAATTCACTCTCTAGTAGTTTTCTCTTTTCCTCTTCTTGGTAAACTGTATAGATTTTTTCAAAACGGCTTAATGTATGTTCCTCTGTTAAGCTATAGAGTGCTCTTTGTATTTTGTGGTACTTGGGACTAGAGAATAAAAACTTGAATTTTTTTGCTAACTTAATAAGAGAAAGATACTTCTCTCTTTTTAGTTCAGCAGAGTATTTTCCGTACCCCATAAAAATTTCATCGGCACCTTGTCCTGCTAAAATGACTTTGGTATATTTTGCTCCTAGTTTACTTACTTCGTACTGGGCAAAGGTGTTTACCGTACCATTAGGCTCCTCATTAATATAACTAGACTTTTCAAGAATTTTCATATATTCATCTGAGTTTGCAATAACATCATGGTGTTCAGTACCTAATATTTCAGCAGACCTTTTTGCATCATCTGCTTCACTAAATTGAGCAGAACCATTAAATCCTATACAATATGTTTTAATTTTATTTTTTGTGTATTTAGAAGCTATGGCTGTTACCAGTGCAGAGTCTATACCACCTGAGAGAAAACTTCCCACTTCTACATCGCCAATCATTTGTCTTTCAACAGCAGCTTCTAGTTTTTCACTTACAGCATCAACCCAGTAGGCTTCACTTTTGTTGTTGTCTATTTTTATATTGGATATGAGTTTGTCATTAATGTTAATATGTTTATCTAATGTATGCTCTTTTAAGTCATATTCTAATATCTCTCCAGGATAGACTTTTTTAATGCCTTGCACAATGGTTTTAGGGGAGGGGTTGTATCGTAAAACCAAATATTCATTGACAGCATTCATATCGAGTTTAAAGTTAGAAACCAGCTTTAAAATTGGTTTCATCTCTGAAGAGAATATAAATTCGTTATCTTTGTGATAGTAGTAGAGTGGCTTTACTCCAAATCTATCACGTACTATATATACTGTTTGTTTCTCTATGTCTAAAAGAGAAAATGCAAAAATTCCATTAAAATCTTTTACTGAATCAATACCATATTTTGCCATATAGTTAACAATGGTCTCGGTATCACTGTGTCCTTTAAATTTAATCTCTTTTAGTTTTTTGCGTAAATCAAGATGATTGTAAACTTCACCATTAAAAATGATAATAAATTTTTTATTGGCTGAATACATTGGTTGGTGTCCAGCATCACTTAAATCTTGAATAGAGAGACGAACATGACCTAAATAAATAGCATTCTCTTCAATATTAAGATGTACAATATCACTGTCATCTGGTCCACGATGAGCGATGAGGTCTAATGTCTCTTGCTCAAAAGATTTGTTGACTGTTCCTAAAATTCCACACATATTAATGATTCTCCATTTTTGATAAGCTATTTAAGTAAGGGACAACGGCCCATCGAAGGTGATTGAAGTTTTTTCTGTTTCCAAATAGGTCAATCATAGAAGCAATTTCATCATCTTCATTAATGAAATATTTTTGAATTGCATCTGAGAGGGTAAAAATAGTCTCATAATCTTTTAGCATGATTGCTAAGTTTAAAACTTCAGCATTATCATAAAGGTCAAATTTGGTTATAGATAGTTTATTACTCACTGAAAAACGTTTGCATAGCTTGTACTCTTCATTTATAAAACTCTTTATAATATAGGTATATCCTCTTGTTGTGATGGTGTTAACATCTTCTAAGTAGATTAATTCTCCTGTTTTAATAATGTTTTTTACCACTATCGCACTATGAAAACAGTCAATAAATGTATCATCATCATAAGGAGCATATAGCCAAGAGCCATTGTCTTGTTGTACCGAACATATAAAGTTATAAAGTTTTGTTATTTTCTTCTCAATATATTGCTTTTTTTCAGGAAAAAAGTTAAGGAGTAGGGCATACATATACATGCTGTAGCTATTGGCATTGGTAACAATTCTATCCCTCTCTACCCCATAAGACAAAATAAGTATATTTTCAGTCTCTTTCATCACTTTAATATCATTTTCTAAAAATAGAAAAATAGATTTAATAGCATCTAAAACAGATGCATCTTTAGTAATATTATAATATTGAACCAATGCCTCTAAAGGGTAGGGTGTATGGGTACTAAAAGGTATGTTTTTATCATAAGTATCGGTTGCTGTATATACCCAGTCAAAGTTCATACCCCAGCAGTAACCACTATATCCTGTAGACCTATTGACCAATAACCAATCAATATGTTTTTTAGCATAGGTAATATATTTAAGATTTTTTTCTTGTTTATACAAATTTAAAAGGGTAATGGCTGCTTGAGCTCGTGTTATTGGGTACTCTTGTTTATAGTAGCCATTTCGTTTGATATTATTAATATAAAGGTCATAAATAGTTATGGTAGCAGCAGGAAGAAGACCTAAATATTTATTTTTATAATAGAGCTTTTTTACTTTTTCCCCTATATCTGTTTTCCAAACATCATATGGGTCATAAGTCGATAGGTCACTCTGTAATAGATATTTTTCTCTTAGTTTTTTATTTATCATTATCGTAATTCCTTTAATTGAGCATATAGTCTTTTTGCAACTACGTTATTGGTTAATTTTTTTTGAGCATAGTGGTAATTAAATTCACTTATCTCTTTTAATTTAGCTCTATTTGAAAGTATAAGTTCAATCTTGTTCTCGATATCAATGATGTTTTTAGGCTCAATAAAGTAACCCATTTTTTCATTTTTAAAGAAGCTCTTTAGACCACCAACTTTTGTGGTTATCACGGGTAATCCAAACATCATTGCTTCTAATACGGAGATAGGTAATCCCTCTGTATAACTGGGGAGTATATAGATGTCACTCTCTTTCAAGAGAGAAATCTTTTTTTCACCCTCTATAAAACCTGTTAAGCTAATATTTTTTTTGTTTTTAACTACATCTTTTAGTTGATTAAATGCTTCGCCGTCACCAGCAATAATGAGCTCAATATCATCTCTTTTTTTATTAAGATTATCAAATGCTTCTACCAATTCAAAAATACCTTTCTCTTTTATAATTCTTGAAAGAAAAAGAATTTTAGTTGTAGATGTATTTGCTGTTCTCTTTTTGATTTTCTCTTCTAATGTAAAATCATGGGTTAGTGTTTCATCAACGGTAGTGGTCTGTATGATTACCTCACCTTTGTATCCCCACTCAATAATTTTTGCTTTAAAATCTTCTGAGAGTACAAAGATTTTTTTAGCTTTTCCAAAACTATTTAAAAAGAAAGTTATATATTTTTTAGTAACTTGGGCTTCAAAATTTAAGTCCCAGCCATGAAAAAAGACTACAAACGGTAGACCATTTTTAGCCATCTGTTTAGCAAACAAAGCATCTCTCAAAAAACTTTTATGTAACAAAGAGGGGTTAATAATTCCTAATTTGAAATTTTTATTAGATTTGAGCTTTTTGTTAAGTCTCCATTGGTCAAGGAGAGGTCCAAAAATATTTTTTCCATGACCACCAATTTGAAGTGTGTTAAAGTTGAAATAGTCACCTTTATGAAATGCACTTAACAGTGAATTCCAAAAAACACTAACTCCCCCTGGGGTAGATAAGTTGGCAACAACTAAAAGTATATTACTTTTTTTTATAGACATATTAACACTTTATTTTTTTTAAATATGATAGATATTCTGGTTTTAATAGAGCCAAGTAGATACTAAGAAAAAAGACAATATTAAAATAGAAGCCACCTTGAAGCATCATCATAGACAACATGCCTAAAAATAGAGCCTGAGTTGTTGCATAGTATTTTGAATGTTTATTCCCTTTAATAAATTTGTACATTAAAAAGAGAGAAGTTAAAAATAGGCTTATACCTATAAGTCCCTCTTGTTGAAGTGTTTGAAAAAATTCATTGTGAGCAAAAATTCTAAGTCCTACATCTTCCAACATTTTGTCTTTAGCATACTCTTGACCTAGACCTATAAAAATAACAGAAGGGTCATCATCTAACCAATTTTCTACTGCTGATTTCCAAAATAAGAATCTTCCTGAACCCACTTCTGATTTTTGCATATATTTGTTTTTATCTTGAAATCTCATCTGTGCGACTTCACTTGTGTTTATGAGATAGATACTTCCTGCTGTTAATATAAGAGCTGTAAATATTAAGAGTAGTGCTTTTTTTAAATTGATGTTTTGGAGGTAGAGAAAAGCAAGTGCTACTAAATAGACCATAATACCTGTTCTTACATAGGTGTCTATTAGTTCATAAAATGCTAATAGTAAGAGAAAAAGATAAAATACATTTTCATGTAGATGGTTTTCTTTTTTAATGTGACCAGTAATAACAATCATAGCAAACGCAATAGAGATAGAGGCAGAGTGAGGGTTTAGAAAAGGACCAACCAAACCAAACTCTCCATCTAATCCAAAGGGTGCTAGG
The DNA here is from genome assembly GCA_027068975.1 of Campylobacteraceae bacterium. Classification (GTDB taxonomy): domain Bacteria; phylum Campylobacterota; class Campylobacteria; order Campylobacterales; family Sulfurovaceae; genus UBA1140. The sequence continues at coordinate 3,749 of JALXFN010000030.1, read as the reverse complement.
TCATACCCCTCTCCTAATGGTGTCAATATTCCAAACATATAAGGAATAAAAGAGAAGATGATTAAAATAGCAAAGTGTTTGGCTAAAAACTTTAAAGTTCCCTCTTGTACTTTAAGTATAAAAAATAGATATAAAATAGGAAGCATTAATGTTTTTGCAAAAATGGTTAGAGTATTTACAATGTAGTCCATAGAGCTATATGAAATAAGTGTCTTAAATGCAAAAACTATGGTAAGAAAAGCAAACATTTCTATATGTCTCTCTTTAAAGGTTGTATATACAATGGGTATAAATAAAAGAAACATTAATATCAATTTCCATAAAATTCCAAAAGTCATTCCAGCAATGGGTATGGGTTCCATGTATAAGATAATGAATCCTATAGTATAAAAAAGAATTAACTTTAAATTCATATTATATCCTTGAGTTTCAATGCAACTAAACTAGAAATAGTCCAAAAAAGCATTGATAATAAAAGGGCAACAGCTGCACCATTAATGCCATATAATGGAATAAGTAGAGCATTGAATATAATGTTGATTAAGAGTGAAATAAGCAAGATTTTCATAAAGAGATGCTGGTTATCTGTCATATTTAAAATAAAGCCTACAGGACCACAAAGTGACTCAGATAAGAACCCTATGCTGACGATGAATAGCGTAGAAGTTGCAACAGTAAATTCCGTACCAAAAAGCCCTAGAAAAAAATCTGAAAAATATACGATGATTAAAAAGATAGGAAGAGTAGTAATAGCAATAAGTTTTAGTGAATTATTAAATATATCTTTCACTTTTTGTTTATAGTTCTGTGCATAGGCTTGTGATACTTTTGGTGATACATATCCACCAATCGCCATAGGTATAAAAGTAATAATCATAGAGAGACTAATACAAGCACTATAGATACCAACTTGATATTCGTTTAAATAATATGAAATCATAAAGCTGTCTACATATCCCATAAGGAACATAATTGAAGCTGTTAAAAACATAGGGTAAGAGTGTTTTAAAATTTTTTCGTTGTATTGACCTTTTTCTAATATAGAGATATTGTGTTTTTTTAGAAATTTATAGAGAACAACTATTAGCGAAATTGTAATAATAGCAATTGCCGTAAATAATATATAGATAGGATTGTAGTTTAAAGAGAAAAATATTGAGATGATTAATAGTAATGCAATAAGACCATTTTGTGATAAATTTCTAAAAAAAGAGTAAGTTTTTATATTGTCTAATCCTCTAAAAACTTCTACGAGAACATTAAAAAGTGTATAGGGTAGTATCATTAGAGCTAAAATTATAATGTATAGATTAGCATCTATAGATTTAAAAAGATAGTGGTCAAGAGTATTGGAAAAAAAAAGTATTAGCAGCATAACAGATAGACTACTTACAAATAAAATTTTTAATATGGCTTTTAAAAAAAGTGAAATTCTTTTACTGTTCTCCAACGTAGGGATGATTCGTATAACATAGGTATCCAAACCTATTCTTGAAATAACAGTTCCTATCATTATAAGAGCAAAAGTAAGATTAAAAATACCAAAAATCTCTACACCATAATATTTAGGTATCATAATATATGTCAAAAAAAGAGAAGAAGCTCCTAATATTTTGAATATAAAGATTACAAACGAACCTTTAAAAATTTCTTTCATAGTCAATGACTTCCTATCAATAATTTAAAACATTATATCACTTATCATGTTAAAATAAGTTAGTATTTTGTGTTGTTTTATATTATTTTATATTGCATTTATTTTATATAAAATATTAGTATTAAAATTATATGTTAGATAAGAGTCATTATTTTTTATTTTGAAACGGCTTATAAACTTATCGTTATTATCATAAAGTGCATATAGATTTTTATTCTCTTTTATGATTATTGTAGTTTCTACAGTATCAGATTTTTTAGATATAAGTTTAAAAGCATTGTTGTCTTCCATGACAATTTTAAGATTGGAACGGCTAATAAAGTAGTCAGCTAACTCAGTACAGGTTGCATACCATACATCTTTTTTTGAGAGTAGAGTGAAGATATAGTTTAAATTATCAATATCTGAGACAATATTTGGATATTGTATTTTACCATCTGTTCTATAGGGAGAAGAGTGTTCTTGAATTGAGATAACTTGTTGATTATGGTAGAGAGATTCGATATGCCTCTCTATCGTTTTATTTTTGATGATGTACATATAGAGGCTTTTTAGATATTTCCTTGTAAATAATCTTTTGAATATTCGTAGAGAAAGAGTAGAGCCATCAACAGTTGTTGGAATATCTATAACCCCTTGATTGAATTCTAAGTCATAGTTATATCTACTATCTTTTGACTCTTTATCCCAAATTATTCCATCCCAATGGTAAGCCCACCATCTAAAAGAGGTATTGGCAATAGAGTCAGAACCAAAATTACCCTCTTTATATCCACAATATTTACCCCCCATAGGATAAACTCCAAGCGCTTTTTTAAAAAGCTCTCTACCTCTATTTATCTCTTCTTCTGCATATTCTAAGGTATGAAAAGTCTCCCACTCTTGTAAAAAATCTTCATGATTAATGGCTGCTTCACCATGAGTAGTCCCATGGTAAGCTAACTCTACATTTTTATTACTGTTTAAATATTTTAAAAAATCAATAAACTCTTTATCTTCTACTATAGATTTATTATAGGTATACTCTTCTCCTAATGCCATAGGAACTCTTTTATCCGTAACCAAAAAAAATGTAGTTTTTATTTTTGGGAATTTATTTAGAAGATTGTTTGATAAAAAATCCCACATAGAGTTTTTATCTCTACCATAATGTCCCCAATCTTCACCAATTTGTAAGCTACTAGAATTACTCTGTTTTATTGCTATATTAGCAATATCATCAACCATGAAGACAACAGGGGATACGGCATTATCTTTCCATTTTGCTATCTCTAATTTCATTTTATTGTCCATAATAATTTTTCATTTTAATCATTAATGGCAACTCTTATTTATGCCACAAGGGAAGTCATCCCATACCTCTATATTGTCTATCCATTGGTCAAGAGGAACCGATGCGTAGTTAGTAAAAAGCATAATTATACGTATAGGGTCAATTAACTTAGTAGTTCCATTGTAGTCAATGACTGTTTTTCCATCTATGCTTAACCATACTTTTCCATCTTCTTTAGTGCTTCTTTTCCAAAATATTTCAACATCCATCCATCTCCCTACTGGAACAGGAACTTCTCTATTTTCTTGATACCAATACTCTTTATAAGGTACGTCATCTAAAACAACATTGTCCCCATGTGCATACCAATAGAGTTTTTTATTTTTATCAGTATAGATATATAAAGCCAAACGGTAGTCACTTATTGTCTTGTATTCGCTCAAAACAAGCCAACCCTCTTTCCCTAAAAGTTCAGATAAATTTTTAGGAAGTTTCAAAGAGTATCTTATATAGAGTTGCTTCTCTTCTTTATCATCTGTATCTATGCGATAGGGAACTTGTGTCCATTCATGTTCTTTCTTTTTAACTATTTGATGTAAAGCTCTTGTCTTTTTGTTATAGATGCCAATAGTTGACTCTATTTTATTTTCTATGTAATCATGAATATTATTTTTATTAACAATCATTTGAAACGATGCATTACCTTTTTCTTTGGGCCACTGAGAGTAGTTTTTCTTATTACATCTTATATCTTGCCACCAAATTTCTGAACCTTTTCTATTGGGAAAAGGTTCAGAAATTTGGTGGCAAGATATAAGA
>JALXFN010000029.1 GCA_027068975.1 Campylobacteraceae bacterium | reverse complement strand
TCAGAGCTACTTCTATTCGTGGCTTTCTTGTTAAGCTAAAATTATTCATTTTAGCTTACTCTATTGATAAGTTTTTGAAGCTTTCTTCAACACATCAAAAATTGGCTTTTAACTAGCAGTTTGGGTTGTATTAAATTTAATTATATTTTTAGGATATTTAATTTTAATCATCAATACCCTTTAATAATTTTAATTTAGCCTCTAACTGTTTTATTTGTCTTGTTTTAAAAGAATCATCTCCTAAAATCTTCTCTATATATTCTATGTGATTTGTAATCACCCCTTGAATATACTCTTCTCCTATATTATCTCGAATAAAATAGAACTCTTTTTTAACTTTTTGATAATCATCTTTTGTTTTTTTATGATTTTTTACTTCATTATAAAAATCTACAATCTCTTGAATTTTGTTTTTTGCAAACTCTCCTATCAGTCCATTCTCCATAAAAAAGCTACCACTCAACAGAGTATGAATATTTGCTCCAAAAGTTTTAACACTTTTTTCTTGGGGTACAGTTTTTGCATCTATATCTTTACTCTCTTTACCTAAAAATAAAATCTTACTCTCAGGAATATCAGAAAGTATAAATGGTGAATGGGTTATGAATGTTATATTGATTCCCAATATATTTTCTGTTCCTACTTTTTTAATGGCTTTAATAACATCACTAATATAGGTTCGTTGTAGTTCAGGGTGAAAGTAGAGTTCTATCTCATCTAATATAAGGTTAATATGTTTGTGTTTCTTTTTTCTATCTATCTCTTTAATATGGTAAACGATAGAGTTTATAGAGTATATTTTTTGTTTTTCTCCTGAGCTTAATTGAGAGAATTTAATATTATTATCTAGTAGTATGTCATCTATATAATCATTAAGTAGATATTTATCTATATTTTCATCTTCTTTTCTTTTTCTATCTATTCTTTCTGATAAATCACTTATAAAATATTCAGCTGTTCGATTAACTTCATCATACCCTATACTATAAATATCATTAAAAAATTTTGTTCGCTTTTTACCTTTTTTTAAACTTGCTATTATTTTATTAGCTTTTAAAGTAGAAGTTAATTGCCTAAAATTATATCCATCTTCTTCAGGTTCTAAAAGATTTACAATCAATCTCTCTTTAACTCGTTTTTCTTCTTTTTGAATATTAATATTCCCCTTTTCTCTAAAGGGTTCAATCATTATGTCAGTATGACAATTATTTTGAAAATGAGGTTCTATCCAATCATCTGATAAACTATGAATTGAATAGTTAACTAAAATATTATAAAAAAGTTTGTATTTTTTTGAGTTATTCTTTATCCAACTTTTTTCTTCATCATATTTTTTGATTTTAATATCACTATTATTGACTTGAATTTTATAAAGATGTAAATCTTCAAAAATTAAGTCTATATTTAAATCGTTAATATATGAAATACAATTTATAGGTAATTTAAAACTATTAGGAACTAATTTCTTAACTTTATCAACAGTCCAATTATATTTATAGCTATCTTTCTTTTTTTTAAATTCAGATTTTATTTTTGATTTTATTTCATGACTGTTATTTTGGTAGATAATATTATTTATTGTAGCCAATAAAAGCTCAACCAATGTACTTTTACCTGTACCATTCTTTCCAACAATAGCATTTATATTTACTTGCAAATCATCTTGATTAAATAGTTGTATATCTTTCTCTTTATGATAGGTGATATTTCCATTATCATCTATGGAGTATGCTTTATCAAAAAGATATATTTGCTCCTCTTTTAAGCCTTTTAAAAAACTTGGATTACATCCATTTAATGGTTTTATAGCTACTATTTTTAAACTCTTTTTTGGGCATTTTTTAATACCAAATTGATTTTTTAATAATTTTCTAGTATCTTTATCAAGAGTTTCATAGGAACACCCCTCCCAAGCCATAGAAGTAATAATTTGATAAATATCTGTATTTTGTTTTGGTTTTAAAAATTCTAAGTATTTATCCCATTGTGTGGGTAATGGTTCATTATTTGTTTCAAAAAGAGCTAAAGTATTTTTATCTAAAGGTAAAAAGTTTTTAGAGTCTATCCAAAATAGAAGCAGTGAAAAAGAGTTTAAGTTAACACCAGAAAGTTGTTGTAGACCTTTAAAATTGATAGATGAATATTCTTGTTTAATAACTTGTTTAATAGCTTCCCATATTTTTCCTTGAGCCTCTTGTTCTTCTTTATGGTTGACATGAGCATTTTCTTTCCAATCTTTTCTTGTTCTAACAAATACTAAAGGTAATATCATAGGAGTTGGACAACCTGAAAACTCTATGTTTTCATAATTTCTTTCAGAACCAAGTATTTTAAAATAGAGATTAATCTTTTTGGTACGAGTATCAGCATTCATTCCAAAACCATTAAAACTAGCAAAAATATGTAAAGGGTCAAAAGTACCAACCTCTTCTTTAATATTTGACTTATCAAAAAAATTCTTTGCCCAAGAGTGAAGTGTTACAAACTCCTCATTGTTTATACATTTTTTAAAAAAACCTCTTCTTTTTTCTTCGTCATCAAGTTTATTTAGTTCTAAAACTAACTTAGGATAAACCTCATGCCACATTACTTTTGTGTTTTCTTCTTTTCCCATTTTATTTTACTCTCCCTATTTTTAATAAGCCTTTCGGCGAAACTTCCCTCTATTCCATTTTCATTTAACGGTGCGTTAGCAAACAGCACCTTACAATTTCTAAAGTCCACTTTAAAGTTTTCTAACTTTATTCCACTTTTTCTAAAACATACTTTAAAAAAATCACTAAAAACCTTAAAGTCCATTTTAAACTCAACCCCCAACCTGCTCAAACCACAAATTTCTCTCAAGCATATCAATCCGTTCATGAAATGCTTCCAACATCACCTCTTGCAGTAAAACTTTCTCTTTAATCTTCACTCTTCTATCTTGTGCATTGGGTCTCTCTTTTTTGTAAAAGTAACACTCTTCCAGTTTAGAAATTCGTTTTATATATTTTGGCATTTTCTCTCTGTAGGCTTTTAAAATAAAAGAAGCTCTCTCTAAAAAAGCTTTTTTAGGCACATTCGCTCTTTTGACCAAAACCAAAAAATCTTTTAGACGAATATTGGTCTGTTTCCCATTGATGGGCAGGTGCGATTCATAATTGTGTATGCCATTGTAAAAACCTGTCGTGGCAATGTCATAAAGTGGTGCTAAAAAAAGCTTAGCATTGTCATAAATAGTAGAGATGTTTTTGGTGTGCATATCTTCGTGTTTTATGACAAAAGAGTAGAAATAATACTCCAACATTTTCAGCCTATCTTCTTCTCTAAGTAGCACTTTGGAAGCCATATCAAAGAGCTTTTCAGAAGAGGTGTTGTATTTGTTGTCACTGTGTAACCCTAGATAGGAAGCAAACTCTTTTCGCTGAAACTTGTAGCCTTTGTATCTGTCGAAATACTTTATGATGTAGTGATACTCCTTATCTCCCTCTCGTTTAAAAAGTCCACTTTGTGGAACATCAAAACCCAACTCATTTTTAGCAAAGGTCATGTGCAAGTGTTCGTTTAGAGCAATATGAGGAAAATAGTAAGCACTATTTGGGTCTGCTTTTTGTGGGTGGTAAGGTTTGATGAAGTACTCAACCTCTTCACCCTCTTTAGGCATACCAATAGAGCCATCGTTAATGACAACTTGGAGTTTATGTTGGTAACCAGAGAGGCTAATGGTTCGTACTTTTTCAACCTCTTCTTGGCTTACAAACTCACTAGGGAAAAGAGCTGTCTCATCTAACTTAACGGTTAAATCATAAACATTTGGAAAACTATTTTTACCCAAAATCTTCTCTTTTCTCAAAAGATAGCTCTCTGTTTTTATCTTTTTGTTAAAGCTTAATGGTTCTATGCTTAAAATCAAATCATTAGAACTGTAGTTGTTGTTTGCCAAGAGAAAAAAGTCTGTTGCATTTCCTGTTTTTTCAATCAGTATCTTTTTGTCTACCCCCTCAGGTAGCAACTCTTCAAAGTCAACAAAACATCGTCCTTGAGTGTAAGTCTGACTATCTATAGGCATTGAAAAAATAGCATTGTGTGTGCTGTCAATAAGGTACTTGGTATCATAAGCAAAGAGATACTGCTCATAATCAAAACCCAAATAACCAATGCAGATTTGATTTTGATAAACATAGAGTTTTTCTCTGAACTCTTGGTGGTAGGCTTCACAAAAAATATATCTAGTCGATGAACTCTGTCCTATCTTTTCAATACGTTTCTCTTTTTCAAGTAGTGAGAGTGTTCTAATAATGGTTCGGCTACCTATTCCCTTTATCTCCTCTTCTATCTCCTGTCTTGAAAAGAGTTTTTGAGGATTGAAAAGAAAAAGTTTTAAAATATTTTTAACTATCTTTTGCATTTATAACCTTAAGAAAATATAAATATATGTCACGAGTGTCACGAGACATTATAACCCTTTAAATATTAGAACAGTATAAATATCACGCCCCTAACTTAACCCTCGGGTCAAACAAAGTATAAGAGATATCCGTCAAAATCAACCCAACAATATAAAGCACCGACCCCAAAAAGACCATTGCTTTTACAATGGCAAAGTCTTGTGCGTTAATGGCATCTATGGTGTAGCTTCCTAGCCCAGGGATTCCAAAAAATGACTCCATGATGAGTGAACCCATGAAGAGTTGGGGAATAACCACAACCACACCTGTTAAAATAGGCAACATACCATTGCGTAGAACATGCCCAAAGAGAACACGTAGTTCGGACAAGCCTTTAGCTCTGGCTGTTCGTACGTAGTCTTGGTTTATCTGTTCTAAAAAAATGGAACGATACCAACGCACCCCTGAACCGATACCTGCAAATACGCCTATCATGACAGGTAAAATAATAAACTTTAACCCAGCCCAGCCACTCTCATAGCCAGAGATGGGAACCCAGTGCCACACTTTAGAAAAGAGTACTTGCCCAGCGATGATGTAGAAGAGTCCAGAGACGGACATTATCATGACGGCTACGATCATCATGCTTGTGTCAAGGGTGGAACCACGAAACAACACAAGTAAGAGAGCCAAGGAGATGTTGGTGATTAACGCTATGACAAAGGTGGGTAAAGCAATGGCTAAACTTGGCATCATTCTCTCTTTTATGTCCGAACCAATGTCACGGTTGGCATCCGAGAATCCAAAGTCAAAGCTAAAGAGTTTGAGGGACTCTTTGACAAAAAGAGTATCGGTTACAACCTCTATGCCTTCTGCTTTTTGGTTAAGAAAAAGTGGTTTGTCGTAGCCTTTTTCTTCTTTCCATGACTGTATGAGTTCAGGCGTAACCTGTTTGGCTCCCAACTGAGCCCGTGCCATGTCATCGGGTGTGTTGACCATGAAAAAGAGCATGAAGGTTATGAGGTTGACCCCTATGAGAATAGGAATAGCGTATAGTATTCTTTTTATTATGTAGCTTAGCATTTAATCATCTCCTTTTATCACAGCTCTCTGCCGACCTTGATAAGCTCGGTACAAAGGGTAACTCACCAATAGTATGAAAATTAATAACAAAACAAGAGGCAATACCACAGGTTGATTCCACTCCTCTTGTTTTTCAACCCGTAACTTAGCATCTATTCGTTTATATTTTAGTGTGTTGTTTGCCATGGCGTGGGGCAGAACGTTGCTAAACCATTTGTGTGTTAGTGCTAGTGATTTAGGGTGAAAACCCCACACCCATGGGGCATCTTCTTGGGCTATTTTTATCATTTTTCTTATTTTCTCTAAACGTAAAGGAGAGTTTTTCATGGTTTTTATCTCCTCAAAAAGTTTGTCAAACTTTGGGTTTTGGTAGTTTGAAGAGTTTATTCCTGCACCATTTGTTTTTACTATGGCATTACCACCATAAAGCAAAAACAGAAAGTTTTCAGGGTCGGGGTAGTCTGCGTTCCAACCCCATGAGTATAGTTGTGCCTTTCCTTTTCTTATTTTGTCTTGAAAACGGTTGTAGTCACTAGAGCGAATAACCAGTTGTATGCCCAATTTGTCAAACTGTTTTCGTCTCCAATCCATTAGCGACCTATCATCAGGTCCTGTAGCTGTAGTGTCATAGTAGAGAACCAAAGGTTTACCTGTCTCTTTTGAGACACCATTAGGGTACCCTGCTTCTGCCAAAAGTTGTTTGGCTACCTCTAAGGGTTTTCTAACACGTTTTCCCTCTTTCCAATCATAAACTACTTTGTTGGTTCCTGCTTCACCCTCTTCATATCCAAAAATTCCAGGAGGAATAGGCCCTTGTGCAGGAAGCCCTCGTTCATTTCTAAAGATAGAGATATACTCCTCCTCATTTTGAGCAATGCTTATGGCTTGTCGTAACTTTTTAGCCGACTCAGAGTAGCCACCCACAACAGGGTCTACCATATTGAATGCTAAGTAAAAAATAGAAGGTTCAACTGAACCTTTTAAGACAATGCCTTTTTTAACCATCTCCTCACTTAAAGCCATCTCGCCACCTAAAGATATTTGGACAGCTTGGTCAAAGGCTTCAGAACTGATTCCTGAAGCATCATAGTAGCCTTGAAGAAACTTATTCCACAGAGGAATGCTCTCTTTTTCTAGTGAGTAGATTACCTCTTTAATAAATGGTAGTTTTTTTCCACTATCTTTAAGTAACTCTTTTGGAACATTTGATTTTTCTGCCTCTTCTTGACTAAGTGTGGGGTAGTATTCACTATGATAGTTGGGGTTTGCAACCAATCTCATCTGTTTATTTGGGTTGTTCTCTGCCAAATAGTACGCCCCTGTCCCCACAGGAAACCAACGCAAGGTTAGGTTTTTTTCTACCAAACCTTGTTGCTGATAAAACAGGTCTGCCTCCCAAGGGATGGGTGCAAAAAAATTCATGGTCAGCCAATAAGAGAACTGAGGGTAGAGACCTTTAAGCTTGATTTTTAAAGTGTGGTCATCTACAACCGTAACTCCTTCTATATTATAGGCACGTAAATCCAGTGGCTTATTTTTAGCTTTTTTCTCTTTGGCAATGGCTGTAATCTTTTTAGAGAACTCCTCTAACCCTACTATATACTCTTGAAATACATCTAGCACAGGTGAGTGATTTTGACGTACTGCCATTCTTTTGATGGCATAGGCATAATCTTCTGCTTTTAGTTTACGAAATGCTGTTTTTTCAAAATCATCAAGTGTTTTAATTTTTTCTAACTCATAATTACTTAACGCACCATAGAGTAACTCACCTTTTTCATTTTTTACAAATGAGGGGTGGTTTTGGTAGTTTATATCGTCTCTAAGAGTTAAGGTATATTCTGAAAAAGCCAGATTCTTATCGCCCTCTTCTACTTCATCTCCTTTACTATCCAAATACCGTATAGTAGGCATCTTTATTAAAGTTAATGGCTCCAAAGCATAGGGACGTTTTAGGTAGTTGTACTGCAAAGGTGGCTCATAAATCTGCCCCATAATCGCCCACTCATTAGAGCTGTACGATACAACAGGGTCTAAACGTTTTGGGGGAATAGAAAAAGAGGAGAACAGAACCTCTTTTTTCACTTTTTCACTATCATGAGGAGTGTTCCAAACATCAGCATGGATATCTAAACTCATAAGTAGTAGTAAGAGGACTTTAAAAAAATATCGATTCATTGGTTTTACTCTCTATAAATTCATTAAGTGATTATACTTGAATAATCCTTTCATAGAAAATATTAGTTTTGAAGATAGATAACATTAAAAAATATAATAAAATAATTAATGTTATCTATCATAAGTAATTTTATAAGATAAATAATTATAAATTATAATTATCACTATAATTGAGTATTTTCAATAAATAAAGTTCATGAATTTACTCTTTTTAATTTTCATTTAAATTTATTACTCCTATAATAGAAGATAAATAAATTAATTTAACAAAGGAAAGCTATGGCAAAAGTAGTAATAATGGGTGGTGGTGTATCTGGACATACAGCAGCAACATTTGCAAAAAAATGGCTAGGAAAAGATCACGAAGTAATTGTGGTAACACCTAATAGTAACTGGAATTGGATTCCATCAAACATTTGGGTTGGTGTTGGTCAAATGACAAAAGAGGATGTGGTATTTCCTTTAGCACCAGTTTATAAAAAAGCCGGAATTGACTTTAAACAAGCGAAAGCTATTTCAATTCACCCAGAAGGAAATGCTGATAGTGATACTCCATACATTACTATAGAGTCTACAAAAGAGGACACTGCTGGTGAGACAGAAGAGGTTGAATATGACTACCTTATCAATGCAACTGGTCCAAAACTAAACTTTGGTGCAACTCCAGGTCTTGGTGAGGGTACAACTCTTGGTGAGCATACTGTTTCAGTATGTACAGCTGACCATGCTGTTCACGCTAATGAAGAGCTTAGAAAAGTATTTGACAAAGCTAAAGCTGGAGAGAGACAGAAGATTGTTGTAGGTACAGGTCATGGTATGTGTACTTGTCAAGGTGCTGCATTTGAGTACATCTTTAACATCGAACATGAAGCTAAAAAAGCTGGTGTAAGAGACATGCTAGATATCAAGTGGATTTCAAATGAGTCTTTCCTTGGTGACTTCGGAATTGGTGGTCTTCATATGAACCGTGGTGGTTATGCTGCATCTTCAAGACTGTTTGCAGAATCGCTATACTCTGAAAGAAATATTCCATGGTTAATTGGGGCTCACGTTTCTAAAGTAGAAGCTGGAAAATTAGAGTATGAACTTCTTGATGGTTCAACTGGTGAAGAGGAGTTTGACTTTGCAATGCTTATCCCACCATTTGCTGGTGTTGGTCTAACTGCTGTTGCAAAAGATGGTTCAGACATGACAGATAAAATTTTCGCACCAAATGGATTTATGAAAGTTGATGCAAAATATGATGCTGGTGACTATGCAAACTGGAAAGCATCTGATTGGCCTTCTACATACCAAAACCCTGACTATCCAAATATGTTTGCTTGTGGTATTGCATTTGCTCCTCCACACCCAATCTCTAAACCAATGAGTTCTCCTGCTGGAACACCAATTTTCCCTACACCACCTAGAACAGGTATGCCTTCAGGTATTATTGGTAAAACAGTTGCTCACTCTATTTGTGACCTTATTAAAGACCCAAATGCTGAACTTCATAAAGCTTCTATGGCTGAAATGGGTGCAGCATGTGTTGCTTCAGCTGGTAAAGGGTTAACTGATGGTACTGCGGCAGCACTTACTGTTTACCCTGTTGTTCCTGACTTTGAAAAATATCCAGGATTAGGAAGAGACCTTGGTTATACCTTTGGTGAAATTGGTCTTGCTGGACACTGGATTAAACATGTATTACACCACCTGTTTATCTACAAAGCAAAACTTAAGCCAGGTTGGACTTTAATTCCTGAGTAATCAGGGACTTTAGTCTTATTGAAATATAAAATAATTAAAGCAAAGGAATAAATATGCAAAAACTTGAAGATGTAATTAAACCATATGACCAAAACTTTACAACCATGGTACCAACTCCAATGGTAAAGTTTTTTAGAACTTGTGTAATCTGGCAATTTATCAGATTTGTACACATCAACATCAAGATGATTCTTGTTGTTATGAAGAGTCACTAAGACTTTTACAAAACATTCTTGGACAAGGGGTATCCTTGTCCAACCCTCTTTTACCCTCCCAAAATATTTTTTAAATTTTAATAGTTCGCTTATTAACTTTCACAAATATTTTTAAAGGTTTCAAATGGTACAAAAATTAGTAGTATACCCCGACCCACGTATAAACAGCACCTCAACTGATGTACGTACATTTAATGAAACACTCTGGGATATTCTTCAAGATATGAAAGATACGATGCAAGAGCATAATATGGATGCTATGGCTGCTATCCAGATAGCCTACCCTTACAATATTATTATCATTAAAGAGGGTGAAGAGTATTGGGAGCTTATTAACCCTAGAGCTCTTACTCAGTCTGGTAGCTTTGAATCCAAAGAGAGTACAGCGTACTACCCAGACCTTGAAATAACTGTTAAGCGTGATGAGAATATAAAAATTGTTTATGAAGATAGAGAAGGTAAAGTACACCATAGAGATATATCTGATAAAAAACTTGCCTCTACCCTTCAAAGAAAAATGGACTATACTTTTGGAGGAAATCTACTAGATAAACTAGAGAAAAAAGAGCGTGAAAAGATGCTTGACCATCTTGCAGATAATGGGTTAACCCCTATGCCAGTGGACGATGTCTGCCCTACTTTTTCTAAAAAAGATTACTTTGTAAGTTTCACCGATAAACTTCTGTTAATTATAGGATTATCGTTGTTTTCCCCTCTTTTCAATTTTTCCAAAGAGACTATAGCTACTATTTACAATATAGATAAAATCATATTTCCATCCATTATAGCTCTTATGATAGGATTTTTCTTCTATGCACAATATGAAGCTAAAAAATATAGACAGTGTAGCTCATGTCAAATAGGGAATAATATAGGAGTCATTATCAAAAGAGTAACTCTAGCTACTCTTTTTGCTCTTGGTAGCTACTTTATCTTGTCACCAAAATAGGTAACATACCAAAATAAATCAATGTTCCATAAGCCTGAACAATATTAATGTCAGGCTTTACCTCTAAAATCATTTCTTTGATAACCTCTTCCTCTAAATCACCTAAAAACTCACCCTCACCATGGTCTTCTTTATAGAACTTTACGATGTTTTTCTCTTCATATTTCCATATCGTCATAGTTTAAACTTTAAACCCCATGCTCTTACCTTCACTTTCAAAACTAGCACCTAACTCTTTTTCTATCTCTTCTAAAAAATCTTCTAACGTAAAGACACTCTCCTCTCTAACGGCTACTTTATAGGCTGTGTTTCTTATAATAAGGTCTATCTGTCCACCTGTTAACTCATACTTAGAAAGCTCTGCAACATCTAGTTTTTCATCATAATCTGCATTTTCAGGCAACATAAAATGCCAAAGTCGTTTTCTCTCTCTTTTACCTGGTTTTTTAAACTCTATTTTATAGTTAAAGCGTCTCGAGAAGGCTTTGTCTATGTTGTCAAGTAGGTTTGTTGTTGCTATAAGTATCCCCTCAAACTGCTCTATCTGCTCTAAAAAAATATTTTGCATCTGATTGTGCATTTTATCAGCTGAACTTCCTGCTCCTTGAGTTCTACTACTTAGAAACTGGTCAGCTTCATTAAGTAGTAAAATAGGGTCAACTTTTGCCTTTTTACTTAGAGCTTTAAACTCATCAAAAATCTTACGAACATTCTTTTCACTCTCACCAACATACATAGATAAAATTTTTGAACAATCAAAACTCAAAATAGGACGTTTAAGTGTTTTAGCCAAAGAGACAGCTGTCATGGTCTTACCCGTTCCAGGAGCTCCATAAAAAATAATACGGGCATCTATCCCTTTTCTTTTACTCTTAATACCCCAAGCCTTTAACTTTGCAAAAACATCTTTATCAACCTGTTTTATGACAGTATTGAGTACTTCTCTGGTCTTTGGATGAAGTACCACATCACTTAGGTCAGTAGTTGGGTTTAAGTATTCAAAAAGCTCCTGCTCTTCTATAAGTTTGTCCAGTTTTAACTTCGTAACTTTTTTCTTTTTATTTGGGTGAATAATCTTCTGCATCACATCCTCTTGCAAGTAAAAAGAACGGCTAATTCCCCCAAACATATTGAGTATCTCTTCATAGTCAATAATCTTATCAGAAATCAAGCGAGAGCCATCTTCAAGCAAAGCACGGTTACGAATTTTATCATACTCATCAAGAGAGATAAGTTCTATAAGTGTATTCATATCACGAAACTGCCCTTCTCCTCCAGAGTACTCCTCTTTAAGCAGGGCTAAAAAGATTCTCTGTTCTCTCTCATCAAACTTCTTCTCTTTAAAAAACTCTTCTACTACTATTGGCTCTTTAGTGATTTTAAGTCTCTCTATAATTCGCTGAGTTAAAAGTACCAGTTTATTTTTCAGACGACCGATACTTAATGAACTATCTGAAAAACCCTGTTTTTTAACAGACATTTTATGTAAAAGGTCTATAACATCAAATTGGTCTTGTAAGTACTCCAAATGGTCTGTATAAGGCTTTATATCTGGTAAAGATATCTCTAATGAACCCTCTTCAAGAAGACGAAGGAGACTCATACTAGGTCCCACTGAAGTATTGAGAAGTTCTAGTTGAGAAACCTCTTGTACTTGTACTTGACCAAAACTCACCTGAACTATCCAACCCATATCCATAAGTTTTTTAACGACAGAGAGATAAGCTAAATAGTCATAGCCCTCATACTCAAAATTATCTTGTAAAATATCTAAGACAGCTGTCTCCTCTATTCCTTTAACAAAACGACGACAGATGTATTGAAGTATTTTTGCCTCTTGTGAAGTAGCATTTAGGTGTTTAAATATTTTAGCTTTAGAAACTGTTTTAGCTTCTATAAAATCAATAAGATGTTTCAATATATCTCCTCCATGAAATAGTCTATATCTATTATAACCAAACTATATGAGTATATTGTAAAATAAAAGAAAAAAGAGAAGATAACTTTTAACCGTTTCTATTTAGAAAAAAAAGGGAAAGAGTTAAAATTTATAAAATTAAAAGTTATCGTATGAGAGCCTCAAAAAAAGGGAAAAAATGAATGACTCTCATGAAGGTATTATAGCAAATAGATACTCTAAAACATAAGAATCACGGTATTTTAAAAGAAATATATAAAAAAAATAATCTTATTCTATACTTTCTAATATCCTCTGTTAAAAGCCCTACAAATGCTAATAAAAATAATTAATATGTATTAATATGATTTTTTATAAAAAAGCTAATCTGTAATAAAAAACCTTTTCGCACTTACCACGGTTATCCCCTGTTTTTCAAAATACGCTTTCCATACACTCTTAACTTTATCTAAAAGTTCTCTTGGATGTTTACGACGTTCTATAATATGCATATAAACACGAATTTTGGAACTATGGGGAAGAGCATACTCCTTAATAGCCTCATCAGCAGAGACTACCTCTTTATAAAAATTAAACTTATAAGCGTTTTCCATAAAATCACTTATAATATGAATTTCAGCCTCTTGACTTTGAATATTGTCTACTATCTCTGTTACAGTCTCAAAAAGAGGAGAAGTTTTTGACTCATCTGGTTTTGCTAACATCTCTGTAATTTCAACCAAAGGTTCTTGAAATGCATGGTTATAGTTATTTTTTATATCACGACAATTTTCATAAAGTGCATTACAATCTGTATAGTTACCAGGGCTACACTTATCAAACAGTGTTTTTACCTTTGTCTTATTTTCATCATCTCCATAGATAGATAAAATATTTAGACGACTGTTCATTGCCACACCTTCGTGTATTTCTGAAAGCCAACTGTGCATTTTTTCTATATTGTGACTGCTCCATTTATCACTTTTATCAATCAATACTATCTTCTTTAGTTGAACTACTTTATCTTTTGAACAGAGTGATTTTTTATCAACATTATATTTTTTAGCTTTTAGCTGATATGATAGATAAAATATAGAAAGCCCCAAGAGAACCAACGAAACAATAATAGCTATACCCTTTTTATCCTCTCTTGTCACAGCTCAAGCTCCCTATTTTTTTTAACTTGATAGAGTATATTTTCTATACTTTCATGACTTAAATATTTCTCTTTTAACTCATCAAGCTCATTTTCAAAGAGCCTTTGATTTTTATAAAACTCTTCAATATGTCCATTTACATTTTTTAAAGTATCTTCAAGTAGTTGCTGTGACTCCAATAATGCTTTATTGTTAAGCCTAATTAAACCACCCTCTCCTACTAAAAGTTTGTCATTATAATTAAAACTTACTCTATCTCCATAGACAAACCTTGCTCCATTTCTATATGTACTTATCAATGTTCTTGCCCCCTCTATGGCTCGAAGATGATAGCTTGTATAGGCATTAAGAAAAGCACTCATGTCTGAATGAAGATTATCTAAAGCTTTTTTAGAGCTACTTAGTTTTGCCACCATCTCATCAGACTTTTTTAATGAGACAGAGTAAAGTTCTCGCATCAATTTTCTTGCCTGTTTTTTAGAAGCTAAAAATTGGTCTTCTTTCTCTCTCCATCTACGATAGACAGCTCCATATCCAGGATACCTATCATCTAAACTCATCCCTTTAAAAATACTAAATAGAGTCACTAAAAGCCCTAAAGATATTAAAATAATTGTCTCCATATCATTTAAATTAAATGGTTGCTTTAACATAGGTTCGACAACAGACCATATCTCTACTTGAGGATTGATACTTAAAATCTCACGATAATGAGCAATAAAAAGATGCAACACAAAGATAGCTGCCAACAGAAGTGTAAAAGTAAAAAGTCCTAATATCTTTTTAAACCATGAAACATGATTTTTATAGCGTAAAACATAACCAGCTATGGTAGAGAATGTCACATTAAAAAAAGAGGTAACAAATCCTATAAGTACACCACCAAGAAGCCCTAAGCTTGAAGCTTCTCCAAAAAAGTAGGCATTAATAAGTGCTTCTATAAAGATAAATACAAATATCCATGCAAAATGCAAAATATAACTTTTAGGATAATAAGCCTCACGCTTACTTAACTTATTGGCTAAACGAAAAGTATTGAGTTCATTACGAAGGTCAAGTCTTCTCTCTTGATTCTCCTCCTCTTCATAAATAAATGCATCATTTATACTGCTAGACTTCTCTTTAAAAAATCTATAGAGTTTAGAGAAATTAATATTTTCAAGTTCAACTTTTTCAACAAGGTCATGAACCTCTTTTTTTATTTCTATTGCCTTTTTTGAACCATACTCATTAAGTTGTTTAATGTACTGATTGACTTCTGCTATATAACTATTTTCATCATCCGTACGCTCATCTTCATTTGGCATGGGATTATTAGAAGCAAACTTTCCACCCTCTAATCTAGGTTTTAATTTTTTATTTGCTCTCTCAATATCATACCATCCAAACTCTTCAAAAACTAAACCATTCTTTGTTTTTTTAGTTCGCCAAGCCATTACTATCCTCAATATAAAGAATTATATTTAAACACTGCTAAACATATTTTAAAGATTATAGCTAAAAATAACAAAAACTAAATATAACTGCCCTACTTAAAGTGTTTTAAAGGGTCACATTTTCTAAAAACTCAATCTCCCCCCAACGAATCAAAATTAAATCTATAGAAAACACTATATCTAAATTTTTCTCTTTCATATAATAGTAGGCTGAGTTAATAACCTTACGTTGCTTTGATGGAGTAAAGTTATAAATAGGGTCAAAATCTGCTTGAGCTGACTTCACTTCTATAAAATGAAGCACCCCATCTTGCATAGCAATAATATCTATCTCCCCCAACTTACGAGCATAATAGTTCTGCTCAACAATGCTAAAGCCCTCAGCAATTAAAAATTCGATTGCTTTAGCTTCATTCTGACTTCCAATAAGAGTATTGAGTTCATTTCGCATAGAAAAGCTCCTTTTTATTTCAATTATATATAAAAAAGATTATAGAAGAGTAAAATATGTCAAATTGTCATTTTTTTGTAGGGTGTAGTCAGGGACTACAACCTACACATCATTATTGAGGTACAACCGTAACTCGAAGTGACTTAAACCGAGCCGTCATAATCAACTCATCAGCCTCATCTCCAAAAATAGCATTTATCTTAGAACGAGCATGGTGAAAAGTAATAAAGAGTGTTCGAGGTTTAACTTTATTAGTATATTTGACGTTAAGCACCGAAGTCTCACCATACTCTGTTTTTAAAATCACTTTATCACCAAATTTTCCCTCATCTTCTACCGAAGCTAAAAGCGTATCTTCACTATGGTTATTATAAAGTTTTACAGTCTGTTTGGTTTGAGCCGCGTTGTTGTAGTGTGCCAAAGTTCGCCCTGTGGTTAAGTAGAAACCATCTAACCCATCAGCATAAAACTCTTTGTCTAAAATCTCTTGAATCATTCCACGAGGTTCATACTGTTTGTAAACGTACTTTCCAAGTCCATCATCGGTTCTAAAGTCAAGTAGGTGTAAGATTGGAGTATCTTCTAAGTAAACAGGCCACTGCATTCCACGCTTTCGGTGACGAGCTAATCGGTAATATTGAGCTCCAGAGAAACGTTTAGGTGCAACTTTGGTGACCTCATCCCAAACCTGCTCACTTGTCTCATGTTTAAAGTCACCTCCAAGTTTATTGGTTAGCTCTTTGAGTACCTCCCAATCATCAGGTAAATCACTCTCTACTAAAGGTTGTGAAAGATGAAGCCGTCTCATTGCATTGACATAAACACCCGTCTTCTCATAAGCTGACTTTACCCCAATAACAATATCAGCTCTCTTAGCAATATCAGTCATAAAGAGCTCTTGCACCATAATAAACTCTAAGTTTTCAATTGCTTTGTCTATTTTGTTAAGATTCGGGTGAATATGGGTAATATCCTCTCCCATATTGAGCAGAGCTTTTATCTTCCCCTCTATCATTGCATCTATTAGCTGAGGTGTCATTAACCCCTCAACTTTTGGTTGCTCATAGTCAGGTGCAAAGTAAGGCAGACAACCCATGTCACACGCCCCTTGCACATTGTTTTGACCTCTAAGAGGCATTAGCCCTGCTCCACGTTTTCCTACATTTCCAGTAAGCAGTCCTAAGTGGGTAATCGCCATAACTGCGTGAGAACCATCTAAATGTTCCGTAACTCCAAGCCCCCAAAATATCATTGACTTCTTAACAGCATATTCTCTTGCAATATTTGGAATCATCTTTGCCAAATACTCATACCCCTCAATTTTCTCAAAAAACTTAGGGTTAGCATAAGGGTCATTTAGAATCTTCTCTTTAAACTCCTCAAACCCTTTAGTTCGGTTTTTAACAAAATCTTTATCATAAATCTCTTCATCTAAAATAACATAGGTCATCATATTTAGTACAAGAAGATTTGCTTCATAAGGAATAATACAATTATGCTTTGCATACTTAACCATCTTGGTCTCACGTACATCTATAATGGCTAAGTTGTTATGCTTTTTTGCCATGTCTATCATACGATTGGAAACAATCGGATGAGCCTCCATGGTATTTGAACCAATGACCAGCATAAACTCACAATCATAAATGTCATCATAAGGATTGGTCGCTGCCCCCTCACCTATGGTTGCTCTCATCCCTTTAAGCGATGGTGAGTGACAAACCCTAGCACAGTTGTCAACATGTGGAGAGTCCATCGTTTCACGACAAAACTTCTGAAAAGAGTAAGAGCTTTCACAACTAGTCCTTGCTCCACCAATGGCACAAAAACTATCCCCTCCAAAGGTCTCTTTTATCTCTGTGAGTTTCATAGAAGCTATAGAGGTTGCCGTATCTAAATCACACGTCCAAAAGGTATCATCAAAGATTTTCATCTTATCTTCAAATTTAGCTTTTATAGTTGGATTTTTATCTAAAAAAGTTTTACGAATACGTGGTTCACGCACCCTCTCATCGGAGTCAACAAAATCAAACCCAAACTTCCCCTTGATACAGAGCTTCCCTTGCGAAACCACCCCATCTTTTTGAGCATAGATTTTAGTAATCTTATTGTTCTCAACTACCCCTGTAATGTCACAACCCACACCACAATAGGTACAGACACTCTCTATCTCTTTTACGTCAAATTTTGCTGTCATAAACTAACCCTTGATGAACTTTTAATTAAGACTATTTTTATCCTATTTTTACTTAAAGTTAGGAGATTTTACTGAACATTTTTCTACTTAAGTAAAGTTTTATAAATAAAATAGGAGTATATTACTCCTATTTTTAAGTAAAGTGTGTTATTATCCAAAAAATACAAATCAATAAAGGATTTAAATATGTTTAAAATCACAGTAGATAAAGAGTGTGGATGTTTCAAAAAAAGTGCCTACGACAACAACATGAGTTTCGACAATAAAGATGATGCTCTAATTCAAGCACAAAGCATGGTAAACCACATGAATACAAAATTTTGTGGAAAACATGATTTTACACTAAGTGAAGATGGTGAGAACTTTAGTATTGCTATGAATGCACCTGCACCTCAAGCACACTCTGGTTGTTGTGGTGGTGGACACTGTTCATAACAGTCTCCCTTTTCTACCATTTGGTGCGATAGCAATCGCACCCTACGCTTATTTAAAATTTCCAAATACCAATGGAGCTTTTAAATCAAGCTCTTTAACGGCTTTCATTACAGTTTGTAAATCATCTATCTTCTTCCCACTTACACGAACCTCATCACCTTGAATAGATGGCGTAACTTTTAACTTTAAAGCTTTAATGGCTTTGACTATCTCTTTGGCTTCATCTTTTTCGATGCTGTCTACTATTTTATAAATAACCTTTGTATTTCCACCAGAAATTCCCTCTGTTTTTACCTCTTCAAGTGACTTTCCTGCAATGTTTCGTTTAATAAGTTTTGAGATAAGTATATCTTTTAGTGCATCAATCTTCTGTTCACTAGAGGAGCTAAGAGAGACTATCTTTGCCTTTTCATTCAGGTCAATCTCTGCAACCAAGCCTTTAAAATCAAAACGTGTTGCCACCTCTTTTTGAGCCATAATAATTGCATTTTTCATCTCCATCATATCTAGCTTTGCTGTAATATCGAAGTAGTGGTCTTTTGCCATTTTTTATCCTTTTTATCTAAATTTTTAAAAAATTATATCACAATCTAATAATACTTTCTAAAGCCATGTAACTCTTTATAGGCTCTATAGTTAAACTTCTCTTTTGCTTTAATATAACTCTCTTTTTTACTACTCTTTCTATACTTTGTCTTCTCTGTCACCACATCTTTTTGCTTCTGTTTGCGCATGGGGTCTTTCTCTATAAACATCTTCTCTCTCGTCCAAGGATCCATCTCGGTGTAGTACATCAGTGCTGAATAAGTAGAGGGTGTAGGAATAAAGACTTGAACCTGCTCTGGGTTCAACTGCAACTCACTGTTGGCAAACTCTTTTAGGTTCTCCATATCTTTAAGTTGACTTCCTGGGTGTGCTGCTATGAGGTAGTAGGTCAAAAACTGTTTCTTCCCTGACTTCTTGTTTAGGTCATCAAAATCTTTCTTAAACCTCATCAGTGTAGACTTATCTGGCTTGTTCATGTATTTAAGGACTTTATCATCTATATGTTCAGGTGCGACTTTCATCTGCCCAGATATATGGTGGTCTACCAATGTTTTTAGGTACTGCTTTCCATGTTTGGTATCTTCTTGAATCAAATCGTAACGAATACCACTGTTAACAAAAGCTTTTTTCACATGAGGTAGCTTACGAATTTTTCCTAACAGCTCTATCTGTGGGGCGTGGGTTGGTTTGAGTATGGGACAGACTTGTGAACTGGTACAAGGTATGTCTTGACAGACTCCACTTTTGAGCTTTTTGTTACACTCAAAACCATACATGTTGGCTGTTGCTCCACCCACATCGTTAATGATGCCTTTAAAATCTTTATGCTCTTTAAACTGGTCTATCTCAGAGACAATGGACTTTTGACTACGACTACGAATAGTTCGCCCTTGGTGAACCGTAATAGCACAGAAGTTACACTCACCGTAACAACCATGATGGGTCGTCACCGAAAACTGGATGGTTTGTAGTCCACGTACTTCACCTTGCGACTTATAGTAAGGGTGAACATCACGCTCATACCCTATGTCATAAATGTGGTCTATCTCCTCTTCTGTCATGCTCTCTTGTGGTGGATTTTGAATAAGGTAACGACCACCATCATGCTCTTGCATAAGCCCTTTTGAGACCCCTGGTTCGTTGTTAGCATAGAAGTGGTGAAACATAGAGATAAACGCTTGTTTGTCCTATTTTCCATCGCTTAGATATATTGTTTACTTTGAAGTTAATCCACTCTCCGTCATTTAAATCGGTTTCTATTGTTATATCTGAGAAATGTATTTCTCCATTAGTAATTGCACCCATTCTTTCCATAAACCATTTGTATTGTAAGCTAGTATCAAAAAACTCTAAATCAAAATAAATACACTTGTCTGAATAGTTATAGTTTTTTATAGCTGGACTTCTCCATCCAAATAGATAGTATAGTATCAAAAAAGGGTTCTCTTCAATGTACTTTTCAGTCTCTTCTTCCCATGTCATTTCATATACATCATCAAGAATTAGCTCTTTGGTTACTCCATCTACAAACTCATAATCTAAAGTCTTAAAAATTTCTATCTGCTTTTCAAATTTCATTGTTAGCTCTTGATATTTTACTGTTTTACCCCATCTATTGAGTAAATTTTACAAGTAGATAATACAGGCTTTTTACCTTTACTTACACGCTCACTTCTAGCTTTTTCACATTTTTGTAAAGCATTGATACGAGCTTTTTCTTTGCTACTATAGCCCCATACCCACCATGCCTGATAAAGATATGGTGTATCGACAGCTACTGCTAAAGCTGTATGTTTTGGTTTTGATTGTAGTTCTTCAAACCAACCTTTAAGCTTTATAGAAGCACTTGCTTGGCGTCCTCTCTTAACAGCTTCTACATCTGACTCATGTCCATATAAACTTAATATTGCTGCTGTGTAGCTTTTATATTTACTACTCCCACCAATAGCGAAATAGGCTCCATCTATTCCAATATATGGTACAGAATATATTCCAAACCAATTTAGAATATTATGTTCCTCTTGACTAGCTTTTGTATTTACATACTTATACTCAATACCAAGCTCTTCTAGGTTTTTACGCAACCCTACTGTGTATGGACAGGCATCAAATCCTATAACAACTACTCCTTGCATTAAACCTACATTGCTAAGAGGAAGTGTATATTTTGGGGTTCCCTCTACTTCACTTGCCTCTGGGAACAAGTCTGCATCTTTATCAAAGATATATTTAGTTGTTCCATCAGCTAATTGTATTTGGTATACCTGATTCCATCCAACCTTTAATTCAGACATATTTAAATGAATATAGTCTCCACCTACTGCTCTAACAGCAACGCTTCCATCACTATTTAACATACCAGGTATATTATCAACCATTCTTAGTGTAGCTACTTTAGTACCATTTTCAATGAACAATCTATAATCTGAAGTTTTTCTATAGCTAAAATGTGAACTATTATTATTGACACTTGTTGAAGAGGAAGAGCTTGAACCTTCATGATTATAATCTATCTTCTCTAATACACCATTATAGGTTAACTTTGTAGTCTCACCAGTGTATTTATCATAAACTGTTACTGTAAAATCCCCAACTGTTGAATATTTCATCTCTAGCCACGTAAGAGAGCCATCAGGTTTTGGTTTATAACGAGCCGATGAGTTAAATTTAATAGTACCATCTAAAGTTATTTTTTGAGTTTCTGTCTCTCTACTCATATGATTAAAATTAGAGGTGAATTCTCCTAAAGGTATGGCACCAAAAGTATAATCAAATTTTTTAAAATCATTAACATGATAGGTCACTTTACCATTGTATCGCACATTCCTCATATCACAGTTACTGTAGCTAAAGTCTGTATTATCTCCTACTTTATAGGTATCAGCATCAAAATTCTCTCGTGGTATCAGTCTAACCTCCTTTGTTACAGAACCACTCTCTATACAGTTGTATTCATCTTCTCGACTCCATCTATTTTCATAGACAACTTTATTGTTTTTTTGTAATGCTTTTGAAGAGTTTGTGTGTCGTGCATTTAAGCTAAATGTATCACCAAGCTTAGGAAACCCAGAGAGTTGAATCTGTTGCACTCTTTTATAAACTTCTATATAATTATCTTTAGAGATATTGTTTAATTTTGCAGGAAGTGTAGCAACATTAAATTCTTTTACTTTATTTACTATGGGATCATTAAAAAATATATTTGGAATACTATTGTGCTGAGTAGAGGTTAAGCCATTGTTTTTAGAAGGTGTACTTCCATCACTTCCACATCCTATAAAAAGTAAACTTGATATTACCAATATAGATAAATACTGTTTCACTGTTAACTCCTATTCTTTTATATTGTTTTTTATTATATCATAAAAATTTTAAGGAAATTTTATGCTAACTAATTCATTATTAACAACTCACTCCATTAATCATCATTCTACCAAACAAAAAAATTGATACTAGTATCTGCAATGGTGCAGTAAGTATATCGAATATAATAGCTAAAGGTTTACTCCATTGGAGTGCTTTGTTAGGGGAATAATATCTATCCCCTCTTACTTCAATGATAAGATAGTTTGATTTCTCATCACTCCACGATGTTCCTATGAAATCTTTTTGAGTAGCATAGAGAAAAAAATTCTTAGCATTCACATAACGCTGTTTTATCTCCAAGGGATAGTATAGTATATCTTTTGTTGATGTCTTTATATTTAAATGAGCTGGATAATCATTCACACTGTTACCAGCTGGTTTTTTAAATGGTGGGTTCTCTTTGCTGATGTTTATGCTTGACAGCCCATGACTAAAGTTGCATCCTTCAATGAGTGCACTTTCTGGAAAAGAGACAGTGTACCCTTCTTGATGACTTTCGATAAAGCCTTGTTCTTTTGCCTCTACAGAGATGTTCTTTTCATAATACCACTTACGAAAAGATGAAGCATCATAATTCTCATAGGCACTCAAAGGAACTTTAAGCTGATACTCTTTTGTAGTGTTTTGAGGTGCTTTTATCATAGTCAAACAGAGATAAAGATTGTTGTTTTTATCTCTTTTAGCACTCTTTATCGTCTCTATAACGCTCTTATATCTCTCTTTATGTTCTACTAACTGTTCAAGCTCATAGTCGGCTAAACCAAAACTGCCCGTTATGAAAAATATCAAAGCAGAAGAGACAAGTGCAACAATAAGATAGATCTTTATAAACTTTTTCATCTTTTACCTGCTTTTATAAATCTATATATTACCAAGGAAAACCTATCCCTAAAAATGCTACCCAATATATTAATAAAAGAATAAAAGGCAACATAAGCCAATAGTATAATGTATTTTCATTCACTCTAATTTTACCTATGGCAAATAAAAATAGTACAAACATAATAGCTGTCAAACCTATCATACAAACATCACCATAACCAAAGAGATTACATTTTATATTGAATAGTTCTATTTCCATAATGTTTATTCACTAATTACTTTAACTCATAAGTCCAAGTTGTTCTACTCGGTATAGCTAGGTCAGAATCTAAATATATCTCTGCATTTTCAGATATGGACAGCTCATGGTTAATTTCACTTGATAAATCTAAAGAAGGCATGTTCGTCGGACAATCAGAAGAGAGCATTAAGGGTAAATCTTGTATAGGGTCAATAAACTTAGAAATCTCTTCATCGGTAGAGACAGTTAAAGTAAGGGGAGAACGAAAAGTAGCTTTACAACTCATTACTTCATTGGTTTCTGAGTTAGACATATAATATTTAACCTCACCATAATCATCTCTTGTTTTGTAATCTATATCAATAATTGATACTGTCTTCCCAGATGAAGATTTTTCAATGGTTGCTCTTACTACACGTGCATCACGAATAGTATGACTAACACCAGATAGACTATAATGTTCACTCTCTCCATCACAGGAGACAGATATCTCTCCATGGCTTCCACCTTTGAGGGTAACCGTTTTCCCTCCAAAAGGTATGGACTCTTCACAAGAAAATTGCCCAACAAAATTTTTTGGAATTTCCCCATCACCTCCTGTTCCAGGGTTTCTAGTATTATTCCCAGTACTTGAACTTCCTCCAGAACCATCTGTACCACCACCACTAGAACCACATCCGACAAAAAGTAAACTTGCTATTGCAACTGTAGATAAATATTTTTTCATTGTTAATTCCTATTTTTTTGTATTATTTTTTATTATATCATAAAAATCTTATCTTCTCTTACCCAACAACCCCATCACTCTCCAATGCACCCTATCCATCTCTCTCCCTCTCACTAACTCGATATGTAATACTTCCCACTCCAACCCCTCAACATAAAGATAAAAAGGAATATAGTTAAACGGTAATGTTTTAAAAAGCTCTAAAGGAGTAAGTCCATCTCTATTTTTTAGAGTTAAATCTGCTCCATGTTCTACAAAAAAAGCTACATCGTCAGCAAAGGTTTCCCTTTGCCACGAGCAGTTGATAAGAAGATGCAGAGGAGTGTTATCTTCGTTATCTTTTAGGTTAATATTGGCACCAAGTTCTATAAAAGGTCTTGCAAGGTCCATTCTAGGAGCATGAATAGCTTTAATAAGTGCAGTCTCTCCAAACTCATTTTGTTGGTTGATATTGGTCTTATGTTTTAGAAGATAGACAACAATCTCTTTAAGTGCATCCATATCAAATTGGTAACCATCAACAATGCCAAACAAGAGGTTGTTTTCAGGCTTAGAGACATCTAACCTACTCTCTTTAATCATCTGTTTGACTATTGATCGTTTTGGATAGAGTAAAATAACATTGAGTATCATCTCTTTAGCAAATGTTTCATCAAGCACTCTTGGCTTATGGTTTTTATCTTCCAGATAAGGTGTGAGTGCTGACACTTTATTCTCTATGGTATCTTTCTCCCACGCATACCCACCAATAGTATGATTGGTAAGTTTTCCCTCGGGTGTGATGTAAAAAAATGTTGGTGCAGAAGTTGTATCTACAAAAACTGTTCTTAGTGTTGCTAAAAAAGGGACAATGTCAATCTTTAGAAGAAAAGCATCTTGAAAGAGTCTCTGCATTTCAGGGTAATTTAGACTATTTTCAAGCATGGCACAAGTACCACACCCCTCCATACCAATGTAGAGATAGAGTGACCGTCCCATTTCTTGAGCTTTCTTAGCGTAGGTCTGAAGCGTCTCATAAAAGTTCTCTTCTACATAGATTTCTCCATTTTGAACTCTTTTTGCTTTGAGAGTCTCTATCCAATCAGGACGCTCAGGTGCTAAAAGCAGAGGAACCATTAGAAACTCTACCTCTTTTGCAAGAGAGAGCAACGCATCTACCCTCTCTTTTGGCACAACCACACCCCAAATGCTACATGAATGCACCGTCCAATAGACAAAACGATACCCCTTTGTCTCTAGCCACTGGGCATACGCCTCTACTGCATCAAAGAGTTTTTCCTCTTCTTTTGGTTCATATGATTCATTAATGCCTATCTCTTTTGCATTCTCTACAGCTTCATGCTCAAAACAATCTTTGTCTATAACATCTAAGGCAAAAAGCAGATGGGTTGTCTCATTGGTTAGAGTATTTTGAATCGCATACTCAACTTTATTGTCGTGTTGTAAGAGCGTCTTTTCTAACTCCTCTTGTCGTACAGAAGATTGTGTACAGATAAATTCTCTAAAAACATTTAGATACTTCTCATCGTATTTAAAATTAGCATTTTGCTCAAATCTCTCTTTTGTTAATCTTTCAATATTTAGCAATAACTCATCTGTAGTATAAAAAAGTTTTTCATTTTCATCGACTCCACTCATTGAGTAGTCTGATTGACGAGCAAAAAACTCAATAAACTCCTCTTCATCTTCCCACTCATGCAGAATCTTCTTCTCCTCAGACTCAACACCAACCGATTCCAAAAGAGAAAATTTTCCGTCTATATAGTCAAGCCCATGACCATAATAAGCTTCTTCATGATAGTTCATCAAAACTCTACCATTTTGCAACATATGTGCTACTTTGGCAACCAAACATTCACCTAAAGGTTCTTTGCTTAATTTTTCTATATCTTTCATTATGTTGTCTCCTTCTCCTATTAACTTGCTTTTAATTTATGCTCTACTAACTTCTTAAAATTAATAAAAAATGCAAAAGGAGTCGTTTCCCTATTGGTAATAAGAATATTCGCATTTATACTTTTAGCCATTTGTTGAAACATCTCAATAGACATATCAAGCTTATCTGCTCCATGTGCATCCATACAAATTTTCCACTCTTCTTTGGTTTGAGGTGGGTACTTAGTCTCTACTTCTGTACAAAATTTCTTAATTTTTTTTAGTTTTTTATTCATTTTTTTCTCCATTATTTATATTTAAAAAGTTTAAACCACCTGAACTCTCTATTACATCATCATTTACAGTTAACCACTCACCCTCTCTTCCTGCTACAAGTATGCTTTCGAGTTCTCTCTTTTTTGTAGAAAAAAGTCTCACAAAACCTTTACTGTCTATAACCGATAAATATTTACCATCAGGAGAGTAAAGAAGAGCGTTACTACGCAGTTCACTAGGGTCAAGTGGAAGGCTTTTTTGTTTTTTTAATTTATGATTCAAAAAGGCTAACTGTTCCTTTTCATTACAAGCAATAGCAAACTCTTTAATTTTGGGATTTATGGCAATAGCAATAGCATCAAACTCTTTAACAATCGCCCACTTTCTCCAAGAAAAAAAAGCATTTACTTGTCGTACCTCTATCTCATTATGCCAACTGTTAATGGCTATAAGTTCTTCTCCATCATTTGTAAACATAAGTTTAGAGAAGTTATCACAATAAGCTGTTTGTTCGCTTGATTCTCTATAGACTTTTTTTAGTGTTGGACTTTCCCATACGCTTAAATAGTGGTTGATTTGACTACCAGTAAGAAGCGTTGCATCATGATTAAAAGCCAATGAGTCTAGGCTATCACTCAGATGTAGAATTTCTAAAACTTTATTCTCTGCTAGAGAAAAGAGTACCACTCTGTTTTCATCTCTTTGAGAAAAAGCCAAAAGTTGTTTTTCTTGATGTAGTGCAAAAGCATCTACATTAGGAAAGCACTGTTTTATCTCTTGTTTATCAACGGTTATAATAAATAAACCAGCATTTAAAGTGACCAATAAATGGTTCTCATCAATATATGAAAGTTCACCTGCATGATTTAAATAGGTGCCATCACTAATCTCCCAACTCATTACAAAATTTTTAGCTTCTATGTCCCAAAACTCTATGCCTTTTTCTGTTCCAACAGTTAGTATGTTTCCTTTGGGGTTAAAGGCTTGTGCGTAGAGTTCTTTAGTAAAAAATAGATACTCATCTTCCTCTTTTTTTATAGCTCTTGATTCATCTACTATTTCTTCTATTTTTGTAATATTAAACATTAACTTTTTTTCTAAAAGCTCTCTATACTCATCAGCGATAATTTCTCTTTGACTCTCTGCTTCAAATATACGTAAAGCATTGTTTTGAGTAACACAAATATATTTTTCATTGCCTATAAAGTAGATGCCATCTGTATCTACTAAATCATCTATAAAAAGACGTTTTAGCTCTTTTTTCTCACGGTTAAAAAAGATAAGGTTTCGACTTAAAGTATCTGTTTGGCTATCGTAAAGCTCTTGAAGGAAAACCATAGAAGAGGCTGAATCATTCATGGCGATTCTATCTAAGTTTTTTAACAAAAAGCTTGAATTTGAAGCTGTTGATACAATTTCATCTATCTCATTTTCCTCCTCTAGCAGTTCTCCACTCTCTATAGACCAAACCTTCTGTGTCTCATCATAGTATTTAATAAGATAGAGAGCATCTTGACTAAAGTTAATGCTTTGATAGTTATGAGAATCTTCTTTAATTTCAAGTTTTATTTTTTTGGTTGTACTGTCCCAAACAACAATTTTATATCGGTATTGAATAGCAAATAAATTCTCTTTACTTAACATGCAAAACGCTAAACTAACTTGACTTTGGTCTATGTATCCTTTATGTTTCTTTACAGAAAAACTTTCTTTTTCTATTTCCCATAAATTCTTACAGTTATTTTGGCTATCGTATTCACAAAGGTATCGGTTATCTTCACTAAAAAATAATTTGCTAAACTCAGGTATATGGGCAAAGAACTCTTTGTATGCTTTTATTGTGTTGTTTTTAAAACTTAAAATTTGTATGGTGGTTTCATATCTGTCATTGTAAAAAGCCAATAGCCCTCCATTTAAAGAAGCACTAAACAGATCAACTTTAAATCTTAGAGCCGTAGTCTGAACTAAGGTAAAGTTTTCGCTTTCAAAAATTTCTAATGTATGTTCATCTTCAGGGTTAACGTATATAGCAACAAGATAATTTCCACCATCTATAAACTCTAGTCGATAGTAGCTTTTATTCTTAGGGTCATCTACATTGGTATTTTCATCTCCTTGCTCACCGATGGTTTTTAGGAGCTTATAGTTTTTGCTGTCCCAAATTTTAAGTGTACTATCTACACTACAAGCACCTGAGACTAAAATATCTTTTCTAGGGTGATGAGCCAGTACATTAACATGGTCACTATGTCCCACAAGTTTTCGCTCTAAGCTTTTCTCTTTTTTATTCCAAATATAGATATTTTCATCAGTACAAGCCATAATAAACTTCTGTTTATCAGGAGAGATAATACTGTGATTAATGCTTGTACTTTGAGGAATATTCTCTTTAAGTAACTCGAAGTCTGCATCTTGTAGTTTACTATTTTGAGCTTTACTTGGATAGACGTTTATAGTTAATTGAGGAGTCTCTCTAGCCGATACAGCATATAAACTAAAAAGTTCCTCTAGTCTCTTTGCTTCTTTACTCTCTTCAATATAGATTCCACAAAAGACATATGCTCCTAAATGTGGAACAGAAAGAAATCGACCATTTAAAGCAGCGTTCATCTCAACAAGTAGTTCAAAAAAAGGATGAAAATCTGAATAGACCTCATCCTCATTACAGACACGTTTAAATGTTTGACCATTAACTTCTAATTCTATCTCTAATGCATTGTTTTCACTATTGAATTTTTTTATTTCTACACTCTCATTATTTTTAAAAAAATGCTCAATGCGTAAATACTCTTTCTCCTCTTCCATATCATAACTCATCATATGAAACGTTTTAGCATGAGAGTCTTGTATTAAAAATAAAGGTAAATCACATATTCCATTGAGTGTTCTTTCTTTGTTAAGAAGTTTTAATCGTTTTAACTCTTTTTCAATCTCTGTTAATAAGTTTTTCATCATTTTTTCTTTTGAAACAACTCTTTAATCTCTTTACTCACAAATTTATCCTCTGCTACCAAATCAAAAACCATTTTCCCCTCTTTATTTTTAATAGAGGTATCAGCACCCAAGTCAAGAAGTGCTTTAACTTTTTCTTTTTCACCTATCATTGTAGCTAGGTTCATAAGAGGAGTGTTTCCATCCTCATCCTTTGCATTAATATCAGACCCCAATTTAAGTAGAAGTTTCATTGTTTTAATATCTTTTGCAATACAAAGAGGAGAAAAACCTCTACTGTCTACATGGTTCAAATTTGCTTTTTGAGCGACAAGCTTTTTTATACCCTCTTCATCTCCATTTTTAGCAGCATAAAAGAGAGGCAATGTACCATCATAGTCAGGCTCATTAGCCTTGAGCGTTTTCATCTTGTCTAAATCTACTTTCCATTTTTTTGCCAAATCATATCCACTAACTCCCTTATCATTTTTGATACTTGCATCTGCACCATGTCTCATCAAAATACCAGCTATATAGGTATTTAGCATTATAAAAGAAGCATGCAGAGGCGTGTTTCCATCAGTACCTTTTAGGTTAATATCCAACCCTTTTTTAAGTAGAGTTCTAACAATATTTACATTTCTACCAAGTACAGCTGCGATAAGAAGTGAGCTTCCATCATTTGCTTTGTGGTTGATGTCTGCACCTTTTTTAATAAGTTCATCAAAAAACTCTTTGTCACCTTTTCCTCCTGCAACAAAAAGAGGAGTCATACCAGCTTTAGGTGAGATGGTGTTTACATCATAACCTTTTTCTATGTAGGATTTTATCTTTTTGATATTGCCTTTATAGATAGCATTTACAAAATCCTCTTTTCCCTCTTTCAATCCACCAAAATCACTTGCTTTACCTACTATTTCATAGTTCTGGGCTAGAAGTTTACATCCACTTTTAATGCCTTTCTCTTTTGCCATTTTTTCACAGCTCTTTTTAGCTTCATCTTTAGCTTGTTTCATGGTAAATGCTTCCTCTTTTCGTCCACAAGCTTGTTTATTACTAGACTTTGCAAAGTAGTATGCTTGTTGTGTCTTTCCTCGTAAGTAGTACTTCATCTGCATCAAACACGCACCATCATCAATTATCTCTTTAGCCAGTTCAAGTTGCTTTGAATACTCCTCGGAGCTTAAAAACTTATCTTTTTTAGGCTCTACTTTAATCCCAAAATCACTTAAATCCATCACTATTTGTTTGTCTATAGCATAGACTTTGCAGGGTGATTTAGGTGCCTTGTTAGCACGTTTTAACTTATTTTCACCACATGATTTTATGGCTTGTTTTTTAGAGGATTCTATAAGCGAATGACCATAAGCATAGCCACAGGCATAGTTACCATTGGCATCTATACTGTATGCAAAAGCCTTATGCCCTTTTGCTGTCAAGTAGTTTTTGTTAAAAAAAGGTAAGCAGTTTCCCCTGATAACTCCTTTTGCCTCTTTATTAAGTTTCTCTCTCTCCTCTTTGCTCAAAGGAGTATCATCAACGGGAACAAGCTTCGTAAATGCACCATCTGACACCTTAAATACACCATCTTTGTCCACTACTTTACACTCTGCATTGAGCATCACAGACTGACACCCTTTCATGGCACTCTCTATTGCTTCTTCAACCGTAGCATACCCATACGACCAATTACATCTATCTTTTCCTGTATCACTCTCTCTTGCATAGACAAAGGCTTTATGATTTTTTTGTGAAAGGTAGCTGTTTTTATAGTCACCCAAGCAATTTTTTACAAATACATTTTGAGGTGTCATTTCTGCCTGTACTAACGTTGTCAGAAAAAGCAGTGGAAATAGTTTCTTCATTTTAACTATCCTTGTTATAAAATATTTTATTTTATTATATATAACTTTACTTAAAACTTTTATATAATAATATCAAATAGTTATTACACCCCTTTAATAATCATCTTCATCTAAAAAGAACTCATCAAAATTACCCTCTTGTAAAACTTCTGATAATCCTGTTGAGGTATCTTCACCCAAATACTTTTTTGCATCATTTAACCTATAGTAGTAGCGAAGTGTATTTAACTTCTTTTTACCCATCCAAGATGAGACTAAAAAGTAGTTTTTTCTATGCTTATCAAGCGTTGAGTAGGCTCCATCACTAGAGAAACTATCTGCAAACATATAGAGCCTATTATTCTCTACAAGATAGTGTGCTTGAGTCATTTGCATATCTCCCAACACAGGTTGATACGTTACACTATCTGCTCCAAAGCTTACCTTTATAAGTAGATTTGTTCCACCCTTATCTGCCTTGTATGTCATGTAATAATGATGTCCACTTAACATCTGTTTCGTAAAGTTTTTAGAGTTTTTTGGTTCTTTTTTTGTAGTGGAAGCAATAGATGAGTTCATAGGTAATGCTTCTAAAATAGAGGGGATATTTTGGCTACTATAGCTTTGAACGGGTATGTTTAAAGTATTATCATCTGATGAGATAGCTACATTTTGAAGTGTTACGGGTCTCTCTCTTCTCACCCTTTTTTTTCTACTATGTTTTACTTTTTTACTTAATACTTTTTTGGCTGATACATTTTTTATTCTCTTTCCAAATTTATAAACCACTTTTTTACCAAACATCTTACGTCCATGACCAACCTGAGCATCTGGGAAATATCGTCTATAGGCTCTTACTTTTTTATAAAGTCCTTTTTTACTTTTTTTATAATAAGCAAAAGGAATATACCAGCCCTTAGAACGCACTATACTTACATGTGAACGTAAAGATTTTGGCATTTTAGCAATACTCTTCTCTACTACTTGTAAATTTTTAAAACTTCCAAATTTAATAAAATAACGTGCTTCCCCAGCATAAGAGATATTTACCATAAGTAAAATAACAAATAGCACTCGAATCATATATGTTCCTTTTTTATCTAATCTAAAAAATTATAATAGCATAAGAATAACCCATTAATCGTGTAGTAAGCTTCTATTTGACACCCATATAGAGTTCTATATCAAAAGAGGGATGATTTGTTCCATCACTCTCTTTAAAAGCACCATCTAACTTAACTTGAATATTGGTAACAGCCATATCAAAACCTTCTGCATCAGCTGTTGGAGTATAGGTAAAATCTGAACCTCCATTGTCTGAATATTTTACAGTACCTAGTGTCAATTCTGAACTTATTGCTCCATCTACAAACGTTACCTCTTTACATTGGCTTACTGTGCTGACACACATTTTCATTTTTGCAGGGACAGCATCGGTTAAGACAAGAGTATCACTGTCTGCTTTTCCTAAGCCTTCATTTCTAGCATCAATCGTATACTTTACAAGAGCATTGGGTATTGCTTTTGGATTAGTAGTTCCATTAATAGGGTCATAGATAGTCACTGATGTTTTACTCAGTTTTATATCGGGCAAGAGGGTATTAATTGAGCCAATACTGTTGACCATATTTGCATTGGTATTACTATCTACTGTGGCTATATAGTTGGTACAGTTTGTAGCTTTTTCAGAGCCAATGGTCGTAGCTGTTAACTCCCAACAAAGAGAGCTGTCTCCATCTTGACCATTAGGGGTTAAAGAGATAGAGGTACCATCTGAGGCATTGTCTAAACGAGAGATTTCACTACTATCCCAAGAGAGTGTTACTCCATTAGTACTTGTAGGAATGCCATCTCCTGCTGAGATATAACTCATATAGTCAAAAGGATACCCACTAATAATCTCTCCATCAACGATGGTAGTGTCGTCATTACTTGGTTTTATAAGTAAAATTTCATCACCTGTATTATTTAAAAGTTCTGTTGAGTTTTGATAGAAATGATGTACATTTCCGTTAACTGAGTCTATACCTGTTCCTGTATGTAAAACAATATAGTCACCTTTAGATACAGCGTGTTTGGGAAAGCGATACTGATGCGACTTACCATCTTGGTCAGAGGTAAGATAGTTTTTTAAGTTCCCTGATTGTGTTACATAAAACTCAATAAACTCCTCATTTGAACTTCCTCCTGTAACTTCTTGGTAAAGCACCTCATTTATCTTCATCTCAGCAGGAGTAATAGGGTCATAAGCAAAAAGCCAATAGGCAACATTTTCGCTTGTATGTTTTCTTGTTGTATCGTTAGCTACAGTCTCTTCATCTACAGCCAAGTCTAAAGTTGTTCCAAAAGGAGTGTTTCCATAGAGTACAGACCAACTTCCATTAACTCCATCCATCGCCTCTTGGGTTACTACCCCCTCGCTATAGCTTTTATCTAAGGTATAGCTATAGGCAGGAGAGTCACCTACCCCTTTAACACTATCAGCCCCATAATCTACAGCGATGGAGAAATCTTTTAGCTCATAAACTCCTGCTTCAGCAACCATATAACCTAAGGTCTCATTGGCTCGTGACTCATTAATTTGCCCTATATGTTTTCCGACACAAATACCATCTGCCATACCATCTTGAAAAGGTCTATTTTTTCGATTGTCACAATCAAACGACCAAAAAGTAGAAAATTTAGCATCATTAAAACTCATTACTTGTCCTAAAACAGCTGGTTTTGTATAGGTTTGAACAATTGCATTTGAAACATCTTCAGTATTTGATGCACTCCAATCATCCGTAACATACTGTCCACTTGTTCCAGTAGAGAGTACCTTATGAGCTTCATACTTAAAAGGTACAGAGTAGCTCCCCTCATCAGAGACAATACAATAGACATCGGTACTGTACCCTGCATCACTATCTTGAGGTCGTTGAATTTTGACATCAAATCCTGTAGAGCTAATATTGTTAACACGAACCACTGCTTCATTATCATTACTACTAGGTAAAACATTTGAACAGACTACAATGGCATCACTATAGTTATTAGCAAAGCTTACATGACTCCAACTATACCCTACTCCTGAGATTTTTTGATACTCTAAATCTTCTGTAATTGCATGAGAGAAGAGTGAGATGGTTAAGAGTAATAATAGAGAGACTATTTTCATTTTAAATCTGCTTCAAAATAGCCACATTCAACAGTTTTACTAGCTACTGTTCCAAAATCTAAAGCTATTGGATTTTCTCCATTATCCGTTCCATTTACACCATTATTACTTGCTGAAGTAACACCTAGACAATCACAAGCTCCATCTTGAATCTGTAAATTTTGAATGGTTGTTTCATCAAATTCAGAACTCAAACTATCATTGACCAATACATCTTCTGCATCCAGTTCACCTGTATTACTAACTTCTAATGCATATCGAATGGTTGCTCCTGGAATACGTTTCGGATTATTTGTACCATTGACCAAATCAGAGAGTATGCAAGAAGTTTTAGACACAGCCAGTTTTGCAGAAAGAAAAGTATATAAAATATCTTTACTGGCATCAAAATTTTCTGTACTATTATATGAATGTGCATCATAATTATCATTGCTTTCTTGCACACCAACTGTTGCAGAACCTCCATCAACACTACTAGTAGAATCATAGCGAAAACGAATATCTCCATTTTTATAAAGGACTACTTGCAAACTATATAAACCATTGGATGGATATTGAGGTACACTTTCCCATGAAACAACAAAATGAATATTTTCACCCGAACCTAGCGTATCATACTTTAAAGTTCCCCCTTTAGCAAGGTTTAAATCATCCCAATAAGGGTATATACTCTGGCTTTTGTTTGTCTGAGGAAGCTCTTCATTTGTATAGACTGATTTTGGGTCATCACCAAATACAAGATAACCATTTGAATCTATATCTACTTCTGTATAATCTGTTCCATTAAATCTAAATGTAAATCCTAATGGTACATCTTGGTCTATCCCATCATCTCTAGCAGAACCAGAAGAGTGTACATCTTCAACCCAATCTGTTGTGACATTTTCAAAAGCTGTTTGGGAAACAATACTCTTTTTCAAATACTGCAAATCTGCAAAAGCAAATGAAGAGAATAAAATTATAAATAAAAACTTTACCACGACATACCCTTAACCACATCTTTTAAACTATCTTGGTCAAACTTCATATTAAATCTAAAGTAAGGACCTTCCACTCTATAGGTCTGCAAAGAGAAATCTTTATCTTCAAAACCTTCCCAGTTATAACCAAGAGTCAACACCATATTATCAAACAAGTTATGCCCCGAGTAGAGTCCAAAACCATAGTCCATATTGTTCGCACTTTGTGCATAAAGCATAGAACCCTGAACACCAAGCTCCCAAGATTTACTAAGCTCATAACGTGCATCTAAGCCAAAGAGTTGTGTTACCCCTTTGTACTCAAAATCATTAGCTGTATCTACTACATATTTAAAGCCGTGTTGTAAAGAGAGTTCGCTTTTATCTGTTGGAATCAAGTTTACATTTAAGTTGTTTACCATCTTTTGAGTTTTAAATACTTCTGCCTCCTCTTCGGTTTTAGAAGAGATAAAATCCAACTTATCTAAAACTATCATTCCATCATCTTCAGGTCTGTAGGCTAAAGAAAAACGTACATTTGCATCGTTTTGTTTTCGCTTTTTTCCATCTTCATCACTGTAACTTCCACTTAGAGCCAATGCCAACATATCACTTGTTTGACTATAGACAGCAGAGGAGAGATTTAGTTTCTCTTCATCCTCTCCTTTTCGTAACTCTCCATTTACATTAGCAGAGTACGTTCCCTCATTATAGTTAAGACCTAAACGATACGCTGAAAAAGATTTATCTTCCAAAGATAAATTCTCCTCTAAGGTATTTGAAGAGCGAAGCATCTCACCCCTCTCATAGCCAATATTTAACCCCAACTTCTCATTCACTTGGAAACTCTGAACACCACCTAAAGTGTTGTAGATGTTTCGGCTGTCATTAGAAAACTCCGAAAGGGTCGTGTTCTCTATGGTCATACCTGACCAAGGTCTCACTCTCACCCCTGCTCTTCCCTGCTCTAGCTTCTCTGTCCACTCATAAGCAGAGAAGAAGTCCATAGAGGAGTTCAAAGCATAGTTTAAACCAAGCGTTGTTTTGGTAGGGAAAAGCTCACTCTCTTTGTCTGAAATGGTCTGCTCATGCATTGCTGACAACTTTAAACGTTGGTCAAAGAAACCATAAGAGCCACCAAAAAGTAACTGCTGTGCCATCTCCTCTTCGGTGCTTACTTTTGAGTATCTGTACCCAGCAAAGGCATCCCAGTTTAGCTTGTCAAACTCCATTCTAAAATCTACTACATCAGAGTCTACATCGGTTAGCAAGTCACTATCTCGGTACATAGAGAGTCTATGACTTTGACGATTTTCAAACTGTTGTGAAACATCTAGCCCTATCTTACGCGTTGCACCCAAAGAGGAACTCAACTGACCCAAACCAAAAGCTGACTCCTGTTCACG
This sequence comes from Campylobacteraceae bacterium, assembly GCA_027068975.1. Classification (GTDB taxonomy): domain Bacteria; phylum Campylobacterota; class Campylobacteria; order Campylobacterales; family Sulfurovaceae; genus UBA1140. The sequence continues at coordinate 32,389 of JALXFN010000029.1, read as the reverse complement.
GTAGTAGGCTCTGGCAAAAACACCATTACTAACATGTTCTATCTCTGCTAATTTTGCATCACCTTGACTAGAGATACCATCTTCAGTAGTCTTAGTTTTTGCATACTCAGCTTTAAGACGGGTAGCTGTTCCTATCTGAACGGTGGTATCTGCACCCATAAGTTTAGAGACTTTTTTACCTGAATCTTCTGAAATATACGTTCCACCTACTTCTACTTTTCCATTAAGAGCTTTCACAGCTCCTCGCCCACCATAAGTGTAGTGTTCACCACCATCGCCCTTAACTTCATAGTCTACTACTATAAATCGAGGGTTAAAGTTCTCATCATTACTATAAACAGGCTCTTTAAAGTAGACTCTACCTAAAGCGTAATCTATCTCATAGTCTCTAAAACGTTGCAGACTTCTAGTAGAGACTACCTCTTCTGCTCGGTATCGGTTACGAACCTCTATGGTGATTTTTTCAGAGAATTGAATCATATTTTTAGATTTCAGATAATAATACCCTGACGTTCCATCACCACGAATCTCATCTTTTATAAAGAGCTGTTCTGTATGTGTTGCAAAAGCTTTAGCCTCTACTTTCTCACCATGATACTCACCCTTAAGCCCTGTAAATCTACGAGAGTAACTAGAGAGTTCCGTATAGGACAAATCTGTGCTATAGTCCCCATAGAGCAAATTAAACTGCTCTTTCTCCACTTTTACATAGAGCTTCTTTCGACTCGCTGCCTCTTGGTTTTGTTGACTGTTGTCATTATAAAGCGTGTAGTACGCATTCGGGTCTATCTCATCAAAAAATTTACTCTTTGAGGTGTCTTTACCTGTATCATACGCCATTGAAAGCAACCAGTCACCTTTTATGGCTCCTTTGGCAAAAAATGAAACCCTACCTTCTGTAATGGTCTTATCTTCTGCCCCTATATCTTGTAATGACTCTTTATGACCTTTTAAAGTGTTGTACCCTACTGTTCCCTCTGCAAATCCAACCATAATCCACTCACGTAGTTCAGGCTTTAACCAAGCACGAACCACCTCATCATGACCTTGAAGTTGAAAATGTAGCGTCACTTCACCCGACTCTGTGGTAGGTTGCAGTTTAATATAGGCAATTCCATCAGAGTGAACCGTATAACGACTCTGCGTAGCAGTTGTTACTAGTGGGTTATTTTTTAATTGGTCTATAACCCCTTGTGAAACATAAGGAGCCTCAACCGAAAATGTTCCAGTAATTCCTGAACGTAGAGGCTTCCCTGCATCATCTAAAAACTTCACAGCTATTACTGGTGAAGTTTTACCATCAGCCACAGCGTGAGAGTTCTTTTTCACATAAACCACTTGCACAGGAGCCGAAGAGACATGAACTTTACGTGTTAATGTCTCTACTAGTTTATTAGACTTGTCAAAATATTCCACTTTAATAAGATTGCCTCTTTCTAGTAAATCAACCCCTTTATACAAATCAATAACATTTTTAGACTTTTTAGAGGCAACATTACCATCATAGTTTATCTTAGAGACTCTCTGCCCATTAAGCCAAATATCAACACGTTCACCTTTAGGGTGTTTAATCGCCATTTTTATACTAGGAATAAAAGGCACATGCCCTTTAGGTGGCCATAAGATAGCCCTGCTATCTTTAGTATTCAAATCTTTTACCCTATACTCTGGCATAGTTGCTACTTTGGTAGGAATAGAAAATGCTTTCTCTTCTACCTTTTTAGCCAACTTCTCTTTGTTGCGTTTTAGACAGAAATCTACACGTTTTAAAGCTCCACGTCCCACATTTACAAACTCTGAAAAGTTTTTACCTGCTCTACGTGCAGTCTCTTCACAAGTTGCCATCTCGTAACCTTTAGGAAGTAAAGCTTTGTCCACTTGAACAATATGTCGTCCAGTATCTACCCCCTCAAAGTGGTACTTTCCTTGCGTATCTGTTACAACATACATTCCATTTTCAAGATAGAGTCTTACTCCTGCTATACCTTTAGATTTTTGCTTTTTATCATAAACATGACCGATGATAATCCCCTTGCTTCTCATCAGCTCCTCTTTTATGCTAGTAGTAGCCGTTGCGATGTTTGAGCTAAAGACATTACTTTGTGTTACCCAAGCTCTATTGGTCACTTTTCCATTATGAACTCCAGCTGTAACAGAGGCTATAAATTTTACTTCTACTTCAGAATTTGCCTCCATACTATCTACAGTAAAATCCAATGTTTTACCATCAGAAGAAAGATTAACACGCTCTTTAGAACTTTTATACTTCAAGCCCAAAGGCAGAGCATCATGGATAGTCAAGTCATCTACTTTAAACGCCTCATCATTATGTACGGTTAAGGTATACTCCAAAAGCTCACCAACAGATGCTTCCGTTTTATTGACCTGTTTCTCTACCCAAATGTTAAAATCTTTTTTCAAAACCACTACAGCTGAGTCACTCTTAACAGCGATGCTATCGTTATCATAATTGGCAACAATGGTATCACCCACTTCAACATAAAGACGATTGTCATAAGATTTATTTTTACTATCAGAAAGAACAATGTACCCAATAAAAATTCCACTATCAGCACTGCTCTCTTCTAGTCTCAGTACCTCGGTATCTCCATTCTTAGAAGTAACGGTTACCTCAATCACATCACGAACATTACGGTCTACATTTTGGTCAAGGTCAACCACTCTTATAATGGCTGTATCTTTAGTCCCATAAAAACCTGTATCTTCTAAGTTTACTAAAGAGTCAGCTCCTATAACCGTTCCATCTGCCAAAGTAGCACTCTCACTCACTTGCCAAATCCCATTTTCATCACGGTAAGCACTGGCTCCCATAACAGCTGTTTGTGTACCACTTTGAGTTGAGTACAAAAATGAAATCTCTGCTTCACTCTCTTCTATGGTATGTGTTAAAGTATTTGATTTTACTTTTTTACTTACTCCATGAACACTGTAGTTTACAGTTGCTGTGTTGGAAATAATATCACCTGCTTCTAACGCATATAAAACAGACGAAAAGAGAAACAGCATAGTGAGGATAAAGTATTTAATTATTTTTTGCATTGTTTGTTTCTCCTTTCATTTGGTTTATTTGTTTTGAACATTTTAATTCTGTTTTGACGGTGTAGTCGGGGACTACACCCTACGGGTTTTGAAACTTATTTAAGTTTTACTTGCACTGAGACACATGTATGTGAATTTTTTGTTACACTTAAATTTGAAAGTGTCAGGTCTTGACCAGATAAAGAAGCATCAGCACTAATATCTACTCCACCATTTCCACCTGTCTCATTACCATTATCACAAGAACAAGGAGTAGCTATATCGACACCCGTTATCGCTTTTGCACTAGCAGCTGTACCTGATACATCATAGTTATCAGACATACTATCTGTCAAAGCAACACCTGTTGCATCAGTAGAGGCACTTGTATTTTTCAAATCAAAAACATAAACAACTGTTGAACCAGGAATACGTTTAGACTTTGTTAAATCTGCTGTCACTTCATCTTTCCAAACACATGAAAGCTTTGTCAAACTAACATTTGGTGTATTAACCAAATATCCTGACCATGCAGAGTATTTACCATCAAATTCTGTATTGGCAAAATCTGTTACACCAGCACCTTCTCCAAGTACAGTATCTTTTTCAGTTTTTCTATCAGCACCAGTGGCATCACCTGTATTCACTTCTGCTGTTGTTGTACCATCTTGAACTGCTGTTGCTTCAAGTTGTACGTTCATTACTTCACCATCAGTAGCATTTGCAAGTACATCACCACGAACTTTAATAATTAACTCTGCATCTACACCTAAATCAGTTACAGTTACAGGTCCTGCATCCCAAGTTGTTCCACCATCAATACTGATTTCAAGATTTTGCATATCAGCACTGTCTGCTTTACCATCATAACTCTCATTTCCACTTAAATTACTAACAGCTACTGTAAAGTCTTGAATTTCATTCGATTCATTTACTAGCTTAAAGCTACGCTCATTGTCTTGCTTATTAGCCACAACAATTAAATGTTTTGGTGTATCTTCATGGCTTAAAATAAAATCAATTTTCTTATCCACTTTAAATGTATCTGTATTTGATACAACATCTGTCTGAGCAACTCCACCCACACTAAAACTGAGTGTTGCTGTATTGGTAACATCAGTTCCTGACGCTGTTCCTGCAGCACTAACAGCTACAGAACATAACACCATTGCTGCTGCAATACTTATAATTTTCTTCATAATCTTTTCCTTATTTTCCAATTTCGAGTCTTTCAACCCTTAAGAACAACGCTCTAAAAAGTACTCTCTTTAAGGGTCAAAAAAACCACTTATTTTAATCGAGCTTTATACTCAACAGAGCTTTGTGAAGTTGCACCTAAACTATCAATCACCCATCTAATATCTGTATATTCTGAAGCTTTAGCCAAATGTTTATCTTCTCCAACACCTAAAAAAAGTTCTTCTGGTTGCTTGTAGGTTTTTCCACCATCTACAGAATAAGAGATAACACAACTACCTTGACAAGATGCAGAGTTCGCCACATACTCCATGTTTTCAGGAACAGGGTTATTAACTACCAATTTAGTTGCAGGTTTATCACCAGAATTATCTAAAGTATTCACGTATTTAATGACTGTTCCAGGAACAACTTTTGATGCTTTTACCCACTCTTTTACTTTTTCACCACTTGGGCTTACTTTTGTCCGCTCTTGAAACGAAGCAGTGTTAATTGTTACGTTTGCTTGAACCATTGTCAATAATAGGGCTGATGCCATTACGAATTTTTTCATTTTTTTTCCTTTATATTAAATTTACTACTGAACCCGTACATCAAAGGTAACTTGATGTTTAGGGTCAGAACTTGCTTTTGTTTGCGTTATAGAAGCCAAAACTACCGAGACAGCCGTACCATTAAAGTCACCTGCTGTTACACCATCTAGCTTCAGACTATCTTCTATATAGGTTGTACCTTTTGGGATATTGTCATTAACTACAATATCTTTTATCGTACCCTCACCTATAACCTTAACATCTATCTTATAGTGAATGGTGCTTCCACTATAAACTTTATCGCTAGATAGCGTGGCTGTTTTTTCCAATGCCAAAGCCAAATGAGAGACCTCATAGGCACAAACATCTGACTTAGCATCTTCATGAGTTGCCATAACGGCATAAAAGTTATCTAACTTTTTAGAGTCACCATAAACCAAAGAGTCTTGTATGGCTGAAGATGCTTTTATTCCATTGTAAGAAAATTTATCAGCATCATCAGGTATGTCACTTACTAAAAAAAGCGTAACATTTCCATCAGCTGGAATATCAACATCAGATGCCAAGCTATCCTCTTCAGAGAAAACACCATCACCATTATCAAGATAAATCTCTTTATTTGAAACGGTAAAATCCAAAGTTTCACCTTCTATAGGAGAGAAGTTATAAGTATCTTTTCCATTACCTGTATTGTTCAAAATAAAGCTCATGGCTCTCTTTTTTTCACCAATACCTACAACAACAGATTCACTCTCTTGACAAACCATCTTCATATCTACTTTTTGGTCTACAATATCAACAAGCGTATTACTCGTAGTAGAAAACTCAACTTCATCTACCGTATAGGCAAGGTGAGCTACGTTTTTAATCTCTGTTCCTGCAGGAACACCTACGGCATATGAAACTTGAATAATAAAAATATAAATAGATAAAATATATTTACTCATTTCATTACCTTATAATTTTATTAAATATAATATATAATTAACATATAGAATATTATCATAAGTTAAATCATTAAATATATATTTTTTATTAAAAACAGTAAAATTGTTTTAAGTTTAGATTAAGAATTAATTTTTATTGTTTTTATCTATATTGAAAAGCATTAATTCTATTGAATTACATTATTTTACATATAGAAAAGTAGTTTTAGAAGAGGTCAAAAGGAATTATTTCATAAAAAGTAGATATTTATATTAGAAAGCATGAAAATGTAAAAGTTGCTTAGTTCCCTAAAAAGAGGGAACCAAAAAGGTAAAATTAAGCTCTAGGGTCAACCAAATACCCAGCTATGGCAGAAGCAGCAGCCACAGCAGAGTTTGCTAAGTAAATTTCAGAGGTTCTAGCACCCATACGACCTACAAAGTTTCTATTGGTTGTAGCAACACAACGTTCACCATCACCCAAGATTCCCATGTAACCACCCAAACATGCACCACATGTAGGATTAGAGACAACAGCACCAGCGTTAATAAGTATCTCCATTAAGCCCTCTTTTTGAGCTTGAAGCAATATCTTTTGTGTAGCAGGAGTAACAATCATACGTGTATGACGTGCAACCCTTTTACCCTCCATTATTTTTGCAGCTATTCTAAGGTCTTCTATACGTCCATTGGTACATGAACCTATCATTACTTGGTCTATCTTTAAGTTATCAGCAGCAGCCTCTTCCATGCTCTTACCATTACTTGGTAAGAATGGGTAAGCGATTACAGGTGAGAGGTTTGCTACATCTATTTTGATAACTTGACAATACTCTGCATCGTCATCAGAGTAGTGAACTTTTGGTTCAGCTCTTAATCCACCATTTGCCTTGGCTCTCTCATCTAAGTATTGTGTTGTTACCTCATCTACAGCAAAAATCCCATTTTTTGCTCCAGCTTCTATAACCATGTTTGCTATAGAGAATCTGTCTGCCATTCCTAAATGAGCAATGGTATCACCAGTAAACTCAATGGTCTTATACAACGCCCCATCAACCCCAATTAGACGAATAAGCTCCAAGATAATGTCTTTTCCATAGATATGCTCACTTGGTTTCCCTGAAAGCTCTACCTTAATGGTCTCTGGTACTTTAAACCAGTTTCCACCAGTAATCATACCAAACGACAAGTCGGTACTTCCCATACCTGTAGAAAATGCTCCCAACGCACCATGAGTACAGGTATGTGAGTCTGCCCCAATAATCACATCACCAGGAACAACCAAACCTTTTTCAGGAAGCAAGGCGTGTTCTATCCCCATATCTTTCTCATCAAAAAAGTGTTTCATGTCATGCTTAATCGCAAAATCACGCGAAATCTTCGCTTGGTTTGCAGAAGCAATGTCCTTTGCAGGAATGTAGTGGTCCATAACAATACAAAAGTTGTCAGGTCGAGCCAATTTCTCAGCTCCTGACTCTTCAAATGCTCTAATAGATATTGGAGTTGTAATATCATTCCCAATAATCATATCAATATCAACTCTAACAATCTCCCCTGCTTTCACCTCACGCCCAGCGTGTTCAGAGAAAATCTTTTCAGTAATGGTTTGTCCCATTTTATAAATCCTTAAATATATATTACGCGAATTATATCAAAAGTTGTTTAACCCGTAGGGGCAATTTCTCTGTCAATGATTTAAACTTATAACGTCCTGTAGGTTCGATTTCATCGAACGTGATATTAAAATTTAATTTCCATAAATATCATTTTGTTTTTCATATTTGATTTTGACGTTCGATAAAATCGAACCTACATATTAAACCCCCTGAGTAGTATCAAAAACCCGTATATGTAACCTATCACTGTAGTTAAACCCATGTTTCATACAAAACTCAAAGACAGCTCGGTCATTATGCCAAATATTAGCACGACTCTCACCTACAGGCATACAGTAGATAGTAGGATTTGTAAAAGCAGAGGTTATCTCTCTTATCTCTTCTAAAGCTGTACTATTTACCAACTTTTTATCAATCGTAAATTTAAAAAAGCTATCAGATGAGTTATTTACAATATTGGAAATGGCTTGTGGTTTAATGCGTTTATATTTTGGTTCACCTGAGTTTGCAAGTTTAATAGATAGAGCAAAAATAGTTTTTTTATAACTAGGATAAGCCTCAAAATCAATCTCTACTGTTCCATTGGTCTCAAAGGTTATACGAATGCCCTGCTCTACTAACCAAGTGATTACACTATAAAAAGCCTCATCCTTATGGTACATCAACGGCTCACCCCCCGTAATAACCACTTGAGGCAGATACCCAATAGTAGAAAACTCCTCTTTTAAATGTTCAATAAGTTCAAAAGCCTCTTCTACTTTCTCCCAAGAGGAAGCAAAGTGACTATCTACAGCAAAATAGGTATCACACCCCATCTTCTCTTGCCCTTTAACATTATAACTAGCTTTAAATCCAGCACAAGCTAGATTACACCCACCTGTTCTTAAAAAGTACGATGGGACACCTGCGTATTTGCCTTCTCCTTGGATTGAGAAGAACTGTTCGGTTAGGTAGAACATTTTAGCTCCTTAATTGTGCAACGGGCTGTTGCACTTTTGTATTTACTCATCTTCGTACCTCTCTCTATAGTAGTTAATATAGTTTGCTGTACCTTGTGGATTAATAGTAAAATAGTACCGAGCTAATTTTTTATACAAAAGTAGCATCTCATCGTCATAACAAAAATCTAGCATATAGTCAAATGTTAGCTCTATTTGGTTATGGTCTTGGATTTTGTTGTTGATTATGGCTTCTACTTTTTGTGTGTATATAGGTATGGCTTGTTTGGCTAGGGTTTTTAGTTGTTGGGCTAGGGTTTGGGGGTTTAGTTCGTTCATAAAGTTATCCGATTTAATGTTTTTCTCTAAAATTATTTATATATTCACTGTTATCTATATACTCCACAAACCCTGAACTCAAATCCTCCTTAACAGTTATAGGATAGCTCGTATAATGGATATTCTATCTTATGTTCATCTACTCTAAAGTCACTTACTTTTTTTAGCTCTGATAATAGCTCTTTTTTCTTTTTCATCTTCATGTTTGATATTAGAGCTTATTTTTCTTAAAATTGGCTTTTTTTCTCGTCGGATTTACCTACTTTTTACCAACTTTTACGAATTTGAGATTCATCAAAATTTTTTAGAACATCCCATTCTTTTAATTCTTCAATAATAATCAAATCATTCATATATTTATCTCCATATTAGGCTTTAAAATATTATTTTTAACCATTTCTTTTAATTGAAATATCTTACAGCGATAGCCCTTCGCACTTTCTTTTTTTTGGTTACTTTTCTTTCTTTCGTTGCGAAACAAAGAAAAAAAAGTGACAGAGAGAGGTCTAAGAAAAAATATACCTTATGATATATCCTCTACAATCTTCTTCAAAACAATCTGCAACTCTTCAATATGCTCTGTAGTGACTTCAAATACAACCTCTGCATTTAAATCAAAATAGTGATGAGACAATATATCTCTCATACCTGCTACTTCACGCCAAGGAATTTGAGTATAAGCTTTGAGTAATTGTTTATCTGTCTCTTTATCAATTTTTTTTACAGCCTCACCAATAGCTATAAGTTGCATACATAAACTATCAAGAAGCATTAAACTACTATCATCTTTTAGATAGTCATCAATAGAAGTAATATCTCTATTTCGATATAAAATTTTTTCTGTAGCTCCAATCATATTTTCAAGTAGGTTTAGAACTATCTCTTTATCATACATAAATCGCCTCTTGTTCAATTCTCTTTTTTAAAAGTTCATTCATTCTATCTCTAATCTGAACAATATCTACATGAGTTTTAAAATACTCCTCTATATCACTTTTAATAGCAACCAATCCAAACATTGTACTCTTTTTTAAATCTACAACAATATCTATATCACTGTCAGGAGTAGCCTCATTACGAGCATAAGAGCCAAAGATACCAATTTTGTTAACATTATAGAGTTTTTGAAATCTCTCTTTATGCGTTGAGAGATAATCTAATATCTGCTTTTGGGTCATAGCTTTGCTCCTTTTTTACTTTGTTTTATTATAGCAAAAAAAGATTATTAAGCCTTATCATAAAAAAATTACCCACCAGTCTCATAAAAAGCTCTAGAAGAAATCTCTTTCTCTTCACTAGGGTCGTCTTCTGTCCAACGGTTCTCTTTAGGTTTGTCTCTAAGTACTTGTGCCAAGACTTGACTTGCTCCCTCTATGTCTCCCTCTTTAACCGATTTTGCAATACTCATCGCCTCATCAAAGTATAGACATGGAATTAGATGTCCCTCAGCTGTTAATCGAATACGGTTACAGTTTTCGCAAAAGTCATGTTTATGTGGGTCAATAAGCCCAAACTCATAACCATTCTCTTCAATACTATAGTTAAAAGAGGGACTTGCCCCCTCACGTCCAAGAGCGTGAATGGTGTATTTCTCTTTAACTTTTTCTAAAATCTCTCTTCCGTGCATTCCTCTAAGAGACTCATTTGCATGACGGTTCTCCATGTACTCAATAAAACGAATTTTTATCTTTCGCTCCATACAATACTCCATGACATCAATAATTTCACCATCATTAATTCCTTTTAGAGGAACCATGTTTATTTTAACCCCTAAGCCTACTTCTAAGGCTTTATCTATTCCTTTAAGAACTTGTTCTAAAACATCTTTTTGGGCTATTTTATGAGCAACTTCAGGCTTTAGAGAGTCTAGTGATATATTGAGTCGTTTTAGTCCTGCATCTTTAAGTGCTTGTGCTGTTTGAAAAAGTAGGTAAGCATTGGTAGTTAAAGCCAAATCAATATCAGGCTTATAGTCATGAATCATTTTAATAAACTTATCTAAGCCCTCACGCAGAAGTGGTTCACCACCTGTTATACGAATTTTGGTAACACCCTCATCTATGGCTACTTTCATAAACAAAAATAGCTCTTCAAAAGAGAGTAGATTTTCGCGTGGAACCCATGAGAAAGGTTTCTCTGGCATACAGTATTGGCATCTAAAGTTACAACGTTCAGTAACAGAAACTCTGAGGTAATTTACGGTTCGACCGTGTCCATCTATAAGCATAATAATCCATAATAATAATTTTGCTTAGATTAACTAAAAGTAGATAAAAGTGTGATGATGTGTGTCAATTAAAAAGAAGAATAGTTAAATATTTAGACATCTTTTTTGTAGGTTCGATTTTATCGAACGTGATATTAAAATTCAATTTCCATAAATATCATTTTATTTATGGTGTTTGGTTTTGATGTTCGATGAAATCGAACCTACAGTAATTTAGATGTCTAATAATAACTAGAGCTTGGCTCTAGTTATGTTCCTACTAATGTAAATCTCTCCATTGAGATTGCTTCCATAAGTAAGCTAAAATTGTAAACAATAAGAAGAATCCAAGTACCCATGGACCTGCCATAGCTCTTGCTGGAGCAGACGGGTCACCTGTTTCAGCTAAGTACTCTACTACTTTCTCATAACCCTCTTTGTTGAGACCTGTTCTAGGCATTGCTGTGCCTGGAAGTTGGCTTTGTGGGTTCTCAACAAGTGTCTCTAAGAAATGCTCAGATCTAGCTCTGTAGATAATAGATAAATCTGGTGGAAGTTTACCAAGGTAATCAGCTAAAGCATTTTGCTCTGTAGCCACTTTTTGGTCATACTTCATTCTGTCTATATCTTGACCTGTTTTAATGTTTGACTTGGTTTTAGGAATCTCTCCTAATTGAGTCAACTTACCATAACGGTTAGCGTGACATCTACCACAAGCCTCTTTAAATGCCTCTTTTGGTGTTACTTCTCCAGCTTTTTTAGCTTTCAAGTATGCAACAACGTTTGCAATATCTTGTGGAGTATTTACCATAGTTGTAATGCTACCCATTGGGTGACTCATGGTTCCATTAGGGTATTTATGGTCAACATTGGTTGCCATTGCTGGGTCTTTAATAAGTGCAATTAAGAAGTTTTTGTCATAAATTGCACCTGCATGGTCAAGACTAGGAGGTGTAACACCACCCATGTTTGTAGCACCATCCATATGACACCCTGCACACATAGCAAAAGTAGCTTCACCAGCAACTGGGTCACCTTTAAGTTTAGCTATCTCTTTTACCTCTGACCAAAATTTCTTTTTAGCCTCTTTTTTATCTTTAGAAGCCTCTTCAATATCAGCAGTTCCGTCATAAACAAAGTTATGACCTTCTACATGTTTGTGCATTTGAGAGTGAGCAAATGGCTCAACTCCCCAATATAGTACAAGTGTAAAAGCTGCTACAATTCCAAGTATTTTTAACTCTTTATTCATCCTATACTCCTTACAGCTTTTTTTCTAATTTTGTAATAATTGGTAGTGAAATCCAAAGAACAAAGAATGTTATTGCAGCCACTAGACCAATTGTACTCCAAATACCCTCTGGAGGTAGTTTACCCATAAATGTTAAGACCAACATATCTATCAACATCAACCAGAACCAAATATGAAATGCCCCTCTTTTGTTTGCAGGTGCAACATTTGGACTCATATCCAAGAATGGAAGTGTAAAGAAAATAACCTGTGCAATAGCAAATGCTACAAGACCTGGGTCAGTTGGGAATGGACGTAAAATCTCATAAGACCATAAGAAGTACCACTCAGGGTAAATATGTGTTGGAGTTTTTAGACCATTAGCTGGGTCAAAGTTTACAGGGTCCATTGCAAACTCAAAGTGGTAGAATACCAAGTAGAAGAACAGAATAAAGTAGACACCCATTACAAATACATCTTTACTTAAGAATACAGGAGAGAATGGAATAACTTCTGATTTTCTTCGAGATTCTGTTGTGCCCTCTTTCCATAATCGTGCAGACTCTTCAAAATCAATCTCTTTACCGTCTTGGTTATTAACGTGTGGAAGTCTAAGTGTTCCAAAGTGGAATACAATAGCACCAATAATTGCTAACGGCATAAGAAGGACATGTAGCATAAAGAATCGACTTAAGAATGCTTGTGCAGGAACGTAGTCCCCTCTAATCCACTCAACTAAACCATCTGCATGGAGTGAACCACCAGAGAATAGGTTAGTAATAACCATACCAGCCCAGTAACTCATCTGTCCCCATGGTAACATGTATCCTGAGAATGCTTCAGCAGAAAAAAGTACAAATAGTAACATACCTGAAATCCAGATAAGCTCTCTACCTTTTTTGTATGAACCATAGTAGATACCTGTAAACATGTGAATATAGATGATTAAGAAGACCAAAGATGCACCAACACCATGAATATGTCTCCACAACCAACCATATCCAACTTCTGTCATAATCGTGTAGTTTACACTGTCAAAGGCTAAATCTGTACTTGGATTGTAGTACATAAGTAGGAAAATTCCTGAAACTAAAAGAATACCAAATGTAGCTGCAAGGACCATACCCATTGCCCATAAGAAGTTAATATTTTTTGGAATCCAATACTCAGACTGCATTACTTTTTTAAGGGTGTTTATCCCAATACGTTGATCTAACCACTCGTTTAAACTTTTTGCTTTTTCAAAATGTGCCATTTAAACCCTCCCTATACTTTCATTGTTGTGCCATCAGCCAACATCTTTTTATATTCAGGTCCCTCTTCACCAAGTACTAGTTTTGTTCCATCTATCTTAAATGGAGGAATATCTAGTCCTCTTGGAGGTGGAGCTTTTGTTACCATAGCTGTTCCATCATATTGTCCACCATGACAAGCACACAAAAAGCCTTGCTTAGATGAATCATAACCTGGAATACACCCTAGGTGTGTACAGAGACCTACAGCAACCATATAATATTCATCTCCAATGTTGATAAGTCTCTTTAACTCATCAGATTTTTTAGCTTTTTCAACCATCTCTTTAGACTGCTTTAAAACAAATATTGGTTTACCTCTCCATTTCTCTGTCACAAGAACATTCTCTTGTGCATCTTTCAAGTCAATGGTTGTAAAACCAGCTGCCTTGACGCTTGGAAGTGGATCCCAAGTTTTTTTCATTGCCATTAAAGCACCGATACCACCTAAGGCAGTAAAACCACCCAGAGCCATACCCATGAAATCACGTCTACTACTCATACTCATCCTTTATAATAAATTTAACCTATTATAAAGCAAAAAAAGTTAATCCTGTTAATAATTTATAACCGATTGATAAGTTTTTCTATAATTGTGTCACTTCTTCCTACCATAGTGGGCTTTAAGGGAACACTATCTATTATAAGTTGTTTATATTTATTATTATCAAAAGAAATAATCATTATAACTTTAAGTAATTTTAGTAATTCTTTTTCTTCATTAGATATTATATTTATATCTATAAATATAACTTCTGCTCTAGCAACACTAGCTTCTAAAGCTGTTTGAAAAGATGCTGTAACCACACGTTTGGAAGAGCATATTAAATCAATATACTCCTCTGGTTCATGCAATGTATCAAATATTTTTTTCAAATCATCTTCATATTTTACATAAAAGTAGTGTCCTAAAAGCAGTTCCATTCTGTTATCTTTAAAAAAGTCAGCATGATTCAGTATAATTTTATCTGCATCAGAGTCACCTAAAAAGAAAAGTGTTCTCTCCTCTTTTTTATGCTCTTCAAAATAGACATCGTCTACTATAATAGAAGAGATACACTCTTCATCATCACAATTAATGCGTAACATGGTCTCACCATGAATACTTTTATCATCAGCACTCTGTGCAAAGCGAAACACCGATTTAAAGTCGGAACAATATTTCACCAAACGTCCATGGTCATCTTCAGGAGAATCTATAATAACCGAATCCCCAATCTCTGCAATGGCATCTATGTCTTGAATGGTCTCAATGGTCACCGATTCAGGTACTCCAAACTCTCTTGCCACTAGCCCTGCTCTAAAATCATTTACAAGTAGCATTGTTTCTATGCCATTGTCTCTCAGCTTATTTAAAACAACAGCCGCTCTCTTCACTCTATCAAGTCCATGTTTATGTCCTGTAAATGCGTAATAATATAACATTTAGTATGTTCCTTAAAATCAATTTTTTCTCATTCTAATCAAAATAGATTAAAATTTATAGAGAAGGAGTCTCTTTTTTAGATAAACGTTTAATTAACTATTAACTTAATTTAAACTATAGTTGTCTGTATGAAACATATCTCAAACTTATATCTCTTTATTACCTTTATAATTCTTTTACTATTATCTTCTTCTATTCTTTTTTTTGCAAAAGAGAGTCAAAAAGATAAAATACAAGAGCTTAGTCACTTCTTGGCTGAAGAGTTTAGAGAGAGTTTAGCCTATGAAAATGCTAACTTACTCTCTTTTTCTTTGGCTCTTTCTGAGAATGGTGCATTAAAAAATGCACTCATAAGTGAAAATGAACAACAAGCCTACGAGATACTTAGCGAAATCACCAAACGATTTAAAGAGTATACGCACATAAAAACCTTACGTATTCAGCTTTTAGACAATGAATTTTTTATTTTTGCTCAAAGTTGGGGAAACAGTTCAGCAGGACTCCCTCTTTGGTGGTTTCGTGATGATTTAGAGCAGTTAATTAGAAATAGAAAACCAAAGGTTGGTATGGAGACAGGTCGAAGGCTTACTTTTAAAGCAACCATTCCTATGAGTAATGGCAAAAAGAATATCGGCTATCTTGAGGTGATTAAGTTTGTAGATGAATTTACGGAAAAACTCCATCAAGAGGGCATTGAACTCTTCACACTAATGAAAAAAAAATATTTAAAACAGGCATCTTTAATGCAAGATTTTTCACAACTAAAAGAGTATGTTATTGCCAATAAAAACTATAATGTCAAACTCAGAGATAGAATAGAGTTTATCGACTGGAGTGAATTAGAAACAGAGGGGTACTATTATGAAGACAACTATTTATATCTCTTAGAACCGATGTATAATGGAGAACAAGAGGAGATAGGTAAATACCTAGTCATCTTACCTCCTGAAAGCCTAAAGCGTTACCAAAATCATTACCAAAATATTTCAACGCTAACAAGACTCAGAGATGATGATGTCTATAAAGTTGTTCAATCATGGGAAAATCCATCAGGAAGCTACAGAAACATAAAAGATAAGGCACTCATAGAACTACTACCCAAACTACGCGATGAAGACAAAAAAACACTCAAAGAGGATGCAAAAAAAATGCTACAACAATACAACAAAGATGAACTCATTGATATTATTTTAGAGAGCAAACACAAAGAGCTAAAAAGAGGAGAAATAGAGTGAGAATCCTTATTTTGGAAGATGAGACCATCTTAGCCATTAGTATGCAAGAGTTTTTAGAAGACTCTGGTTATGAAGTAACCGTTGTTAACCATTCAGAAAAAGCTTTTGACCTAATATATAAAGACTCTTTTGACCTGCTACTATTTGATGTCAAAGTACTGGGTAATCGTAATGGATTTGACCTCTTAAGTGATTTACGCCAAGCCGACATTATGACACCTGCTATTTTTATAACATCTTTGAGTGATATTGAAGACTTAACACATGGTTATGAAAGTGGGGGATGTGACTACATACGTAAACCATTTGACCTTGCAGAGCTTAAGTTGCGTGTTGAACAAGTGATAAAACTACACTGTTTTAATAGTGTTGAAGAGAATATACAACTACCATTTAACTACACCTACAATACTAAAAAAATGCAACTTTCACGAAATAACAAGAGCATTGTTCTTAGCAAAACAGAGACAAAAATGTTAGAGTTACTCATACAATGTAGAGGTAATGCCGTCACCTATGATATGTTTTGGGAAGAGGTTTGGGGAGAATGGATAGAGCCAACAAATATACGTGTTCAGGTTGGAAACTTACGAAAAAAGTTAGAGATAGACTTTATTAAAAATATACGTGGCGTAGGATATAGCATTGACCTTTGATTCTAAAAAATTTGCCTTAAAATATGCCACTATCTATACCTCTATTTTAGCCATTATTCTAATAACCCCTCTGGTTATATATGTCAACCTACTATTACAAATAGATGAAGCTAAAGTTAAATTATCTTTAAATCAACAAGCACAAAAAGTCATTGCTTCTATGCAACGCTATAATAATGATGATAAAATCTATCACTTTCCTAGATACAAAGAGTATGAAACAGCACTTTATACTCAACAATATGAAGAGATTTTTTCTACACTTAGTTTTGAACCAGACTCTTTTAATAAGGGGACGTATAAAAAAGGCAACTACTACTATCTAATTTATCCCCTTCCGAATAACTACTATTTTGGAGCAAAATACCTTTTAATAGCTACTATTCATACAGCCAATGAGATTTACTTTTTTGCACTTTTAACCATTTTAGGCATACTCCTTTTACTTTTTGTTTTTTCCCTACTGCTACTTAAAAATTTTTCAGCCCCCTTTGAGAAGATGAACAATCAACTCGATAACTTTATAAAAGATTCTATGCATGAGATTAATACCCCACTAAGTATTATTAATCTAAATTCTGACCTCTTTGCCAACAAATTTGGTGAAAGCAAATACCTCACACGAATTAAATCTGCCTCTAAAACATTAGCAACGATATATGATGATATGGACTATCTTATAAAGAAAGGACGTGTTCAACATAAACGTCAAAATATAAACATCTCAGAGTTTATTCAAAACCGTGTGGACTACTTTAAAGAGATTGCGAATTTAAAAAATATTGAAATAAAGACAGAGATAGATGCAGATATCTATTACACCTTTTCAAAAACAAAACTTCAACGTATTGTAGACAACACCATATCAAATGCCATAAAATATAGCCATGACCATGCTACTGTAGAGATAAAATTTTATAAACAAGATGCTCAATATATCTTTGAGGTTCAAGACTACGGTATAGGTATAGAGAAGATAGATAAAATATTTTCACGATACTACAGAGAAAATGAATCTAAAGGTGGTTTTGGAATTGGGCTAAATATCGTTAAAGAGATTATTGATGAGGAGAAGATAGTACTCTACATCAACTCAAAAGTAGGTAAAGGTACACTCTTTAAATATACTTTTCCTAAAACATAAGTAAATTTTATAGTTTAAAATAATATTTTTTACACTTTTTTTACACTTCTTCGTTATAGTACGGTTGAAACACTAAAAAAAGGAGTTTAAACAATGAAGAGAAGTATAAAAAATATTACTCTCATATCCACTTTTGTTCTCTCTAGCTCTGTAGCACTTATCGCTTCAGATTTAACAAAAGCATACGATATGCCCGATGCAAGTAAATTGATTGAAAAAGATTTACTTAAAGAACCTACAAAATTCACTATGCCAAAAAGTTGTAACCTTGATGATGCAGAGGCTATTAAGCGAGGAGAATTTTTCTTCCATAATCTTAATGGGAAAAAAGCCAAAGGTGAAGCACCAAAAGGTGTTAAAAAGTTTATTGAAACAAAAGGTAAAGATGGAAAGATGAAAAAGAAACCTAAACAGTATGGTAACTGTGTAGCCTGTCATAACATTGAAGGTGCAAAAGGTGGAGGAAATATCGGTCCAGACTTAACGGGATACAAAAAAATGTTTGTTGATACAAAAACTCGTGATGCACAATTTGTTTATCAAAAAATTGCAGATGCAAGAATAGACAATCCAAAAACACACATGACCATTAACTTAACAACAAAACTGTTTGATGAGTCAGAAATCTGTGACCTAACAGCATACGTTATGTCTGAAAAAAAACAAACTAAGGAGAAGTAAATATGGAAAGAAGAAAATTTATTCAAAGTATGTTTGCAGCAACAGCTGTAGCAGCTATCGCAACACCAACAACAATATTCGCAGAGGAAGCTAAAAAGAAAACTGCTAAAAAAGGACCTAATGATATGACCTTTGACGAGGCAGTCAAAGCCATTACAGAGGGTAAAGAGGTTAAAGATAGTGACAAAATCAAACTCACTGTTCCAGAGATTGCTGAAAATGGTGCTGTTGTACCTGTAAAAGTTGAGGTAGACTACCCAATGACCGAAAAAGAGTCAGTAACTGCAATTCATATTCTTAACACTGCAAATGGTAATGCACGATGTGCAGATGTTATGTTAACTCCTGCAAATGACAAAGCTTACTTTGCAACCAGAGTAAAACTGAGTAAAACACAAGAGGTTGTAGCACTTGTAGCACTAAGCGATGGTAGCTTTATTAAGGCTGGAAAAAGTGTAAAAGTAACCATTGGTGGATGTGGTTAATCCATAAAACAGACTTTCATTAACGCTGTAGGTTCGATTTTATCGAACAATAAAAAGAATTAGTATATACAAAGGACAAAAGATGGCTGAAGCACGAAAAGCAATGATAAAAATTAAACCAAAAAAGTATAAAGTAGGTGACACCGTAAAAGTAGACTTTATTGTTATTCACCCAATGGATACAGGAATGCAAAAAGATAAAAAAACAGGAAAAATTAAACCTGCTCACTATATCGACAATATCACTTTCTCATTTGAAGGAAAACCATTTACAACCATGAAAGTATGGGAGTCTGTTTCTACAAACCCTTACTTCTCTGTAAACTACAAGATTACAGGAAAAGGTAAAATTACAGTTGATTATACTGACAACCAAGGTGAAAAAAACTCTAAAAGTAAAAAAGTTAAACCAAAGGAGTAGAGCATGAAAAATTTACTATTACCTCTAGCTCTTATGGTAACTGTGGCAACTGCTGGTGAGCAGTTTGCTATGAGTGATGCCGATAGAGCCATGTACAAAGAGATGTTAGAGAACAATCCAGCTGATATATTTGTAGAAGAAGGTGGAGAGTTATTTGAAGAGCTTGGTGATGAAAAAGCCTTAGCAAAATTTTTAGGTGTTTCTGAAAAAGAACTTCCTAAATATATTGCTGGTTTTCCACGATACATTAAAAAACTAGGTAACGTTGTAGGTATTGACCAAGTTTTACAAGCCATGCAGGTAGAACAAGGTAAAGAGAAATACAAACTTAAAAGTGGAAAAATGTTCTCTATGTTGGCATATGTAAAATCATTAGCAAATGATGAACAGTTCACCATTGACATTAATGCAGATGAGCATATTAAAGCCTCTTATGACTTAGGTAAAAAAACATTTGAAACACCTCGAGGTGGACGTGGACTTTCATGTTTGTCTTGTCACTCAGCTGATATTGTTGGTCAAGTACTTAGAACACAACCTCTTCCAGACCTTGGAAAAGTAGGTGCAGGTGCAACATGGCCAGCATACCGTATGACAAAGTCTAGTCTTAGAACATTACAAAGAAGGTTCCAAGGTTGTATGAAAAATGCTCTACTCAAAGTAATTCCTATTGGTTCAAAAGAGATGGTAGGACTTGAAGTTTATATTTCAACTTTGGCTCAAAAAGAGAAAAAAGCCATTGCCATTCCTGGTTTGAAAAGATAAGGAGATATTATGGATATTAACAGACGTGACTTCCTACAAATTGCGATGGCTTTAGGGCTTATAGGTACAGTTGGTGGAGGAACCAATCTCTTTGCAGGAGAAGCAGCTAAAGAGAAGATTAAAAATCTAACTTTTTCTGACATTGTAGATTTTAAAGCCAAAGGTAAAGCAACTATTTTACATATTTGTGACCTTCATGCTCATATTAAACCACTATACTGGAGAGAACCTTCTACCCTTATCTCTGCAAAAAACTTGGTGGGAACGCCTGGTTTTATCTGTGGAGACAGTTTTATGAAGCATTATAATATTAAAGCTGGTTCATTGGACCAGTATTTTGATACCTACAATGACTTTTCAGAACTGGCAAAAAAGTTTGGTAAAATGGGTGGAATTGCACACATGAAACCTATTATTGACCATGTAAAAAAAGAGAGAGGGGAAAAGAACGTTATTCTTCTTGACTCTGGTGATACATGGCAAGGAACAGCCGTTGCACTTAAAACCGATGGTGAAGCCATTGTCAATGCTCAAAACTACTTGGGCGTTGACGTAATGGTCGGTCACTGGGAGTTTACTTATGGTAAAGAACGTGTTATGGAGCTTATTGAGAAGTTGGATGGTAAATTTATCTCTCAAAATGTACTAGACAACGACCCATTCTCTGATACGTTTGAAGAGTCAGTATTTGAGCCTTACACCATTCAAGAGATAGGTGGAGCAAAAATCGGTATCATTGGGCAGTCATTCCCGTTTACCTCAACTGCAAATCCAAAACGATTTACAGAGAACTGGAGTTTTGCACTGCGTCATGAGTCACTGCAAGAACACGTTGACCATCTTCGTAAAAAAGAGAAAGTTGACTGTGTTGTTGTGCTAAGTCATGATGGATTTTCGGTTGACCAAGAGTTGGCTAAAAAGGTAAAAGGTGTTGACTTTATTTTAAGTGGTCATACACATGACCCAAGTCCTGAACCTATTATTGTTAATGACACTGTGATTATTATCTCAGGGAGCCATGGTAAATACATTGGACGACTTGACCTTGATATTAAAGATAAAAAAGTAGCAGGGTACAACTTCAAACTTATTCCTGTGGCTTCAAACCTTATTCCTGCTGACAAAGCTGGGGAAGAGTTAATAGCTAAAGAGTATAAGCCATTCGATAAAGAGTTAAACGAAGTGTTGGGTACAACCAAAGGTCTTCTCTACAAAAGAGATACATTCTACTCTACATTTGATGCTCTAATTGGTCAAGCCATTCAAGAGAAAATGAAGAGTGATATTGTCTTTACTCCAGGATACAGATGGGGAACAACAGTTCTTCCAGGTGGTGACATCTTAAAAGACAATGTCTATGAGATGACAGCCATTACCTACCCTGAAGTTTACACTTTTGACTTAAAAGGTCAAGTAATTGCAAACCTTATGGAAGATATTGCTGACAATGTGTTCAATGCTAATCCACTGCTTCAACAAGGTGGAGACATGAGCCGTTTAACAGGTGCTACTTATAGCATTAAGATTGACGCACCATCAGGAAAAAGAATTTCTGACTTCAAAATAGGAGGTAAACCGATTGATGTTAAAAAAACGTATCGAGTCTCTTCGTGGGGTGGGAACCTACAAAGTGCAGGTGAAAATCTTGACAAAGAGACACCAGCTGTTTATGAAGTAGTCTCCGACTATATTCGTAAAAAGAAAGTAATAGATATTCCACTAGAGTCTAACGTTAAAGTTTTAGATTATGATTGTGGATGTCCAGCAAAAGGAGCTAAATGTTAATGAGCATTTAGAGAGTCTCTCACCCCTAACCTGCAAGTTCTAGGGTGAGAAAATATTGGTTGTGATAAAAATCACATACTTAGTATACATAAATTTATCTTATAAAGATAATAACTATTACAAAGGATGTCAAATGAAAAAGAGTACAATGATTCAAATCGCTACAGGTTTAGCAACGCTACTTTTAGTAACAAGCACTGCATCAGCAGAGGATTCAAAAAAACCATTTAGTAAACATAAGTTTTTTGGTTTTTCACAAATTGGTTTACAAGCAGGTGATGGTGCTAAAAAAGATGATAATGCTAAATTTAGAATGGATGCAGACCGTATTCGTCTTGGTTGGAAGTACTTCTCTGGTCCGTTAGCAGGTAAAGTATTTTTAGATTTTGCTAAAACAGGTGATTCAGGTTCAGGTATGCCAAATATAATTAAAGATGCATTTATCTCTTATAAGATAAACAATGCAGCTGTTATTAAAGCTGGTATGATTAAAACTCCTGTAGGTATGGGATTCACCATTCCAGGTTGGAACCTAGATGTTATTAAACGTGGATTTGACAAAAAACTAGCATTTGAAAGAGCCTCAGGGATTATGCTTTCAGGACGTGCCATTGGTGGAAGTGGAAAAGTAAATGGTTTAGAGATGGGTCATGAGCGTCCATGGACTGGTTTTGGATATGATATTATGGTATCAGGTCAGACAGGTCGTTCAGGTGCTGTTACCAATGCTAAAGTGGGAGATGACAACGCTTATACAGGTCGTATTATGTATGATAAAGGTCAAGAATTACACATTGAAGCAGGGTATGGTGTCTCTAAAAATGCTGGGGGTATTGCTGGTTTTAAAAAAGCAGATAATACAGTAATAGGTGCAAACGGAACCGAAGATTATAAACTTATCAACGTTGGTCTTGATTCTCATTTTGAAGGTTCAAATGTTAAAGCAGAGTATTATGATGCACAAAACATCAAAGGAGTTGATGGTTGGGACATGAATACTCTAGCACTTACAGGTACTTACTATGTGAGTGATACTGTAGAGTTAGCCATTAAAGATATTCGTGGTACTGAAACACGAGGAGGGAATGATGCAGATGCTGCCAATACCTATCTTGGTGTGAACTACTATATTAATCCTAAAAACAACAAGATGGATAGAAAAAATAGACGTTCAAGAAACCAACATAGAGTTCAGTTAAACTATGTTGTTGCTGATGTTGATGATAATTTTAAAGGTGTAGGTGCATTGTTTAAAGACAATACAATCTTAGCACAATACCAATTTAAGTTTTAAATAGCTAGTGCAGATAGGGTTAAGGAGATTTTTTCACATTTTCCCTCCTTCAACTTCTATCTGCACACATATATTTAAATTTTATTGAGACTATTTCAATAGTCTGAGTAAAATTTGAGAATGAAAAAGGATTTATATGAGAGCTTATCTCACCCCATTATTACTGTTTTCTTCTCTACTTGCAGCAGAAGTAACAGGTAAAGAGGTCTATGAAACTAAGTGTGCCTCTTGCCATAAACTCTACATTCCAGCTTCTGAACTCATTGAGAATTTTATGGAGCATAATAACACCATTTTAAAGCTCTCTGCACCAACAATTAACCAAATAGTGTTTCGACTTAAAACCCGCATTGGTGACCCAAAAGGCGATAAAGATATACATCGTATGGAGGTAGATAGTTTTGTAGCTGATTACCTTATGAATCCTGACAAATCAAAATCAATTTGTCTCCCTAAGGTATTAAAACATTTTAAAACCATGCCCAGCATGAAAGGAGAAATATCCGTGGATGAAATTGATGCCGTATCAACTTTTTTATATGACTATAATCCTGATGACCATGTTGAAAAAAAATTAGAGTTTGTGGGCTACACAAAAGCCTTAGAGAGTGCAAAAAAAGAGAATAAGATTATCCTTTTGAAATTAACACGTGAGAATTGTCACTTTTGTAAAAAAATGGACCGAGAAGTATTTTCTGATACTGAAGTTCGAGAAGCACTCAATAAAGATTTCCTTGTTGTTGAGATAGACATTGGAAAAGAGGAACTTCCTCTTGAACTCAAAAAAGGGATGACACCTACCTTTGTATTTGTACATAAAGATGAAGAGATTATGGCAAAAATTCCAGGTTCTTGGTCAAAAAAAGATTTTTTAGAGATTTTAAAAGAGGCTGTTAAAGCTAAAGAGAAAGGAGAGAAAAAGTGAAACAATTTTTAATGCTGTTTCTTATAATAAGTACATTTATGTTTGCAGAGACTGAGATGGCTGAACCTAAACCCTCTATGGAAAATCCTAGAAAGTTTATATTTCCTATTACTAAATGGGAGAGAGATGAAGTAAATCATATATTAGGCTCAGCAAACAATGTCATTAAATTTTATGGTGTGGACAACACTGAAGTGGTTATTGTTGCTTATGCACAAGGAATTAATGCTTTACTAAAAACACGGGATAGCAAAATCGCTGCCCGTGTTAAATCACTCATGACATATGATGTAGAGTTCATCGCCTGTCAAAATACCATGACAACCCTAGATATAAAGAAAAAAGATTTACTTGATGGTGTAGAAGTAGTCACAGCAGGAATTGTTGAACTCATAGAGCGACAACTTCGTGG
Source organism: Campylobacteraceae bacterium (assembly GCA_027068975.1). Lineage (GTDB taxonomy): Bacteria > Campylobacterota > Campylobacteria > Campylobacterales > Sulfurovaceae > UBA1140. Next base: position 7,843 of record JALXFN010000029.1, on the reverse strand, counting down.
CTATATTTACATTAGACCATAATAAATTTAAATTAACAAAAGGAGATATCATGAAACTAATCATGCAAAGTTTACTACTAAGTTCACTACTTGTCACAACAGGTATAGCCAAAGATACCAACAGTACAAAAGAGGCAAAAGAGCCTATTCCAGTCAAAAAAGCTACTGAAGTAAAAAAAGAGGAGAGTAAAGCAACAAACAGTGATGTTGTTATCTTTAGTTCTGAAAACAAAGATGGGAAAATCACAACAAAGAGTATAGAAGAAGCATTTAAAAAAGCTGGTTTCTTTATCTCTGCGAACCGTGATATGAATGGACCTTTTAAAAAGCAGTTTAAAGAGTCAAGTTTTGAAGTCTACAATCTTTTTACATTTTATAAAAAAGATACTGTACTGGAATTGGCAAAAAAATACCCAAATGTTGGACTTTTTGCACCTATGAGTATGTCTATCTACACTAAAAAAGGCGAAAAAAAGATTTCTGTCGCTTCACTTTCAGCAGAAGCCATGCAAAAAATCATGAAAATTCCAGCTGATGAGAAGCTCTTAACCGACCTACGAGCTTTGGTAGAAAAAACACTTAAAGAGGCTCTTCCTGATGGAAAAGTAGAAGAACCAAGCTATAAAATGGTGAAACCTAAAGGTGAATTGGTCACACATTTTTCTATGGAAATAGATAAAGGTGACTGGGATGATGAACTTGAAGAGTTTAAAATGGGATTTGAAGGAGACTTAGTAACCAATGGCTTTGTTATTGCAGGTCATAACAATTTAGGCGATGATTTTGAAGAGGCAAAGTATGATGGTTTTGATATCTATGAAGTTTACTCTATCTGTAAACTTCCTGTTATCTACACTATTGCAAAAAGTCGACCAGAAGCTGGTGCTTTTGCTCCTTGTTCTCTCTATTTAGAAAAGAAAAAAGGTGAAGGTGAGCTAAACTTTGGATTCCCTTCTGTCTATAACTGGATGAGTTCTTTAGCCATTACCGATAAAAAAGAGTTAGATGTTTTAGAAGATGCTCAAAAACGTATGACAACTATTCTAAAGGGATTAACAGAGTAATCTCTGTTATAGACCTCCATAAGGAGGTTTAGCATAAAATTTATCTTGGAGTCTGTAACCTGCATAGCAACGGTTATTTACTAATCTAATTACTACTCTTTCCTTTTAATAGATAGGTTACACTCAAGCTATATTAGTTTACAGACTCCAAGATAAATACTTTTTATTTATATTTATTTTTTGTAATATTTTATTTTTATACTATAATACTACTCAAAGGATAAAAATGAAGAATATACTTAAGAAGAACTTCGCAACTGTTGCTATTGTTAGTATAGCAATATTGAGTATCTCAGGATGCAAAAAAGACCCCAGTTTAAACCATCCACCTATAGTAAAAGTATCTAATGATAAAATTGTTAATATAGGTGAAACAGTTAAGCTACATGCTACTGTATCAAGTAACAATAAAGAAGAGATATTAACCTATCAATGGAGAATAGCTGCAAAACCAAAAGAGAGTAAACTCTCTTTAACCGATGCGACAAAAACAGATATCTCTTTTAAAGCTGATAAACAAGGAACCTATTATTTTGACTTTATTGCCCAAAATGGGCAAGTAAGTAGCAAAGCAAAAAGAGTGACTGTTAAAGTTCGTTCTATTATAGGTACATGGACCGCAAACCTCACAAAAACAAAAGAAGAGACTAAACTCAATGAGGAGGAAATGGCTGAAGTAGTAGAAGCATTAAGCTCTAACTATAAATTTGTATTTCTTGAAAATGGAAAAGTAGAAGGCGATGATGAGAGCTCTTGGACATATAGTAAAAATGGAAACTATAACCTTAATGGTTCAAAAGAAATCAAGTTAATAGACGCAAATGAATTCTATATGATAAACAAACTCAAAAGTGGTAAAGAGGTTAAATTTTACTATAAAAGAGCTTTAAAAAAATAAGCTCTTTGCATAAATATCTATCGTGCTTTTTGAGCCATTTTGATGTAGATATGCAAAATCTCTAAAGCAGCAGGGGTAACCCCTGAAATCTCTGATGCATTAAAAAGTGTCGGAGGATTTATGGCATTTAACTTCTCTACTATCTCGTTACTTAAACCTGAAACTTTTTCAAACTCAAAATTTTTAGGTATCTTAACTTTTAACATATCTTTCATTTTGTCTACTTGCTTTTGCTGCTTCTCTATATATCGGCTATATTTAGTCTCTATAACCAACTGCTCCATCACCTCATCACTATACTTAGCAAACTCTGGTACTAAAGTAAGTATCTTCTCTTGAGTCATAGTTGAACGACCTAAGAGGTCTAAAAGACAAATCTTATCATTTATCTTGCTCTCACCAATAGTTGAAAGTAGTTCTATAAACTCTTTGGTAGGGGTTACATAGTTCTCTCTTAAGTAACTTATAGCTTCATTGACATCTCTCTCTTTTTGTTCCACTTTTGCTAAGTAGTCACTATCTAACAAACCAAGCTCTTTTCCATACTTATACAAACGAACATCGGCATTGTCTTCACGTAAAAGTAGACGATACTCTGAACGACTCGTAAACATTCGGTAAGGCTCTTTGGTTCCTTTGGTCACCAAGTCATCAATAAGCACCCCTATATAAGCTTCATCACGACCTAAAATCAGTGGCTCTTTTCCTTGAATGCTTAACGCTGCATTTATTCCTGCCATAAGCCCTTGTGCTGCTGCCTCTTCATAACCTGTTGTACCGTTAACCTGACCTGCACAGTAGAGTCCTTCTATCTTTTTAGTTTCAAGTGTATGTTTTAGCTCTGTTGGTTGTACATAATCATACTCGATGGCATAACCATAACGAACTATCTTTGCATTCTCCATCCCTTTGACCGAATGAATCATCTCTAACTGCACATCTGTGGGTAAAGAGGTGCTCATTCCATTAATATAAAACTCATTTGACTCCAAAGTCTGAGGCTCTACAAAAATCTGATGTCGTGGTCTATCACGAAAACGGTTTATCTTATCTTCAATACTTGGACAGTAACGAGGTCCCATTCCGTCTATCTGCCCCGAAAAAAGAGGTGCTCGGTAGAAGTTACTCTCTATTATCTCATGCGTTGTCTCATTGGTATAGGTCACATGACAAGGAAGCTGTGTTGGGTTAAATGTTTTTCTGTCGGTTCTAAACGAAAAAGGAATCGGTACTTCATCGCCCCCCTGCTCTTCCATAACAGAAAAATCTATAGATTTTCCATCTATCCTAGCACAAGTACCTGTTTTTAGTCGCCCTATCTCAATGCCTAATGTTCGCAAATACTCTGCCAACTCCACCGAAGCAAACTCACCCTGTCGCCCTGCACTCTGCTGTTTCTCACCAATGTGTATAAGACCATTTAGAAATGTCCCAGCTGTGATAATAACTTTAGGAGCCATATACTTGTTTCCAAGTTGAGTTTCAACCCCTTTTACCACACCATCTTCTATAATAAGTGCTTCTACTATCTCTTGTTTAACTTCTAAGTTTTCTGTGTTTAAAACCACATCTTTCATATAGATACGGTATCTATCCATATCTATCTGAGCTCTTGAACCACGGACAGCAGGACCTTTTGAACCATTTAAGATTCTAAACTGAATACCTGTGGCATCAGTAGCCAGTCCCATCTGACCACCTATGGCATCTAACTCTTTTACCAAATGCCCTTTAGCCAAACCACCAATGGCTGGGTTACAAGATGAAGCTCCTATCTGCTCTGCCAATATGGTCACCAAAAGGGTCTTAACCCCCATACGTGCAGGTGCTAAAGAAGCCTCTATTCCTGCGTGACCACCACCAATTACTATTACATCATAATTCATATTCAAACTCTTTTCGCTATAATTATCGCAATTATATCAAAGTAAATTGAGGTATCATGTTCACAGGTCTTATAAGAGAGATAGCCACCGTTAAAAACTACTCTAACAACATTCTAACCATCAAATCAAAACACAAAGCAAAACTGGGTGACAGCATTGCTATTAATGGTGTCTGTCTCACTGTCATAAAGGTAAATGAAGATGGTTTTGACCTAGAACTAGCCGATGAAACACGCTCTATTATAGATGAGTCTAAACTATCTGGAAGAGTACACATAGAACCAGCTATGCAGATGAGTGACCGTTTTGAAGGTCATATCGTTCAAGGTCATGTAGATTGTGTGGGGACAGTTGTCGAGATAAACCAGCTAGAGAATGCTACCGATTTTATTATAGAAGTAGACCCTAAGTTCATAGCTCACATCATCCCAAAAGGCTCCATTACCATAGATGGTATTTCACTTACAGTTAACGATGTGGGAGAAAAGAGCTTTAGACTAACCATCATCCCCCATACATTACGAGAAACACTTATGGGTGACTATGAGATAGGAACCAAACTCAATATAGAGACCGATGTTTTTGCACGATACATCGACCATATTTTGCAACATAGAGATAGAAAAGAATCTATGTCGTGGGATGAGGTTGATAATATTCAGATGGTGTATTAATATACTTTAAACGATATCATTACTTTTCCCAACACTCATCACTTGGAGTAACAACTCCTTTTGCTATATTTGCAATATCACTTCTAACTGCATAAACAGGAAGATAGCCATTTGAACGGTTATACTCTTTTTCCATCATTTTTGAAAAATTTTCATCATTTCTAAATCTAAATGGATAAACATTTTTCTTAGGATTAGAGAGTAATCCACTATTGGTACTTCTAATCGCACTATCTACTGTTCTGGATAAATGTATTGATTGCTCTTTTAAGTATGTTTTATAATCTTTCCCTATCAACTTAGCCAAATTTTCTATTTTTGCATCTAGTCTTGAAAAAAGTGCTTTTTTATAATCTAACGACTCAGAATAAGCACGATGTTTTGCCATAAGTGCAAAAGTTACTATATATCCATGGTCTGACATAATAGAATCTGAACCACTTACATGATTATATCTCTTTTTAATATATGCAGCAAAATCATCACCCAACCACAACGATGCACTTCGTATACCAGCCAAGACCAAATATCCACCCTTTTCTCTCTCTTTACTACCAGAGACGCTACTAAAAGTTCCTAATATTCCAGAGTTTCTGCTCTCATAACTATTACTCCAATTGGTAATAATAAGTCCATTTTTATTTTGTGCATCTCGTAACCTGCTTGTCTCTAGTGAAATATTTTTATCAAGTTTCCCTATCTCATCTGTTAAAGCAAAAGACTTGTTTTTTAACTTTTTTAATATCTCCTCTTTTTTATCACTATTTTTTATATCAAAAGGATAAAGATAAACAATTCCTCTTTTTATACTCTTTTCATCTTCACTATTAGTCTCTGCTATTTTGAATTTATGAGTAAGCTCTTTCAATAGAAATTGCTCACTTTCTAAAACAACTAACTTAGTATTCAACTCTACAAAATTATCTAAAATTTTTCTAACCTTTTTCACATCTGCTAAAGTAGCTTCTGTTCCATAAATAGTCTCTGCAACCTTAGAACAACCAGTAACAATAGGAATAGAGTAGGTATCGGGTATATTTCGACCAGGTACAGTTAAAATACTACCTACTATCTGATTTTGACCTAAGCCACTTACAGAGACAGAACTACGATAGTTGGTTTGCTCATTACCTTTTTTCAAACCAACTTCTCCACCCAACTCTTCAAAAGCGATACTAACACCTTGATTAGGTTTATTACAACCAATAACCAATAGTAAAAACATGCTTGTTATAATTAATTTTTTCATGATTAACTCCTAAAAAATTAGTCTAATCTGATTGAGTTCTGCCTAAAGCAGAAGAGGAGTTTATTCTTTGCCCTTATTACTATTATAATCAAATAAAATTATCTAATAATAAAATATTATTTATAAATTAATATTAAAATATAATTAAAGTTTATTTTTATTATTTTATATTAAATTACTATATTTTTTTCAAAATAATCTAAAAAACTTTATAAACATAAAATATATGAGTTATAATAAAGAAAGCCAACAAAAAGGAGTTACCATGAGTTTCTTTTCATCTGAAAGTAAAAGCCAAACAAAAATGTTTATTACTATTTCAGAAGTAATTCCACAAGCAAAAAGTGTTGAAAGCACAAGAAATATGTCAAAAATGGCTCCTATAGGAGACCCTGTTACAACCATTCTCCTAAATGCTGCGCCAAAGCTTGTAGAAGAGGGATTAGAACTACTATCTGGAACTATTAATAAATTTGCCCAAAAAGATGTTACCAAGACTGTTGTAAAACATAATATAGATACTATTAACAAAGATAAAATATCTATTCCAACGAGTATTACTATTATTCGTGGTGACTTTGCTCCAAAAGTAGACTATAACAGAGGTGAAGCTTTTGGAGACAATGGTAATCATCAGACCACACTTATAGGAGCTAAAGAGCTATATTTAGAACTTGATGTTATAGCATCTAAAGATAATGAATCTATAGCCTTTCAAGCTAAAAAATACTACTACAACGGAGTAGATAGAGAACAAGATGTCATAGATGAGCTAGTTCTTGCTGTCTCCTTTGTACCTGTAGAAGAGAGTACGCTTCATGCTACAAAACCAACGTTTCAAACCTTTTTAACCTTTGAGAACTTAACAGCCCATACAGAGTATGAGTTTGGTAATGAAGAAGAAGGTTACGATGCCAACTACCAATCAGCATGGATGAAACCCCAAATAGATAGCGAAACTCCTTATACACTCACTATTGAGATTCAAGAGATACGAAAAGGAAACTCTTTTGCCAAACTTTTACAGACTATTTATGGAGAAAATGAAGAGTATTTAAAGAGTGAGCTTGAAGCTAAAATTGCTTTACTTAGAATGATGAATGAAAAAACAGTGGAAAAAGCTAAAATAGAGGAGAGATAATAAAATATTGTCCCCTCTCCCTACTGTTGGGAATGAATCTCTAAACTTTTATTAAACGCTTCTATTGTATAGTTCTATCATGAAAATTACTTATATACTAACATTATCAACAGTTATAATATTGATAATATAGGATTAAGAAGGAAACTATATGAGAAAAGTACTCAACCATTTAGTTTACTTTTTTCAGTCACGTAATAGTTTTTCAACCAAGGAGTGGCTCTTAAAACAACAGATACACTCTTTGCTAATTATTGCTTTCTTTTTTAGTATAGGTATTTTTATCTTCTCTTTTTTTAGACTATCAGAGGGAAATTACATTGTAGGAGGCAGTCAACTTATCTTCTCTCTACTCTCTTTTTATGGATTTTTTCATTTACGTCAAGATAAACACCTATACACAAAATACTCAAGCCTCTTTCTTTTACTCTTCTTTATCTATACGGCAATTATCTTTTTTTATGTTCCTCAAAATCACTTAAATATATTGTGGGTTATCTCAGCACCTATTTTTATCTTTTTCTTTCTAAATCGTCGAGCTGGAATATATATGTTTGTGCTAATATTCTCTTTTATTATCTATCTTATACTCTCCTATTACCCCTATACAGTAGCAGAATTTGTCACCCTTTTAGCCTCTTTTTTTATGACTACTTTTATTATGTATCGTTATGAAGATGTAAAAGAGAGGGAAAAAACTCTACTCTTAAACTATACAAAGGTACTACAAGAAGAGGTAGAGGAGCAGACAAAAAAACTAAAAGAGCTTAATCGTACCTTAGAGAAACGTGTCGAAGAAGAAATTCAAAAACGACAAGCACAAGAGCAGATGCTTCTTTGTCAAAACCGTATGGCAAATATGGGTATGATGATAGACTCCATCGCCCATCAGTGGAGACAGCCTCTTATGCATATTAGCTCGATACTTATG
>JALXFN010000028.1 GCA_027068975.1 Campylobacteraceae bacterium | reverse complement strand
CTTTTAGAAATTCTTCTATTAAGCAGTATATTGTTATCATTCTTTGTTCCATAATCTGCCTCTCACAGCTTTTATGGAACTCTACTATTTTTTTCCTTTATCTCTTTTCAACTAGCAGTTTGGGTTATCAATAATATCTGCTACAGCACTTTCAAATGAGTAACCTATATCTCTAAGGGATTCTATAAGTGATGAGGCTTTTGGTAAAAGTTGAATAGATTTCATAAATTAGACCAATATAAATTTTTATATACAGTATAACCCCCATCAAATTAACCAAAGTTGAGAAAAAGAAAGATATTAACTCTTCTTAACAAGAATAACTCTTTTAGAAACTTATTAAATTTTATTTTAAACAACTATTCATAATAAAAAATAGATTTTAAACTTTTTGATAAACCCCACTCCTCATGTGTCAACCCTAAACCATACACTATTTGCAACCAAAAGAGCTACACGCTTCACCGACTAAGCCTCTTAAATCGTTTAGTGATATTCTCCTCATCAATAGAAGCCACACAGACCAACTCCGTTCCATCAAGGTAGTTTGGGTTCTTTTTAAAAAAGAAATCAATATCATCACTTTGTCTGTCGGGATAGGCAGAGTCATAGAGATTTTCAGAGCGTAATCGCTGAGGCTCACCCACGGCTACAACGAGACCACTTTTTGCATCATATCGCTCTTTATACTTTTTTTGACAAAAAGCATCCATAACTTTTTTAACTTTTAGGGGAGTTTGCACCTCTGCTCTTGGGTAGAACTCATTAAAAAAGAAAGGCAAAACCTTGTAGGTACGCCAACCTTTGGTAGTAAGCAGATAGTAGACGGTTCTTCCTTTAAATCTCTCTCGAACCCTATCAAAATAGTTCGCTACCTCAATCCCCAAACCCGAACTGTTCCGATGCTCTTTTTCTACAATGGTATCACCTGAAAATATAACAGGAACAGCCTTTCCCTCTATCTCAACTTCACTACAAACAAGCGTAGAGAAGCCCAATATCTGCCCCTCTTCTTCAATAAATATCGCTATCTCTTTTTTTGAAAGGTCAGAGTTAAACTCATCATACGATGTTCCTAAGAAATATTTTGAGAGTATGGCGTACATCTGTTGTTTTTCATCTAAAGTTATGTTGGTTACTTTTTTGTTGTAGTTGTTCATTAAAACTTTTTTTCACACTCATAAAAAAGTGCTGTATTATAAAACTCTTCAAATTCAAGTTGTGCCTCTTCATTGTTGGCTCGTGGAGTCATAGTAACCGTTCCATCTTCAGTAGAACAAGTCACACAAATGTAAGCTTCTAACTCTCTATCTAATTTTATATTCTCTTGAAAAAATTCAATAACAGCAATCAGTTGTTTTTTTGCTTTTCGTCTATTGGCAGGAATATTTTTATTTTTACAATCTTTGAGTTCAATAAAACAGCCTACCTCCTCATCAAAAACCATGCAATCAGCCCTTGAACCCTCAGAAGAGTCAAAAAGACACTCATCCACAGCTAGAAAACCTATCTCTTTTTTCTCTGAATTAAAGACCTTAAACTGTCCGTTCTCTTCGATGATATAGCACTTCTTCTCCTCTTTATGGTCAAAGATTTCAAAAGCCTCTTTTTTAATAAATTGAAGACACCCTTTCTCCTCTAAATGAGGAAAAACTTTATTTAGACTATTTATCATTTTTATGTTCTCTATAAATGGATAATAGCTCTTCAAACTCTCCTTGAATGTTATCACTTATCTCATCTATCTCATTATCTGAAATAAGTCCTGTCCTACCCTTTATATCTCTAGCCACACCATTTTCGAGATAATAAGCAGAGAAATCATTAGGGTTAATCCACTGTTTTTCATTAATTAATTTACTAACTTCCTCTTTAGATTCTTTACCTAAATTTCCTGCTTTATATGCCATCATTAAAATATTTAAAGTACTTAAAACATAAGGGCTATGAGTCATCATAAACAAGCTGTTTTCATCTGAAACTTGCTCTACAATATATTTAATAGTTTCAGCTTGTGCTTTAGGGAAAAGATTTTGTTCTGGCTCTTCAATAATAATTGAATGATGTCTATTTGCAAAATATTTAATAGTTAAATAGAGTGGTAAAGCAGATTGAATACCACTTGAACTTCGTTCTAATAATAAAAAATCTTTATCATTATAAAATATATGCTCTTTGTCATTTTGGAATTTATATTTGATATTTAAAAAATCTAATGTTCTAATCTCTTCTCTAGCTCTTACATATTGACTTGAAAAATTTAATAAAAATTTTGGTAATGGAATATCTGCTGTAATAAATGTTGTAACATATTTGTTAAAAAGAGATATTAAATTTCTTTCTGCTGGAACATATTGAGAAGTTAAATTATTCTTCACACTATCTTCATTAGTAAATAATTTTTTATCTTTTACTTCTTTATAATATTGATTATTAGATGTAAACTTTATAATTGTTTTTTCTGTTATATAATTAATATGATAATCTTCAAATTTTTTCACTACTGCTTCTATGTTAAAAATAGGACTTTTCATTATTGTAATAGTTTTAGCTAAAACACTCTTCCCACTACCATTCTCACCAATAAAAAGATTAATTTTATTAAGCTCAATATCTACATCTTTAAGTGGTCCAAAGTTTTTTACTATTAATCTATTCATATTATTCTCTTTACCTCAATTATTTATTGTTACGATTATAGCATAAAGATTAAAAAACTACAGTGTCCCAATCTCCAAATGAAGTACCCTAGACTCTTTAGGCAAAGAGATATTTCCCTCATCCCAATAGACCTCATAAGCAATGCTCTTCAACTCTCTTGAAGAGAGCTTTAAAAGCTCTCTGCTCAATGGGTGCTTTTCATGAAACCCTATGCTCACATAGGCATAGCCTCTATCTCTCCAATTGTATCGGATAGCATTTACAAGTTCATGAAATATTAAGGGGTTGTTATCTTTTATAGCAACAAAAGAGCCATAGATATTTTTGATGTAAGAGCCTGTAGGTGGTAGAGGTGGAACTCTTTTTATCTTGGCAAAGAGATTGTAAAAAGGTCGTATAGATTGGTACATTTTACTATAGGAGTTTATTTTTACTTGTTTAAAACCTGTCTGATTCCATGCCCCTATTACTCCTGCTATCTCTTCATTTTCTTCATAAATATAGAGTTCATCAGTAGATAATCCCTCTAGCTTATTTTCTCCTATAAAATCTTCAACAGCATAACAAGGAGCGTATTGAAATTTTGAATTGTATGCATTTATAAACTCTACAACTTCTTTAATGCTATGTGCTGACTCACTAAATCGGACAATATGAGAAGAGGGAAATTTTACTTTACCTATAAGCGATATAAACCCTGTAATAATCGTCCCAATATCACGATATATCGGCAGACCTGCTCTTTGGCTTGTTAAGATATTTTGAGCTATTTTATTGTCACTAAAAATGGTCGAGAAGTAAAACTCTACCTCACCGTCACCATGTAGCTTTTTTAAAAACTTATACCCCCTTGCCAAAAGCGTAGCATTTCGTACCTCTTTTTTTCCTCGCAGATTACTTAGATAACCCACCTTTGTTTTTACTCCATCTATAAAACAGTAACGAATAGCACGAGAAGCCACCCCTACTATCTCCTCTTTCTCTCCGTCCACAACCAACATCGTTTCACTCTTTAAGTTCCCACAACTACTAGCCACAAAATAGTTTGGCTCCCGCTCAAAAGAGAGAGCAATATCTCCTGACATCTCAATCTCTCTAAGTAGCTCTCTTAGCTCTTTTTCATCTTGTGGTTTTGCTAGTTTGAAGTAGAACCTCAATTTATCTCTTCCACTAAAACATTATCTGCTAAAAGATACCCTGCATACTCATTATCCTTAACACCATTGAGGGTAAACATCACTACAGTTGTTGTAAACTTATAGTTGGTCTGCTCATTAAAAACCGTTATTTTATTTTCCAATTCAGAGGCGTATTTTTTTGTAATAACAAATGTGGTATTGGTAAACTTACACTCAATAATATTGGCAACCCCATCTGCTCGAATAAGGAGTAAATCTATCTGAACTCCCTTTTCATCTTTGTTTTTTGGAGTGTATTGCCAATAGTGTGACGTTGTCTGTACTGCTCCTATGCCTAGAGCCTCTTTTAACTCTAAAATGTGATTGTGGGCAATATTTTCAAAGGCGTACCCTTGCCAAATCTTATATTTTTGAGATTGATAGAGGCTTAAGAAGTAGTTTCTATTTTGAAGTAGCTCTACTAAAGAGGTCTTCTCTACCCATTTAGTAAAAAAGAAGACAAAAGGGTCTTTGACTCGGTAGAGGGTATCTTTTCTCTTTTGACCATACTTAAAATGTTTAGCAATAAATCCCGAAGCCTCTAACTCCTCTAATGCTCGGTGTAGTTGTGAACTTGAAGAGAGCTTTTTACTCTTTTTAAGCTCTGAAAAGCTCATACCACTCCACTTTTTGACCAAGGTTTTTATAATGAGTTCATGAATATGGTGGTTTTTAAAGAGACTTCTAAAAAGTCGGTTATATTCGGTACGCAAAAGAGAGTTTTGAGCAAAAAAGAGCTGTTGAATATTTTGAATAAAACTCTTTTTACTATCTATCAAGCTCAAATAGTGAGCCACCCCACCCAAAACCATATAGTATTCGCTCAACTCTTTTGTAGAGATATTTTTAAATCCATGAGCTAAAAGAAAGGCTTTTGTCTCTTTGAGAGTAAAACTTTGAAGATGAATCGAAGCTGTAATACGGTTAGCAAGTGAACCTCTGTCATCAATAATATGCTCAATAATCCAAGAGGTAGCACTACCACAAACCACCAACATAATATCATCTCTCTTTGAAGCAAAATCATTCCAAAAGAGAGACAATGCACTCATAAAGCTACTATTTTTCATATTAGCCAACCAAGGGAGTTCATCTATAAAGATACCAAGTTTACACCCTTTTTTAGGCTTTAAATCCATTAAAGCATTTCGCAATGCAATAAAAGCTTCGCTCCATCTTTTAAACTCTACCTCATCTGAACTTTTTCCAAATGCCATACAGAATTTATCGGTAAAATTGGCTAAATGGGCATCTTTTGTAGCGTTATATGCTCCTGTTAATGAGAATAAAAAACACTCTTTTTGAGCAAAAAAGTTATTGACCAACTCAGTTTTTCCAATACGTCGCCGTCCATAGAGAGCAACAAAGGTTGATGAGTTTTTACTATATTGACTCTCTAATATAGCCAACTCCTCTTCTCTTGCTACAAAAGACATTTTATTTTCCTTTATATTTTTCTTTATTATACTATTTTATTAGAAAAAAGTATTTTTTATTTATATATTTTTCTTTATTTTATATGTTTTTAGGATTTAAGAATTTAAAAAGCCAACAAAAACTGTTATATAAAACTATATTATATGATATAATTGCCAAAAAGGTCAATATGAAAATAATATTAATAGTACCTCACATTGGTAGAAAAAGCAGTGATAAATATGTTCGTACGTGGATGATAGAGCCTTTGCCTATTGCGACTATTGCAGGGTTGACACCTAGAGATATTGAGTTAAAATTTATAGATGAGCGAATTGGTGAGCAGATTGATTTTGATGAAGATGCTGATTTGGTGGGGATTAATGTAGAAGCTTACACAGCCAAACGAGCCTATGAGATTTCAGCAGAGTTTGCCAAAAGAGGGGTAAAGAGTATTATTGGTGGATATCATGCCATGCTCATGCCCCATGAGGTTAAGAAGTATGCCTATAGCGTGATGAAAGGCTCTGCTGAAGATGTTTGGGAAGAGGTTATAGAGGATTGTAAAAGAGGTGAGTTAAAAAGGGAGTATGCCCCAAAACCTCTGCAAGAGATTAAATTTAGAATGCCTAGACGAGATATATTTGAGGGGAAAAACTACCTCAAACTAAAGTGCGTAGAGACAGGTAGAGGTTGCCCTTTTGATTGTGAGTTCTGCTCGGTTGCTTCGGCTACGAATTCAAAGTTTATTGCAAAACCTATTGATTTGATTATCGAAGATATTAAAGATACAGGTAGCAAAGTTATCTTTTTTGTTGATGATAACATTGTAGGCGACATCAAACACACCAAAGAGCTGTTACGCCAACTCATCCCTCTTAAGATTAAGTGGATTAGCCAAGGTTCACTCAACATGGCAGAGGATGAAGAGCTACTTCAACTCATGAAAGAGAGTGGTTGTGCAGGTATCTTAATAGGTTTTGAGTCGATGAACAAAGAGTCTCTAAAAAAGATGGGTAAACACTTTATGGTCAAGATGAAGACCGAGGAGCATATTCAGAAGATACACAGCTACGGCATGGGGATATATGGTACGTTTATCTTTGGCTATGAGACCGACTCCATCGCCGATTTTGAAGCCTCTGTTGAATTTGCCATTGACAACGGCATATTTATCGGAGCATTTAACCACCTTATGCCTTTCCCTGGAACAAAACTCTACTACAACATGAAACGAGACGGCATACTCTTAGGCGACCCTTGGTGGCTCAACCCCAACTACCGTTTTAACGATATCCCCTACCACACAGAGCATATAGAGAGCAAAGAGGTAAGAGAGGTCTGTTTGAGAGCAAGAAGAAGATTTTACAGCTTTTCAGCCATATTTAAACGAGCAAGAAACCGTCAAGGAAATCTAAATACCATTCGTAAAGTATTGGGCTATTTCTCTATTAATTTTATGTTGAAAAAGGAGATAGATGAGAAAGATGGTTTGCCTTTGGGGAATGAGAATCGGTGGTTGGAGGAGTTGTATGAGGATTGAGTTAACTATTAAGCCTAATCCTCAAAGCATAAAATAGAGAAACAACAAAAAAATAAAAAAACACCCAAACAAACCAAACCGAAACATGAAAACAAAGCACAACAGCAAAAAGTGACCCCATCAAATAAAAAAGAGCTATCTTCAAATCTTTAGCTTCTGTCAAGCCTTTTAAAAACCCTATCTTATAGCTACTATCTATAAAATAACAACTCAAAAAACCAACCAATGCCCCTGTAATTACATCTATAAAATGGTGTTGATAGACAAAGAGTGTTGAGAGGGCTATGGTGACAAACCAAAGGGTTAGTAGAGAGTTTATCCACCATGAGTGAACTCTTTTGGCTAGAGTCACACCAAGTAAAACAGAGAAGCTTACGTGTAGTGAGGGGGCTTGGTTGTAGGGGTAGTCAACCATCTCTACGACTGTTATGAACCAAGAGAAGTTTTCTACTTGTGGCTTTTCAAAGCTAAACTGTAGAGGGAAAAGTAGAAACATAGTTATGGAAAAGAAGATAATAACAAAAGAGCGTAAGAGCAGTACTCTAAGCTCCAAATTGCTCTGTGGCAAAAGAAAAGTGAGCAGAACCATTGGATAGAGAGCGATGTAGGGGATGATGAACTCCTCTATAAAAGGGATATGCTTCTCCCACTCAAAGACAAATGAGTTAGGTGGTGTGCCTAAAGATATGTATTGATTGACTGAACCATAGAGGGTGATAAATAGTAAGAGTAGGTAGAGTAGCCATAGGAGTCGTATTTTTAGCCTCGTCTTGTTCGGGACTAAAGTCTCCGATTCCAAAGAGTTATGATGAATATTACTGTTTATTACACGCATGAGTTACCTATATTATTTTATGTTCTATTTTGTATAGTTTAGATAGAATTTTACCCAAATAGGAGTCTGTATGGATAACAATATAATAAAAAAATTCTCACTATCTCAAAAAATTCTCTTTGTACTCTTTAACTATTTTACATTTTTCTTGCTTATTCTAGCGACTCTAACATTGACAATGCTTCCCTATAGCATAGGAGTTAGAGTTGCTTTGAGTTTGGCTATTATCTACCTTTTGCCTCCTCTGTTAGCTAGAGTGGCTCTGCTTATCTATCCCATTAAAAAGAGGCATATCCCCTTTGGCTCAACGGAGTTTATGACATGGTGGTTTTTAACCTCTTTGCAGACCATCTATTCACGATTTGCCTTTTTGGAGGAGCTACTTCGCTCTGTTCCCTCTCTTTACAGTTTTTGGCTTAGACTGTGGGGAGCGAAGATTGGGAAGATGACCTATTGGTCTCCTACTGCTAAGATTATAGATAGGTCGTTTTTAGATATTGGGGATTTTGTCTCTTTAGGCATGGGCGTGAAGCTCAATCCTCATGTTATCTCTAAAAATAGCCAAGGAGAAAGAGAGTTGCTTTTAGCCCCCATCATTATTGGTGACAATGTTCTTGTGGGTGGCTATTCGCTACTGACAACAGGAACAGAGATATGTGCCAATGAGTCCACCAACTCCTTTTTGCGTTCTCCACCATTTTGTACTTGGCAGGACAATAAACGTATTAAAAAGCCCACTAGATGATTAAATACCTAAAACTAGGAACCGATGGCTTTCTTACAGAGAGTGCAAAGCACAAGAGCCTCGCCTCATTCGGGACTAAAGTCTCTGATTCCAAAGAGTTTATTATTGATATGCACGTTCATATAGCAGGGGTAGACCAAGACAAATATGGGAACTTTATCTCTAAGAAACTAAAAAAGAGTGCTGTTTTTCGGCTCTTTTCAAAGCATCTAAATATCTCAAATAGAGTAGATGATGAGCTTATTATCAATAAAACACTAAAACTTTTAGAGGAGAGTGTCATAGATAAAGCTCTCTTTTTAGCCATAGATGGGGTCTACTCTAAGAGTGGGGAGTTCAATCAGAAAAAAACTCAAATGGTATGCTCTAACGACTACATCTATGAGCTTACAAAACGCTCTAAAAAGGCACTCTTTGGGGCAAGTGTTCATCCCTATAGAGCCGATGCACTAGAGGAGTTAGAGAGGTGTAAAAGCAGAGGAGCAGTTTTAATAAAATGGATACCCTCTAGCATGGAGATTGACCCCCTAAATGATAGGTGCATACCTTTTTATAAGTATCTAGCTAAACACAACATTATGCTACTAAGTCATACAGGAGTAGAACACGCTCTACGCAACTCCCTAAGTTATCTAAACCACCCACATCGTCTAACATTGGCTTTGGAGTATGGGGTAAAGGTCATCTCAGCTCATAGTGGAACGCATATGTTTCTGCATGAGAGGTCACACTACAAGGCGTGGAAGGAGATGGCTTTGAAGTATGACAACTTCTACGGTGACATCAGTGCCTTTTGTATGCCCACACGGGTAAAGTATCTGCGTGATATTATCAAAACTCCTGCTCTTCACTCTAAGGTTTTCTACGGAAGCGATTTTCCTGTCTATCCACTTCCTCTAAGTTTTATTTTCAAGATAGGATTTAAAAAATATAGAGCGTTAAAAAAGATACAAAACCCATTTGATAAAGCCTACTACTCTATTTTATCTTACGGTATACCCAAACAGATTTTTTCTCAATTTAGCCAACATATAAGGAGCTGTCATGCTTAAAAATGCACTAAAACTACCATGGAGACAGGAGAATGTTCCTCACTGTCTTATAGATATTATTCGTGGGTGCAATGTAGTTTGTGAAAACTGCTACAACACCGACTCAGCACACGTCAAACCCCTACAAGAGGTAAAAGATGAGATAGACCTTATGGTCAAACATAGAAAACTTCACTCTCTAGCCATTATAGGTGGTGAGCCTCTTTTACACCCTAAGTTGGATGAGATTTTAGAGTATGTTAATAGTAAAAATATATTGGTCGAACTCTTTAGCAACGGTCTTCTGCTCACTGAAAAACGGCTAGAAGAGTTGGCAAAACTAAAGGTTAAACTTATCTTTGTGCATATTGAGAAGGGGCAAATTAGAAAAGATTTACCCATAAATGCTACCGAAGATGAGGTTAAAGAGCTACGCTATAAAATCGCTAAAAGAGTTCATAACGCAGGGATTGAGGTGGGGACTATCTTCACCTCCTACAAAGATGATATGCACTCTATCAATATTGCATTAGAAGAGGCGATAGCTGAACGAAGCATGACCTATCTGATAGTGACTCTCTTTAGAGACTACACCAGATTTAACACACTAAAAGGAGACATGGAAAAAGGATTTCAAGGGAGCATAGACTTCAAAAAGAAAACCGATGAAGTCCCCTACAGTAACTTTGATGTTATGAAGTATATGCATGAGCAGTATGGATTTAAACCTTTTGCATTCCTCTCCTCAAATAGAGAAGCCTACGACCCACGATGGGTTTCATATCTCTTAGCTGTTTTCTACCCAAAAGATGGAGGAGAGCCTATCTACCACTCTATAAAATCGGGCTATTTAGAGAAGTTCTATCTCTTTGCCCACTACACCATAAAAGGAAAATACCCCTTCTTTCAAGAGCAAGATGAGAAAAAAGCCTATGCTCTCTTAAAGCTCAATGGACTCTTTGGAGGAGACTTAAAGGGAAACAGAGCATTTTTAAAGAGAATCAAAAAACAAGAGGGAGAGTTAAAACTGTTAAGGGTTCTTTTTCAAGCCCCTGCAAAAATAGACAGTGATGGAACATTAAGCTATTGCGATACCTGTCCTGATGCTGTGGTAAAAAATGGGAAGATAGTCCCTGCTTGTGTGGGTGACCAGTTGTAGGGTCTAGCTACCAAACAGTTCCTTCAAAATTCTCTCCTATCTTTCTATCTCTACTAAGGAGTTGACTATTGGCACAAATAGCATTTGCCACAATCAATCGGTCAAAAGGGTCTCGTGTCCAGCTATGTTTTGTAGACTCTTTAGCAATGGTTACAAAAGGTAAATTGCAAACTTTTAAGTCAATACTCTCGGACAACGATGACAATATGGCATCATTTTGGTATTTGAGTCGTCCTATTTCATATAGAAACTCTAACTCCAACACCACCATAGGAGAGACCAACAGTTCACACTCTTCTATGAGTTCAAGAGCTTTATTTGAAATTTTGTTGGTCTCTCCACTAAAGAGCCAAACAACTACGTGTGTGTCTAAATAGATGCTTGCCACTCATTACTCCAATCCATACTAATAAAATCATCACTATCACCAACAACAGCATCCTTATGGGCGATGAGTCTGTCTAGTTTATTAGTTTTTTTAGGAGGAATCACTTTAAAAATATGACCATTTCGATTAATTTCTAAAGTTTTTCCTGATTCAAGAATCATATCTAAAAGATTAAAAAGGTCTTTTCTAAAATCAGTTGGTGTTATGGTCATGGTTTACTCCTTTTTTAAATATATTTTATTGTAACAGAAGAGATGTACATTGTCAAGTTTCACATGTACATCATAATTTTTACTTAACAACCAAATTAACCATCTTATTAGGAACTAAAATCTCTTTAACAACATTTTTACCCTCTAACCATTTGGCAATACTCTCTTTTGCTTGTGTAATAATATCTTCTTTAGAAGCTCCTGCATCTACCTCTATCTCAGCTCTTCGTTTACCATTAACAGCAACACCTAAAGTTATGGTATCTTGCACAAAAACCTCATCTAAAATTTCTATTTTCCCTGCTAAATTTTTAGAAGAAAAAAGCTCATCACTAAGCTCTGCACAAACATGAGGAGTAATTGGCTCTAAAAGATGGGTAATAATATACATTCCCTCACTCCATACTAAGCCGTTATCTTGTTTATCTAATGCATTTAAAGCTTCCATACAAGCAGCGATGAGTGTGTTAAACGCAAAAGTCTTTTCGTAAACATCTACTGACTTTTGTAACGCTTCATAAACTTTAGCTCTTGCTAACTTCTCCTCTTTACTTAGAGAGCTATGGTCAATGGTTGGTAGTTCATGACTTGTTACTCTTGATTTTCTAGCATAAAGCTTTTTAAGAAATCTAAATGCACCCTCAACAGCTGAATCATTCCACTCTAGCTCTTTTTGAGGTGGAGCTGCAAAAAGGGTAAAGAGTCGTGCTGTATCGGCTCCATACTTCTCAATTAGAGCATCAGGGTCAACGGTATTTCCTTTTGACTTAGACATTTTTGCCCCGTCCATCAGTACCATACCTTGGGTTAACAAGTTCTCAAATGGCTCTTTTAAATCGTCTATGAAGCCTACATCTCTTAATGCTTTGGTAAAGAAACGTGCATATAACAAGTGAAGAATAGCGTGTTCTATTCCTCCAATATATTGGTCAACACCTAGCCAGTAGTTTACATCTTCCTTATCTATTCCACAACTCTCCCATTTTTTAGGGTCGGTTGCATAACGGAACTGATACCAAGATGACTGCACAAATGTATCTAAGGTATCAGTTTCACGTTTAGCCTCTGCTCCACACTTAGGACAAGTACAGTTTGACCATGTTGGGTGGTTCTCTAGTGGATTACCCTCTCCTGTTATCTCTACATCTTCAGGAAGAGCGATAGGTAGGTTCTCTACCTTTTCAGGTACAAGCCCACAACTGTTACAATGCACAAATGGAATTGGAGCACCCCAATAACGTTGTCGAGAAATTCCCCAATTTCTTAGCTTATAGTTGGTAGTTCCTTTTCCTAAGTTTTTCTCTTCAAAGAGTTTGATAACAGCTACTTTGGCTTCACTGTTTTTAATGCCATTTAACTCATCGGAATTAATAAGTTTGCCCTCACCTGTATAGGCTTCACCCTCTTCTCCTCCTTCGATGACATACTTTAAAGGCAAGTTGTATTGTGTCGCAAACTCAAAGTCACGCTCATCATGTGTTGGTACTGACATAACAGCCCCACCTCCATAAGATGCTAAAACAAAGTTTGCCATCCAGACAGGAATTTCTTCATTTGTGAGTGGGTGAATAACAGTAATGCCTAAGTCAAAGCCCTCTTTTCCTGCTTTGGCTCTTTCGACCTCTGTCATATTTGAGATAGCTGTAATTTTTTCAATCACTTCGGCATCTAAAAGCTCATTTTTCATTAGCTCTTTTACAATAGGATGCTCAGGAGCCAATGCAGTGTAAGTTACCCCATAGATGGTATCTGGACGAGTAGTGAAAACCTCAAAACCTTCAAATTTATTGCCCAATTTCTCTTTTGAACTTTCTGAAAGATTAAAAGTAAACTCTAACCCTTGTGATTTTCCAATCCAGTTGCTCTGCATCGCTAAAACTTGCGATGGCCAT
Source organism: Campylobacteraceae bacterium (assembly GCA_027068975.1). GTDB lineage: Bacteria > Campylobacterota > Campylobacteria > Campylobacterales > Sulfurovaceae > UBA1140. Next base: position 11,458 of record JALXFN010000028.1, on the reverse strand, counting down.
TTACCCTCTAAGAGTTTTAAGTCCTCTAACAACTCATCGGCATATTTACGAATATCTAGGTAGTATCCTGGCATCTCTTTAAGCTCTACTTCATTGTCACAACGCCAACAGCACCCCTCTTCTACCTGCTCATTGGCTAAAACGGTATGACACTCTTCACACCAGTTTACTGTTGTTGACTCACGGTAAAGTAACTTCTCTTCAAACATCTTGATGATGAACTCTTGCTCCCACTTGGTGTACAATTCATCACAGGTTGCAAACTCTCGTGTTTCAGAAAATGAAAGCCCCAATGAGCTTAACTCTTTTCTCATGTAATCAATGTTTGAATAGGTCCAATCTTTAGGGTGCCTTCCATGCTTAATCGCTGCATTTTCAGCAGGCATACCAAAGGCATCCCATCCAATTGGGTGCAGAACATTGTAGTTTTGTTTACGGTAATAACGTGCCATAGCATCGCCAATGCTATAGTTTCTAACATGACCCATGTGCAGACGACCACTGGGGAAAGGGAACATGCTCAATATGTATTTTTTATCTAAACTTTTGTCATCTTTTGGCTCAAATGCCTTTTGCTCACTCCATTTGGTTTGCCACTTATTTTCTATCTCTTTTGGACTATAACTCATACTTGCTCCATTGGCTTAAATTGTGCGAATTATAGCAAATTAAATCCTATGGAGGGATTAGAGCTAAAAAGCTTACTTACAATAATATAATAAATTAAAAACAAATATATATAACATAAAATAAAACAAAAAAAAATTCTCTTTATCTTAAACTAATCAATTAAGAAAAACATCCTTGTTCTTTTATAGAGATTAATATTTGTTTCATATATAATCACTTATAATAGATAAAAATACTCAAAATAAAATACTCAGGGGATACAATATGATTTTAAAAACAATTAGCATTTCACTTGCAATACTACTTCTAACAGCATGTAGTTCACAAAAAATAAAAAAAGAAGATATCGAATCAAATCTTACAGCAATAGATAGTACTATTTCAGAACCAATACTTACTAATGAAACTATTATAAATAGTTCAACAGAAACTATAGATAACACAAATGAAACTATTATGTATGGAATTTCTGGAGATTTTGCAGGAAATTATAAACTTCAAAATTTTATACAACGTATGGTTTCAGAACATGGATTTGATGAAGCAACACTCAATCAACTCTTTTCAGAAGCCAGAAATACAAAATTAATGCCTGAACCTATATATGAGAGAAGAAGAGGCAGAAATACAAGCAATTATAGAATGGGACAATGGGATAGATATAAAAATATGTTTATCTATGAGAACAATATTCAAAGAGGTTTAGCATTTTGGGAAGAACATAAAGATGCACTAAACCGTGCGTATGAAACATATGGTGTACTACCAGAGTATATTATGGGAATTATTGGAATAGAGACAGCTTATGGAGTTAACTTTGGAAAGAAAAAAGTCATAGATGTTTTAACTACAAAAGCCATGACTGGAGATAGAAGAGAAGATTTCTATACTGACCAACTAGAGAAGTTTCTTATTATGACCAGAAGAGCAAATCTCCAACCTGCTGAACTTATGGGTTCAAGTGCTGGTGCTATGGGATATGGTCAGTTTATTCCTAGCTCTTACCTTGACTTTGCTGTTGACTTCAATAACGATGGAGTAACAGATTTATGGGATGCAGAAGATGCCATTGGTTCTATAGCCAACTACTTTGCACGTAATGGCTGGAAGAGTTCATTAAAAACAGTTGCCGTGAGAGCAAAATATCGAGGCAATCGATTTAGAAAACTGAAAACAGGATACAAAACAAAATATTCACCGTATACCCTAAGAAAAAAATATCATATTGTTCCTAGACAAAAACTTCATTTTAATGGACCAGTTTCGCTAATAAAGCTACCTAGATATACACATGATGAACTCTGGATGGGAACACATAACTTTAGAGTTATAACCACATATAATCATAGTGAACTGTATGCAATGGCTGTACACCATTTAGCCAATACTGTGAGAAAACGAAGGTATGGACACTAAACTTGGAACATAGACTTTTAGTCTATGCTCTCTATTCCATAAAATCAAGCAAGGGTTATATCCTTTTTAAAACTCTTCTTTTGTCTTAGCACTCTCTACAATAGATATAATAATCGTATAAAGATTAGCAATAATTGCACCTGCAACTAAACCCATAATCAGCTTAGTATGTGTTCCTGTTGTTCCAAACTGAAACATTAGAAATGCTGGAAGTAGATGTAAATCAGCCACTAAGGAACCTGATAAAAGCTCTGCTGAAAGCAGGTTACGTACCCCAAGCTTTAGAAGTGTCGATATCATATTAATACTTGCTGCTCCAAAAAGAGCAATAACAGAAGGCTCAAAAAGAAATGAAACTGATGTTGTTAAAGACATTAATGTAAAAAAGATATAAAAAACTTTACCCCAATTCATAACAATACTCCTTTAAAGTAAAAAATTATTTTATAGTAGATTTATTTAATACGAAAGAAGGTGTAGTCGAGGGACTACACCCTACATAAATATTACTTATATTGTACCTTGTTCGTACATAGCACGTTGTTTCTCTTTCTCTTTTTCACGCTTTAATTTAGCTGCTTCATTGGCTCTAAACTCTTCAATAGAGAAGTTCAACCACATTAAGATAGGAGAAGCCACAAAGATAGAAGAGTAAGTACCCACAACAACACCTACTAAAAGTGTAAATGAAAAACCTTTAAGTGCCTCTCCACCAAAAAGGTAAAGGGTCAATACCACAAAGAATGTTGTTAATGAAGTTAACGTTGTACGTGAAAGAGTACGTGTAACTGACTCATCAATTACATCACCCAAATCGGTTGATTTAATGGTTCTAATACCCTCTCTAATACGGTCAAAGACAATAACTGTATCGTTTAGTGAGTACCCTAAAATGGTCAAAATAGCTGCTAAGATAGGTAAGTTAACATCTATTTGAGTCAAGGCTAAGGCTCCTGTTGCAATAGTGACATCATGAATCAATGCTATAACTGAAGCCAAGGCAAAACGCCACTCAAATCTAAAAGAGATATAGATTAAGATACCTATAATAGAGAGTAGCATTGCCATAAGACCTTTTGTACGGAGTTCATCTCCAACAGCAGGTCCAACCATGTCGACACCTCTAACTTTAAAGTTACCTGTACCCTCTAAGATTTTTCTCATCTTGTCACTCACATCAGAGTCAACACTTTTGGTAGTGCTTTTAGTCCGAATAGCAATTTCACTGTCAGAACCAAAAAAAGTAACTGTTGCACCCTCATAAGCTTTAACTTTAGAGAGAGCTTCTCTAACCTTATCAATAGGAGCTTTACCCTCATATTTTACCTGAACAATAGTACCTCCTGCAAAGTCAATACCATAGTTAAGACCTTTCGTTGTAATAAGTAAAAGAGAAGCTACAATCATTAAAATAGAAAAAATTCCTACTTTTTTTGCATTTTTCATAAAGCCTATAATGGGCTGATCATGCTTAAATACTTCCATTATTATTTAGCTCCTTTGCTCTGTTTAATTCCAAACCAAAAGTTTAGTCTGTTCTTATCTATCTTAGGAAGTATCCATTGGTAAATTCCATGTGTTCCTAAAATTGCTGTTAACATTGAAGCTAAGATACCAATACTCATAGTCAATGCAAACCCTTTAATAGGTCCTGTTCCATAAGCAAAAAGTACCACTGCTGCAATGAGTGTTGTAACATTTGCATCCCAAATAGCAGTAAAGGCATTGTTATAACCCTGCTCAATCGCTTTGGTAACAGAATTTCCTTTGTGAAGTAGCTCTCGAATACGCTCATTGATAATAACGTTTGCATCAACAGCCATACCAACGGTCAGAACAATACCTGCCATACCTGGAAGAGTTAACGTTGCTCCTGCAAGTGACATAATGGCTAAAAGTAAAAAGAGGTTAGCAATTAAAGCTGCATTGGCAATTACTCCTGCCATTCCATAATAGAGTACCATAAAGATAACAACCAATACAAAACCAAACACTAAAGCAATAGAAGATGCTTTAATATTGTCTGCCCCAAGGCTAGGACCTACACTTCGCTTCTCTTCAACTTGAACGGGAGCTAGTAAAGCACCTGAACGTAGAGCAATAGCAACATCATGTGCCTCTTCAGGGGTAAAGTTTCCAGTTATCTGTACCCGTCCTCCACCGATTCTTGTCTGAACATGTGGTGCTGTATAGACTTGACCATCTAACACTACAGCCATTCGAGCTTTTGTAGGAGCAGCTTTTTCAGTAAAGTCACCAAATATCTTTGCACCTTGTCCATTTAGAGAGAAGTTAATAAGAGGTCGATTACTATTTTTTTCATATCCAACCTGTGCGTCAGTTAACATAGAACCATCTAAAATAGGGATAGAGGAGAGAAGATACTTGGTACGGTTGTCAGCTACATCTGGTAAAATGACATCACCATACTGCTTAGCTTCTGCCTCTGTCATGCTATAAAGACGGTTAAATCTATCTTCATCAACAGCCATCATCTGTAAATGTGCAGCTTTAGCAATTAACGCTCGTATACGTTGTTCATCTTGGGCTGTTTTAATTCCTGGAACTTCTACCAAGATTTTGTCTTTACCCTGCTTCGCAACAGTTGGTTCAGCCAATCCAAACATGTTTAGACGGGTTCTAATGGTATCAACAGCTTGGTCAATAGCATTCTGCTCTGTCTTTTTAGCTAACTCAGGACTTAGTGTCAGTTCATAAACTAAATTATCTTTTTTAATAGAGACCTCTTTAAACTCCTCTTTTAAAAGTTTATCTACTTTAGCTCTATCTTCTGCATCCAATAGTTCAAAAGTAACTTTATTATCTGTTATCTTAAGGTCTTCAAAAATGATATCTTCATCTTCTAGGTTATATTTAATAGTTGTACCAATAGACTTCAATTTAGATTCAAGTGCAACTTCTGTTTTTACAGACAGTAACATATGCAGTCCACCTTGTAAGTCCAATCCAAGGGTGATTTTTTTACCAGTTGTATTACTATCTTCACTCTGCACTAAAGAGGGAATAGAAAAAACTATTCCAAATAAAAATGCAAAGAAAAATATAACAACTCTATAGTTTAACTTTCCCATTGCTTACGCTTCTACCTTTCGGTTAACAAAAGCTTTGTCTAACTTAACAATTGATGTATCGTTCAGTTTGATTTTGATAAAATCCTCTTCAACTTTAACTATTTCAGCGTAAAGACCACCAGATGTAAGTATTTTGTCACCTTTCGTAAGTGACTCCAACATTTCATTATGCTCTTTTTGTTGTTTTTGTTGAGGTCGAATAATTAAAAAGTAAAAAATACCAAATAAAAAAATAAGTGGTAAAAATTGTGCTACTTGTTCCATAAGGGAATCCTTTGAGTTTATATATAAAAATTAGCGAGCATTTTAACATTAAGAAGATAACAGAAGGCTTTTTGATAGCCCTTTTAAGTTCTGGGGCTATCTACTTAGATTGGTTTGGTTTGGTCAACAACCTCATCAATACTATTTTGGGACTTTCCACCCTGTACCTTCTACTTTTATCAGACAAAAAAACATGGACTTGGACAGGTTTTTTCATAGGTGTCTTATGGTTTTGGTGGATAGGAATTAGCTTCAAAAACTACGACATGGCTTGGGCTATACCTATTCCTATTTTTATTCTTGGGCTTATTTATATGGCTATTTTTTATTTTACTTTTACCATTGCTAAGTTTATTGGGCGTATTTTAAATATGGAACAAGGGCAGAGACATCGCTCTGCCCCTACGGGGTTTGATTTAGGGGCAAAGGTATTAATTTTACTTATTTTATCCTATATTCATCCCTTTGGTTTTGACTGGTTTAAACCAGAACTTATGTTTACAAACAGTTACTTAGGTATAGAAAAATGGCAATTTGCACTGATTCTTCTTGCCTTAGCTCTAACTATTTACAAAAAACAATTTCTCTTTCTTTTTATAACGCTTCTAGCCTACCCCTATGCCCATCATTTTCAAGATAAAGCAACCATAAACCCTCTACTTGAACTGCATGGTACACATGTAAATGTAAAAGATAAATGGAATGCAAAATTAAGAAACAGTCAGATTGATAATGTATTAATAGCCATAAACAGAGCGATTGAAAAGAAAAAACAGATTATAGTTTTTCCAGAGTCTGTCTTACCAATATTTTTAAATACGCAACCAAAAATTATGCAAAGACTTCAGAGTGACTCTACAAAAATCACCATAGTAATCGGTGCATTATATTGGGAAAATGAAATTCCACGTAACTCAACATATATTTTTCAAAATGCTGCCTATACCATCGCCAATAAGGTAAAACTGGTTCCTTTTGGAGAAGAGAATCCTCTACCTGACTTTATGGGAAAATGGATAAATGAACTCTTTTTTGATGGGGCTCCAGACTATGTCGCCTCAGCTGACTTTACAGACTATACTGTAGATGGTATTACCTACAGAAATGCCATCTGTTTTGAAGCCACCTCCGAAAAGCTCTATGAGGGAAAACCAAAAAATATGATAGTTCTCACCAACAATGGCTGGTTAACTCCTTCTATAGAGCCAACCCAACAAAAAATACTTCTACAGTACTATAGTAAAAAATATGGCACCACTATATATCATGCCGTTAATATGTCGGACTCCTATATAGTTCAAAATGGTAAAGTTATAAAATGAGAAGAGTTAAAATTCACTATAGTGAGGCACTAAATGCCGAATCATAAAAAAATTTACCTTGCACCTTTAAGTGCTTACCAGTATGTCTCAAAACTACTCCCTGCAAATTGTCGCTACTACCCCACCTGTTCAGAGTATGCAAAGTGGCAATTTGAGCTTAATACCCCTCACAAAGCCTTTGCTCAAAGTGGTCTAAGGATTTTACGTTGTAACCAACTTTTTGAAGGAGGAATAGACTATCCTGTTATGAAATACACTCCTCCAAAGCTTCTATGTTTAGCAACAAAACGACCCAAAATAAAATATTGGTTTGTTCCTAAAGAGAAGAGTAGTTTTTATGTTATTAAAGATTATGAGGCTTATTAAAAAAACTATGCTAATATTCTGCCTTTAAAATAAAGGATAACGTCAATGGGAATTTTTGCTTTACAATCACTTGTTGGAGGTTTTTTAGATGAAGATTTAAAACATTTCAATAAAGTTTTTGATGATTGGTGCGTACAGTTTGAGACCATAGAAGATGCACAGCTTATATTGGATAGCCTTGAAAAAAAAGAGCAAATCAAAATTGTTGAAATTACTCCACTAAGTTATCCAAAATATTTTTTTCCAAAACTACAAGGTACCATACATGCCACACGAGAATATCAAGGAAAAATCATCTGCATCACTGAGCCACAAATGGGCGTGAGCTTTCGTATTGCTATATGTGACATGCAGACTAAACATGTACGTGTACTCTCTTCTCGTTATAAGAGTGCATTAAGTGTTGAAGGGGCATTTGCTAATCTCTCTTTTGACTTATAGATTTAAATAGACCTCCCTACTTTCAAGCAAACAATCGGTAAAATACAGCAATTTTAAAATAGGAGACTAACCCATGTCTATAACTCTAAACTCTCCCCTCGATATGCACTTGCACCTACGCGATGAAGATATGCTTAAAACGGTTGCTCCTCTTAGCTCAAGAGATTTTGCAGGAGCTATTATTATGCCAAACCTTGTGCCTCCTGTTGACAGTAAAGAGGCGTTGTTAGCGTATAAAGAGAGAATTAACGCTGCTATAGGTAATGATACCTTTACTCCCTATATGACACTCTTTTTTAAACCTACTTACACCAAAGAGTTTTTAGCGTCTCTAAAAGATGAACTGGTAGCCATAAAGCTCTACCCAGCTGGTATTACTACTAACTCAGAGGGTGGTCTAAGTGGGTTTGATGTAGATGAACTTCGCCCTACTTTAGATGCTATGGCAGAACTTAACATTCCACTTTGTGTTCATGGTGAGACCAATGGCTTTGTGATGGACAGAGAGGCTGAGTTTGTCTCTATCTATGAGATGTTGGCGACCAACTTTCCTAAACTCAAAATCATTATGGAGCATATCACGACCAAAGCATCGGTAGAGACTCTTGATAAGTTTGAGAACTTGTATGCGACCATTACGCTTCATCATCTGCTCATTACCCTTGATGATGTAGCAGGAGGAATGCTTCAACCTCATCTTTTTTGTAAACCTATTGCAAAAAGACCAGAAGACAGAGAGGCACTACGTAAAGTAGCCTTAGAGGCTCATCCTAAAGTGATGTTTGGTTCTGACTCTGCTCCACATCCTCAACATGCTAAAGAGAACTGTGGATGTGCTGCTGGTGTGTTTACCTCTCCTATAGCTCTGCAAGTTTTAACAGAGCTTTTTATGGAACACTCAAACCTTGAAAATCTTCAGGCGTTTATCTCGGGAAATGCTCAAAAAATCTATACAAATATTACCGTTCCTACAAAAAGCATCACTTTAGAGAAAAAACCTTTTGTAGTTCCTGCTATTTATGGTACAGTGATTCCTATGTATGCAGGTGAAACCATCGCTTATAGCATCATATAAAACCGTAGGTCGGGATGTCCTCTTCCCGACACACCCCAACATAGGATAAAAAATGATAGCAAACAACATAGAAGAACTCATAGGAAACACACCCTTAGTTAAACTCAACAGACTCTCTGAACGTTCAGGAGCAACTATTTTAGCAAAGTGTGAGTTTATGAACCCTACTTCATCAGTTAAAGACAGAATAGCTCTGAACATGGTAAATGAGGCGTTAAAGTCTGGGAAAATAGATAAAGACTCAACCATTATTGAACCAACCTCAGGAAACACAGGTATAGGCTTAGCTGCTATCTGTGCATCAAAGGGTCTAAAACTTATTTTAACCATGCCTGACTCTATGAGTATAGAGCGTCGTAAGCTTCTTATTCACTTGGGGGCAGAGATAGTTTTAACTCCTGCTAAAGAGGGAATGAATGGCTCTATAGCAAAAGCTGAAAGTTTAGCCAAAGAGTTAAATGGTTTTGTACTGCAACAGTTCAATAACCCTGATAATCCTGCTATACATAGGAGAACTACTGCTTTAGAGATTTTAGAAGATACGAATAACAATATAGACTACTTTGTAGCAGCAGTCGGCACAGGAGGAACACTTACGGGAACCTCAGAAGTTTTAAAAGAAAAAATTCCCACACTAAAAGCTGTAGCCGTAGAACCAAGTAACTCAGCTGTACTTTCAGGTGGCTCAGGAGCTCCTCATAAGATTCAAGGAATTGGAGCAGGTTTTATACCCCAAATTCTTAACCAAGAGATTTATGATGAAGTCATTACTATAGATGACGAGAGAGCATTTGAGATGGCAAAAGAAGTTGCAAAAACAGAAGGTCTACTAGTGGGTATCTCTGCTGGGGCAAATGTAGCAGCTGCTTTTACAGTGGCTTCCCGTCCAGAGAACAAAGGAAAAACCATAGTAACCATTCTTTGTGATACAGCTGAACGTTACTTATCTACCGATTTATTTGAGTAAAAAATGATAAAGAGAGAGTTACTAGAGACCATCAAAATAGAAGATGGTCAAGTTATGAACATAGAGTGGCACAACAGACGTTGCAACAAAAGCCGACTTGAACTCTTTGATGAAAAAAAACTTTTAAACCTTGAAGAGTTTATAGAGCCACCCCAAAAAGGTCTCTATCGTTGTCGTATTCTTTATGATAATGAGGTAAACTCTATAGAGTATATCCCCTACTCTCCTAAGAAAATAAAATCTTTAAAAATTATTCAAAGTGATATTGACTATAAGTACAAATATAATGATAGAGAAGAGCTAAATAAGCTCTTAGATAACGCTTATGATGATATTATTATTGAAAAAAATGGCTTCTTAACCGATACAACCATTGCAAATATCGCTTTTTTTGATGGGGAAAAATGGATTACACCTTTGAAGCCACTACTAGAAGGAACCATAAGAGAAAAACTTCTTTCAGAAGAGTTCCTAATACTGAAAAATATTAAAAGTGAAGATATTAAAAACTTTTTACACTTTGCCTTAATGAATGCTATGATAGGATTCCAAATACAAAAAAGTATTAATATTAAACTATAAAGAGTTATTAAATGCCATATAAAATTTTAGAAACAGAAGAATTCCAAACAATCATGAAAGAACATATAGTAAAAATCATTCAATATATGTTTGACAATAACCAAGAGTTTTCTGTAGCATGTGAAGTTTCAGAAGTTAGCTTTGAACCTGCTTTACCTCATGAAATACAACAATCTTTGCCTGAAATTACACTTTTTATGTTAGCGAACTACTCTTTTGAATCTGCTTCATTAGAGAGTGGCTATCTATCCTTTGAAGCAGGATTTGGACCAGAAAATATTGGTGCATTAGTACAGATTCCCATAACAGCAATAAAACAAATTTTTATGGGAGAATACCCAATATTGATAAATGCTTCTCCATCTTCACAAGTAGAGGAGATTAAAGAAGAAATTGAAGAGGAGGACAACTCTATGAATGCCCTCTTAAATAATCCAGAGAATGCAAAGCTTCTAAAAAAGAAAAAAAGGTAGGTTTAGCATTTTCCGCTTATAATATAATTTACTACATTATCAATAAATACATTATTTTTATTATCTTTGGTATAAACAATATAAAACTTACGACTCATGGTAAAACCATAAATTCTTGACTCAAAAAGTTCTCCACGTTTTACCTCTTCTGCAATAGCATGTTTAGAAATAACAGAGACTACAGGCTGGTCTGAATCTTTACTAGCACGTTTTACACTCTGTAAAGCAGCTGTTGTATTACTCACTTCAGACAAAACATTAAAACTCTTACATGAAACACCAAGCTCTTCAAAGACTTCAGATATTAACTTTCTTGTATGTGAACCCTCTTCTCGACAGACCCATTTATACTCATAAAGCTCTTCAGTATTCACTGTTTTAGGTAAAGGAGTATTTGAAAAAATTACCAACTCATCATCAAACCACTCTCTATAAATCAAATCATCATCAAAAAGTGGAGACTCTATCAAACCTACATCAAACTTTCTATCTTTTAAACCTTCTATAATTTTATCAGTAGTATCAATACCAAGTGTAACATCATTTCCAATACTTTCACTAATACTGTTTAAACACTCTCCTGGAATAACATAAGAACCGATAGTATAAGAAGCCGCTAATCTAAAAGTCATCTCTTTTTTAATAATTTTTAGAACATCTTTCTCAAGAGACATAATAGACTTTTCAAGTTGAGCAACAACCTTATAAAGCTCATCTCCTTCTGGTGTAAGCTTAATACCATTTTTCTTTCTATCTATAACTTTGGCTTCAAGATAGTTCTCAATATATTTAATCTGTTGTGTTACAGCTGGTTGAGATATACCCAACTT
>JALXFN010000027.1 GCA_027068975.1 Campylobacteraceae bacterium | reverse complement strand
ATATAAAGTGATAGAGGGAAAACTTTTACCACTTAAGGATTATAAGGAAGACCCCTTTATAGCACTATATACAGCCCCAAAAATTGGGGAGGCTCCACCTGTTACCAACCCTTTAGATATTATTACAGCAATGGCTTTTCAAAAGCAGATAAAGACAATTCAAGATGAGTATTTAAGTCGTTATCAAGTTTTAGAAAATGCTATATACCAATTAAATAAAAAAAGCAAAATATTGCAAGAGTTGGTAATGAAAACAAAAGGAGAACAGCATATCAGATATAAGGAAGAATTAAAAGCTACAAAGAATAAAATAGTAGACTTTAGTGAAACCTTAGAAATTTTTAAAACTGCTGCAAATGCTTTTAATCAAGAGGTCTCTCAAATTAATGCAAATATAGATGATGCTATATCTGCAGAGATAGAGAAGTCTATTACTACAGGTTCTATTATACTGTTTATCTTACTGTTGTTCTTCTTTATTAAATATCTTGTTAAGAAATATATGTCAGATAATGAGCTTTTTTACGGAACCAATAAAGTTATAAACTTTTTATTTATCACTTTAGTTTTTACTATTTTACTCTTTACCTATTTAGAAAATGTAAGTCACTTAGTAACCGTTCTTTCATTTGCATCAGCAGGTATTGCTATTGCTTTAAAAGATTGGTTTATGAGTATTTTAGGTTGGTTTGTTATTTTAGTTTCAGGGTCAATTCATGTGGGTGACCGTATGAAGTTTATGAAAGATGGTGTTGAGTATGTTGGAGATATTGTTGATATATCTGTTTTACGTATGACGCTACATGAAGATGTTACTTTTACAACCGTTTATAAGAACCGACGTACAGGTAGAATTATATTTATACCGAATCACTATATTTTTACAGATATGATTGCGAATTACTCTCACGCTGGTCTTAAAACTGTGTGGGATGGAATTGACTTTTATATTACCTTCGACTCCAATGTAGCCAAAGCTCAACTTATAGCTAAAGATGTCACTAGAAAATACTCAAAAGGGTATACAGATATGACAAGAAAACAGCTGAATCGTCTTAGAAGTAAATACAGTATGAGAAATACAGCTGTTGAACCGAGAATATTTGGCTTTCTTGATACCTATGGAGTACGTATTTCGGCTTGGTATTTAACGAATGCTTATGCAACATTAACGCTGAGAAGTACCATATCTATGGAAATTCTAGCAAAAATCAATGAAGCAGACGATATATTTATTGCCTATCCAAGTCAGTCACTCTATATGAATAGAGCAGCACCTAAATTAAAATTAGAAGAGGGTGAAGAGCCAACAGAAGAGCATAGTGTCGAACCTATAGTAGTAAAACCTACAACTTCTAAACCAAATGGCTGGGGAGCCTATTAATAATGAACAGACAAAAAGTATATTTTAAAACCTTTGGGTGTCGAACCAATCAGTTCGATACTCAAGTGATGATGTCAAAACTTAAAGATTTTGACTTAACATTAAATGAAGATGAAGCTGATGTAATCATGGTCAATTCATGTACAGTTACCAATGGAGCAGACTCTTCTGTTCGAGCCTATATTAGTGGTTCAAAGCGTAAAAATCCTGATGCTAAAGTTATTTTGGCTGGTTGTGGTTCTCACTCAAAAGGTGAAGCTCTATTTGAAGATAAAAAAGTTTTTGGGGTTATGGGACACTCTGAAAAAGAGAAGATAAATGAGATATTAAAAATAGAGAAACCTTTTTATCAAATAGGTGATTTAAAACATATAGACTCTAGTATAGTTGACGAGTTCATCGGAAAAAGTAGGGCATTTATCAAGATTCAAGAGGGGTGTAATTTTAGATGCTCTTACTGTATTATTCCTTCTGTTCGTGGTGATGCAAGAAGTCATAAAGAAGAGAATATTTTACTCCAAATAGAGAAATTGGCATCCAATGGTTTTGGAGAGTTTATTTTAACAGGTACTAATGTAGGTAGTTATGGAGAAGACCAAAACTCTTCTATGGCACAACTTTTAAAAAAAATGAGTCAGATACGTGGTGTTCGTCGTATACGTATAGGAAGCTTAGAACCTATACAGATAGACGCTGAGTTTAAAGAGTTGTTAAAAGAGCCATGGATGGCAAAGCATCTACACATTGCACTGCAACACACTTCAGATAAAATGTTAAAGTTAATGAACCGACGTAATGACTTTAAAAGTGATACGATTCTCTTGGAAGAGTTGGCTTCGTATGGTTATGCTTTAGGAACAGACTTCATCGTAGGACACCCTGGAGAAGATGAAAAAGAGTGGGAAGAAGCTATAGAGCGAGTGAAGATTTTACCTTTAACCCATATACATGCTTTCTCTTACTCTAAACGAGATAATACTGCTTCAGCTACTATGAAGCCAGAGATAAAAGGCAACATTGCAAAAGAGCGACATAGAGAGCTTACCTCTCTTATAAAAGAGAAGAATTTTGAATTTAGAAAAGAACATGCAGATAACTTAGAAGTACTTATAGAACAAGAGTATAAAGGTGTTTATAGTGGTTATGACCAGTATTTTAATAAACTAGAAGTAACTTCAGAAGAGGATTTAAAAGCCAATTGGATTACTATTAATCATGCAATAATAAAGGGGAATAAAAATGTGGCAAACTACCAGTAAAAATACAAAAATTATTCTTGCCTCTTTCTTACTTTTATTGGGAATATTGCTTTATTCAAATTTTAAAAAGAGTCCTGAACTTATAAGTAAAAATAGGGCAGAGTCTATATTGCTTAATAGAGATAATAGTCTTAAAAAAGTCATGGTTAAACCCCCTTATATCTATTTGACTACGGAAAGAGCTACTTATAAAATAGCAGCGGATGCCATAGAAAAAGAGAAACTTTTTTCAAACTCTGACGAGAACTATTTAGTAGAGTACTATGAAGAGTCTACAGAGATTATGGATACGATTTTATTTGTTCTTCTTTTATTTATAATGCTTTATATTTTATATATTATGAGAGAGAGTCGTGCGACACAAACTAAATTGATTGAGAAGCAAAAACATGAAGCAGCTAAACAACAAGATATAGGGAAACTAAATATTGTTGGACAACGCTCTGCTATCAACTTCTCAGATGTAGCAGGACTAGAAGATGTAAAAGAGGAGTTAGATGAGATAATAGACTTTTTACGTAATCCCGATAAATATAGAGAACATGGTATTCGCCTACCAAAAGGGGTGCTTTTAGTTGGTCCTCCTGGAGTAGGAAAAACCTTGGTAGCAAAAGCAGTAGCAGGGGAAGCCAATGTTCCTTTCTTTTATCAAAGTGCAGCTTCATTTGTACAAATTTATGTAGGAATGGGAGCCAAGAGAGTTTCTGAACTTTTTGCCAAAGCTAAAGAGATGGCACCTAGTATTATCTTTATAGATGAGTTAGATGCTGTGGGTAAAAGCCGTGGTGGACAGAGTAACGAAGAGAGAGAGGCAACACTTAACCAACTACTTACTGAGATGGATGGGTTTGAAGAGAGTTCAGGAGTAATGGTTATAGCAGCGAGTAATAAAATAGAAGTGTTAGATGAAGCACTTCTACGAGCAGGACGATTTGACAGACGTGTGCATATTGGTTTACCTGATTTTGGAGAGCGTGTAAGTACGTTAAACCTCTACCTAAAAGGAAAGAAACACAATGTTAATGTTAAGCGTATCGCAAACATGACCATAGGTTTTAACTCAGCAGCTTTGGCTACATTGGTCAATGAAGCAGCTCTTTATACTTTACGATCAAATAAGGAGTTCATAGAAACTATAGATGTAGAGTCGGTAAAAGAGAAAGTTCTATTAGGAAAACATAAAATAAAGACCTACAGTGATGAAGAGCGAAAGATTCAAGCTCTCTACCAAGCAGCCAAAGCTGTAACAGCCTCATGGTTAGAAGTTGAGTATGAAAAAGTAGGTATTGTCTCTTCGAGTTTTATTCCTCATCATAATGAGATACTCTCTAAAACGGTTTTAGAAAATGAGTTAAAAGTCCTTTTGGCAGGTCGTATAGCCACCCAAAAAGTTTATAGTGAACTCTTTTCTAATGCCAAAGAAGATATAAAGTTAGCAAAAATTTTAAGTCATAAAATTATAGAAGAGTTTGCCATGACTGAAGAGTATTTTGCTTCACCTCATCAGGCTCAAGAACTTTTAGAAAATGCAAATGATGAGGTAACAAGTCTTCTTTCTAAATTGGCATTGGTGGTGGAAAGTGTCTCTAACTATCTACTTGAAAATGAGTCCATAACAGCTATGGAAACAAAGAGAATTATAGATGATTTATTTTAATGGTTTTGCTCTAAAAGATGAAGAAAAGTTTTTTGAAGGGCAGCTTATAAAGAGCGACTTTTGTGTCGCTGGTTTCTCATACGGTGCTCAAAAAGCTTTTGAATATGCCTACCACTCTACCGAACGTATAGACCGTCTCATTTTACTCTCACCTGCATTTTTTCAAAATCATAAAAAATCCTTCATACGTACCCAACTCCGATATTATAAGGCTGATGAGACTTCATATGCTAATGAGTTTCTTAAAAACGTTGTATATCCATCAGATATTAATTTATCTGATAATCTTGATGCTCATAACTATGAAGATTTGGAAGCACTGTTGTCCTATGTTTGGGACAAAGAGAGAGTTTTAGAGCTAATAGAAAGAGGTGTAACCATAGAAGTTTTTATAGGAGAAGAAGACAAGATAGTCAATGCAAAAAAAAGCCATGAGTTTTTTTCTGAATTAACCACAGTTTATCTATTTAAAAATAGAGGGCATTTACTAAAGTAGGTACACTATGTTAGGGAAGATTGATATTTAAATTTACATAAATAAAATCTTCTCGTTAGATACATTAGATATAATTATCAGAAAAAAACAGGACGATACACTATGAGATTTTCAAGACTACTAATACCAACCATGAAAGAGGCACCTAGTGATGCTGTGTTGACCTCACATATACTTTTGCTTCGTGCAGGGTTTATTCAGACCTCAGGTGGGTCTGGTCTTTATAATTGGTTGCCACTTGGAAAGATTACCCTTGATAAAGTTAGAGCTATTGTTAAAGATGAATTAGATAAAGCAGGGTGTAATGAGGTTCATCTACCTATGGTAACACCACTCTCTCTGTGGGAAGAGACAGGACGTGCTGATAAATTTGGTAAAGAGTTACTTCGCTTTAAAGACAGACATGAGAATGATTTTACGCTTAGCCCAACAAATGAAGAGGCGATGGTAAACTTAGTACGTCAAACCGTTAAGAGTTATAAGCAGTTACCTTTAAATGTATACCAAATCAACTGGAAATTTCGTGATGAGGTTCGTCCACGATTTGGACTGATGAGAGGTCGTGAATTTCTTATGAAAGATGCCTACAGTTTCCATGCTACTACAGAAGACATGGAGCGTGAGTTTGCCCTTATGGAAGCGACCTATAAAAAAATC
Source organism: Campylobacteraceae bacterium (assembly GCA_027068975.1). Taxonomy (GTDB): domain Bacteria; phylum Campylobacterota; class Campylobacteria; order Campylobacterales; family Sulfurovaceae; genus UBA1140. The sequence goes on along the minus strand of JALXFN010000027.1, from coordinate 1,915 downwards.
TTTACACGTTTAGGGCTGGACTTTAAAGTGGTAGAGGCAGATTCAGGTGCTATAGGTGGGGCAGGGTCTAAAGAGTTTATGGTTTTAGCAGACTCTGGCGAAGATACCATTATGGTTTGTGACAGCTGTGACTTTGGAGCAAATATTGAAGTGGTAGCTGAAGATGAAACTACATGTCCTAAGTGTGGTGGTGGACTTAGTCAAACCAAAGGGATAGAAGCTGGACACATCTTCCAACTAGGAACTACTTACTCTGAACCAATGAAAGCAGAGTTTTTAAATGAGAACCAAAAGTTAGAGCCTTTTGTTATGGGAACTTATGGAATTGGGGTGAGTCGTCTTCTTGCAGGAATCATAGAGCAGAACCATGATGAAAAAGGGTGTGTTTGGACAAAAGAGTCAGCACCGTTTATGGTTGACATTATCGTAGCTAAAGCTAAAAATGAAGAGCAGATGGAAGCAGGAGAAAAACTTTATGCTCAACTTCAAGCAAAAGGGGTTGATGTGCTTTTAGATGACAGAGCCGATAAAAAGACAGGTTTTGGTGTGAAGGTAAAAGATTTTGAGTTAATAGGTATGCCTTATGCTGTGGTGATAGGCAATGATGTATCTGAAGGAAAAGTTGAGCTTATAACACGAGATGGACTAGAGAAAGAGGTGATGGCTTTAGACTCTTTGGTTGATACTATTATGGAAAAGTTAGTCTAATGTTATTTATAATTCCTTATTTTCTATTAGAACTCTATTTCTCTTTAGCTGTTGGTTCATCCATAGGTTTTTTTGGGGCAATACTTTGGATATTTACAACCTTTATAATCGGTATGGGACTTATACAAAACTCTGCTATGACCATACAGAAGAGCATGGGAAAGTTGGCAGGTGGAAAATTAAACCTGAAAACCTTTCATGATTCGGCAACATCCTATTTTTTAGGAGCCATACTTTTGATTATTCCTGGAGTATTTTCTGATATTTTAGGATTAATTGCACTCTTATATACTTTTTATTTGCAAATAGGTGGTACAATACCAAGTTCAAAAAATAAAACGAATATAAATAATTTAAATAAACAAGGAGACGATGATGTCATTGATGTCGAAATTATTGAGTCTAGCAGTCATAACAACATTAAGCCTTAGTGCTGCTTCAGATGAAGATGATGTAAAAAGTTATATTAAAAATCATATGGTTAAAAATGACCAAGTAACAGTCACAAGTGTAGATATTATAGATAAAAAAGCTTTAGATGAGGCGAAAGGTTGGGATATATATTTTGTAAATATTCATGCCAATGTTAAAAAAAGTCCAACTATTTTTGACAAAGTAACTGTACCTGAAACAGTGTTTGTAAATGGTAACATTTCAGCTCCTACATTAATCAATATGGAGACAGGTGAAGATTATAGAAAGATTATGAAACCTGAGTTAAAAGCAGATGTTTATGATGAAAAGCATTTAATTGCAGGAAATAAAGATGCAAAACATAAATTGGTTGTTTTTTCTGACCCTCAGTGTCCATTTTGTAAGACAAAAATCCCAGAAATTTACAAAGCTGTAAAAGCAAATCCAGATACTTTTGCTCTCTACTATTACCACTTTCCTCTATTACGTATTCACCCTGTATCAGATATTATCTCACGTGTAATGCTGATAGAACAGGCTAAAGGTCATACTGACAAGGTTATTGATATGTATGGTTTAGAGATTAACCCTAGAGAGGTAAATGCTACTAAGGTATTGGGTATTTTAAATAAGAAATACAATCTTGATATTAAAGAGAAAGATATAGATACTCCAGAGATTCAAAAAGACTAGACGATGGATGTTTCAATTCCTGCGGTAATTTTTGACAAAGTTTTAACTGTTATCGATCAAAATAGCGAGCTAAAACAGGCTTTTACCCAAGTGATTGGGC
>JALXFN010000026.1 GCA_027068975.1 Campylobacteraceae bacterium | reverse complement strand
ATATAATAATAAATAGCCCTAAATACAATTTAAATACTTTGATTTTATTGCCTAAATACATTAATTAATAAATTTAAAAAATAATAAAAGGCACAAAAAGGTATCACTCATCAAAAGGAAAGAGATGAAAAAAAATAATTTAAAAGAAATATTTGTTCAACTTGATGAAGTTAGAAATCTATTACGATTTAAGAAAAAAGGACTTATTGAGCCCATTAAAACTTCTCTTAAAAATTTTGAGAATGAATGTACTCAAATTCATCAAAATTTCAATACTCAAAAAGAAGAATTTAACAAAATAGAAACCCAGCTTACTCAAGAGATAGATACGCTAAATGTTGTCAAAAATAAATATGACCTAGTAAGTAGTTTTTTAGAAGCGAATCCTCCTGAAAATCAAGCAATGACAAATTTTAAATATTTGACTACACATGATTTTATTGACTTTGCCAATAGCGATGCTTCCCTAAAAGAAGAGGAAAAAGCACTTTCACTTTTAGATGATGTTGAAAAAAGACTACAAGAGATTGTTACTTTTCCTTCTATTTATAATAAAAATATTGTAGCAGTAGGTGGAGGATTTAGTGCTGGGAAATCAGAATTTATAAACAGTTTTTTTATAGATAAAGAGCTAAAACTTCCTGTAGGCATAAACCCTATGGAAGCTATTCCCACCTACATTACAGTCGCAGAAGAAAGCTCCATAAAAGGCTTCTCCTATAAAGGTGGTATTGTAGAGTTATCTGTCAAACTTTATAAAGAATTATCTCATGATACTATAAACTCTTTAGGTTTTAAGTTGAAAGACATTGCTCCTATTATGAGTATTGAGACAACAATGGAATCATGTGAACATATATGTTTTATAGATACACCAAGTTATAATCTCAAAGATAATAAAGAGCGTTCAAAAAACTATTTCAAACATGCAAATACTCTACTATGGACAATTGACATAGACGCAAATGAGACTGTTCTAGCTTCTGATTTAAAACTTCTAAAAAGCCTAGCATTAGATGATAAAAAACTCTATATTATTGCAAATAAAGCAGACCTTAGAACACCTGAAGAGATTAAAAATATTTTAGATAGATATGAAAAAACATTAACTGAACATACTATTGAATATGAAGGAATCAGTGCTTTTTCATCTATTAACAAGAAAGAGTTGGAGTATAGAGGTAGTTCATTATTTGAGTTTTTAGAAACAGTAAACACTCCTATAAACGTTCAAACAAATATTTTAGATGAGCTAAAAGAAGTCTTTAATATGTACAAAACGGCTATTAAAGACCAAATTTTATGGGTATTAAAGATACATTCTCATCTTAACTCATTAGAATCCGACATGGACAGCAAAGAGAATCAAAAGAGAAATAAGCAAATAGAAAACATGAGAAAAATGTTTAATCATAATAGTTTAGTAGAGCAGTTAAAAAAGCTTGAAACGTTAGAGGAAGTAATGTTACTATCAGCTAAGGATGTTTTTACCTCATTGAAGCTAAAGAGATAAAAGCACTTATCTGAAAAAGTGCAATAGCTTTTGGCATTGAGGTTAAACGTAGGAACAATACTACTCTAAACCTCCAAAAACTCAACCCCATCTTTAGAGCCAATCAAAAGAAAGCTTCTAAGCTTAGGAATGCTTTTGACTTTGTCAAGTTGTTGATAGCCCTCAACTTGTTTCATTCCCTCTTTTTTAATGCCCTCATAACTATCTTTCTCTTTTTTCCATTTTAACTCAAACAGATAATTATTTGGAACTTTATCATCTCTACCAATGAGTAAAATATCAGGATATTTATTGTCAAGTTCAGGTTGAGAATCTATAAAATAGAAGTCTGCAAAACTCAAAAGTGCCAAAGTAATGACATGAAAGTGTTTCTCGCTAAATCCATAGTGGTCACGGTTTGAGAGGGTTCTTATTGCCTCATTAAGTTGTTTATTAAATGGGTCAAGGTTACCCATAGCTAAATCTCTTAAAATAACTTTTATGTCTGTATCCATTTTTAGATTGTTTCTCTTTTTTAACTCAATAGCAAAGTAGTTAAAGTAGAGCATTTTAATGACATAGTTAGGAATTTGAAAGTAGAACTCTCCTCCAAAGCTCTCCTCTTTAATGGTAATAAACCCCATAGAGTAGATAAGAGTGATGAAATCATCTCTACTAAACTCTTGGTTTAGGTCGTATCTGTCTTTTATCTCTCCTACGATTTGATTGTTCTCTATAAGTTCTTCTAAAATCTGATAATTTCTCTCACTATCTCCTATGTTAAAAAGTTTCATAATTGCTTTGTAGTCAGAGGCTACATTGCTGTCTAGCATTTTTATGGGCATTTGACATCGTACTTCATCATATTTGGAGATAAAGTAGTTTACTAGCGTTGCATTATAGACTCGCTCTGTAGCTTTTATATTAAATAGATAACCGTTATACCATATTTTTAATTTCTCTTCTAGTGCCTCTTTATCTATATTTTTACACTGTTTAAAGATATATTGCTCTAGTGAGTAGTTAACCTCTTTTTGGCTAAACCCTGCCATTAGGTTAAACTCTTCTTCATTGGAAATATTGGAGA
>JALXFN010000025.1 GCA_027068975.1 Campylobacteraceae bacterium | reverse complement strand
CTTGTGTACATATGAAACATTAAAGATTTTAAAAGTGTTGTAAAATGTTGACTACAATCTATTTTTTCAATAATAAGAGTTTGATTTTTAAGTTAAAGTTTCATAATTACGGTGTTTGGTATCTATTTTTATTAATTTGATATAGAAAAATAGATAAATCATTAATTTTATACTATTTATTAAAGTTAGCAATATATATAAATTTTTTTGATATATATAATCTATTTCAGTGATAATTGTGAGTCATATAATTACTTTTTCTTATGCATTTAACTCTGTATAACTTTTATAGATAATTAGGTAAAATATTACCCATTTTCATAATAATGAGGAGGAACTCTACTCCTTATTCTCATTATTATTGTTCTCTTCATTATTTTTAGAGAGTGATGCTCGTCTATTTTTAATCTCTTCATACTTTTCATGTTCATCAATTTTTCTTAGACGTTGACGTTCTGTTAGTCGAAGCTTCTCTTTTAGAGCTTTCATCGCATCTTTTTGTGCAGGTCCCTTTTTACATTTAAAGACAGCATCAGGAATATCACCATAATAGATAATATGAATACCACCATCTTTATACTCAACATTTTGCATTTGGGAGTAGTAGTACTCATTGCACTCTCCAGATGTTCCTTTAGCTTCAGCACACTGTTTTTTCTCATCAGCCTGTTTTGGTTTAAGAAGGTGAAATTTCCCTGCTCCTTGACAAGTACTGAAGTACTCTCTCGATAAGACTAAAAACTCTAATTTTCTAGTGTCAATAATAGGTTGTTTAGCAGGATTTGTCTCTAGAGGAGGAAAAGGAACCTTAGTTACCTCAACAGGGAAGGTAAAAATTTTTGGTTTGGTGTCAAACTCATCATCTTCATTAGAGAAGACTTGAATATTATCTCCCTCAAAACTAATCTCTTTTTCGACACCTGCTTTAACTTGGTCTTCAAACTCTTTCAGACGTGCAGCTGCTTTCTGAGGGAATTCCTTATAACTTTTATTAGCAAAGATAATGAAAGCTATGGTAACAAGGATAAGTATAAAACTAAATATAAAACTCCAAATATTACCAAGTGCAAAACCTAATGCTATGAAAAAGACTAAAAAGAGCATAATCCATGCAGCACGCATATAGTTTGACCAAAAATAGTCTGTCCAGTTTCGTATCCATATTTCACGATTGATTTTTCTACAAGCAGCTTTATTACTCAGGGCAGTTTTTCTTGCATTATACTTTGGTTCTAACATGTATTTTAGAAGCAGTAAACCCCCAACTGTAAGGACAAGTAGAAGAAGCAGTAGCAGTGTGATTGATAAGTTTAGGTTAAAACTTTCCATATTGATTCCCATTTTTTTTGTTAACAGTATACCAAAAAATGGATTAGCCACATAAAAAAATGCTCTTTATCAAGATATTTTGTTACAATGCAAAAAAATATTTACTGGTGTGTTGAATAGATGAAAAATTTAATTATTGTAGAATCACCTGCAAAAGCGAGAACTATCTCTACTTTTTTAGGAAAAAATTATAAAGTGGTTGCCTCAAAAGGGCATATTAGAGATTTACCTAAAAGCTCTTTTGGAATTACGGTTAATGAGGAGGGGAAATTTGTACCTAAATACTCAATTCCAAGAGAGGTAAATCCTACAGTAAAAGAGTTAAAAAAGTTAGCTAAAGAGGCAGAGACTATTTATATTGCAACTGATGAGGACCGTGAGGGAGAGGCAATTGGTTATCATATTGCAATGGCAATTAAAAAAGACCCAGAGACTTTACCTCGTATTGTTTTTCATGAGATTACCAAAACAGCCATACAACATGCTTTAGATAATCCAAGAAAAATAGATATGGACTCGGTCAATGCTCAACAAGCACGGCGACTTCTTGACCGTATAGTGGGTTATAAACTCTCTCCACTTTTAGCGAGTAAAATTCAAAAAGGACTTAGTGCAGGGCGTGTTCAGAGTTCTTCACTTAAAATTGTGGTTGACCGAGAACGTGAAATTAAAGCCTTTAAACCTGAAGAGTATTGGACTATTGAAGGACTTTTTGAAAAAAATATTGAGTCGAGTATCTATGCTTTTGATGGGACTAAACTGGACAAAATGTCCATTAGAAATGAAGCAATGGCAACAGAAATTACTCAATCTGCCGTTAAAGAGAACTTTGTGGTTGAGTCTTTAGAGAAAAAAGAGCGAAAGAGTAAAACTCCACCACCTTTTATGACCTCTACACTTCAACAAGCTGCTTCAACTCAGTTAGGATTTTCACCTAAAAAGACCATGATGGTAGCTCAAAAACTTTATGAGGGAGTCAAGACAGACAAAGGGAACATGGGGGTTATTACCTATATGAGAACTGACAGTATGAACTTGGCAAAAGAGGCAGTAGAGTCTGCTAGAGAGTACATCTCATCAAACTTTGGAGCAGACTATCTCCCTGCTAAAGCTAAAAACTATGTTACATCATCAAAAGGTGCTCAAGAGGCTCATGAAGCGATTCGTCCAACAATGGTAGCGTTTACTCCTTTGGTTGCTAAAGATTATTTAGGAGCAGATGAGTTTAAACTTTACCGTTTAATCTATAATCGTTTTTTGGCTTGTCAAATGACAGAGGCAC
>JALXFN010000024.1:24630-26205 GCA_027068975.1 Campylobacteraceae bacterium | reverse complement strand
TAGGTATAATCATATTTCGACCTGTCTTATAGTAGAGCCAATTCATAATGATAACAAAAGGAAAGATACTCACTAAAAAGTTCACACCATATACCCAACTCTCATTGGCGATATTGCTTTGGTAGTAACCCTCTATAGAAGAGAGTGGAATGTGCCAAAGCCCCCAAAAAAGAGCAAATATTAAAGATGTATTGAGCAGATTAAATCTACTTCTCAATGCATCTGTACCATAAGAGTGCCACGCTATCTCCTCTATAATTGGGGCTACAATTAACAAAAAGAGAACAGGAAAAACACCCGAAGAGAAGCTATACTCCCCTGTAATTATAAATTGCGAAGCACTATACCCAAAGAGCAGAGAGATAGCTTGAGCTGTCAAGATAGATATGGGCATTAGAAAGAGTGCTAAAAATAGATGAATTGCTTTAACATCACCAAAATTAAAAACTCTATTTTTAAAATCATTTAGGAGTGTGCTATCTCTTCCTATCAACCAAAAAGCAACCATAGCAGGAGCTACTAGCCCCATAAATCCTAATAGGCTAACAAGTAGTTGGTTGCTTGTAGGTTGATGACTTAAATATCCTGCAAGAGACCAAAAAGACCAAGGTATAATGGTAGCTAGAAGATAGAAACGTAAGGGGTGTTTGTAGTTCTCTATTTTAGACATTGTATGACTCCATTTTTGTGTAAAATTATATCGTTATTCTAACTATTTTATATCTTTATTCTCCAAAATCACCACCGTACCATCAAAAGCCCCACTAGTCAAAAGGCTTACATGTAAAGCATTTGGGCCTGCATTTAAAATGCTATCTTTTTTATCTAAAATACCGTCACTATTCTCATCTCCATAGAGCATTCCAATATGAGCATACCTACCATTTTCACGATACTTCACTGCAATAAAATCACCCTTTTTAAAATCTTTTCCCCATCTTAGTTTTTTGTTTGGTTTACCATTCTTAATTTTAAACTTCTTTTTGACTTTGAGTTTGTCTACAAGCATTACTACATTATAGTTTTTGGTATTTTTTTCATGATTCATCTCTTTAGAGGTTGCCACCAAAACGTCAGCACAGTCCACTCCAATATAGTTTCTACTTTGGTAAGGCATAGAGCCAAAAATCCCAGGCACATTAAAAAAAGTTGTCAAATAGCCAATGTAACTTTTGTCTAACATGTATGAGACTCTAAAGACTTTAGGAGAGAGTCCTTTGTTAGTTTCTTCTTTTAGCCCACTGCTTCTAACTACTTTTCCATTAGCCAATGTTGCCTCTGCCGTAAACCAAAAGCTTCCTAGTTTCGCATGATAGTAAGGGTTATTTTTAGGTCTATTTGCTTCTAAAATTTTTGTGGATATCTCAACCTCTTTTTTGTTTTCAAAAGCTTTTATCTCTACTTTTTTATAGTCAATCTTTCCATAACCTACCCACTTGTAAGCATTTTTCTCCCAAGGGTGGTTTGCATTTTTATAAAACTTAGAGGTATCAGGAATAATCTGATACCACTTAATGCTCTTTGTATTTTTGACATTGAACTTTAGTTTGAGTTTTTGAGTTGGTAGAAGATAGA
>JALXFN010000024.1:0-24620 GCA_027068975.1 Campylobacteraceae bacterium | reverse complement strand
TTGTGAGCTTTTTTGTAGGCTTGATTGTCTAGTTTGTAACTTATCTCGGTGGAAAATAGAGTGTGGGTTAGCAGTAGTAGAAGTAATGTTTTTTTCATTTTTATCTCTTTTTTCTGATTATATCTTAATATAGAGTTTTTAGCATTTAAAATTACTATTTACTTACTATGGCTATTGTTTTTTATTGTGACATAAAAGCTTTTGCATTTTTAAAAGCATAAGGAAAGTCTGGATTTTTATAAGGTTCAAGAAGTTTAAAAGGAATCAAATAGGAGTCTCCTCTAAAACATCGAGATGCCGTACAAAAATCTAAAAAAAATCGAATTCCATCTTTTTCGTAAGACCAATCCATATATTCCCAATGGCTTATGCTATAAGGGTCGTATCCATCCCCTTCTTCTAGCTTTTTGTTTTCTTTTAACTCCATCCCCTCTGCTTTAAATGCCAATTCACGTAATTTTTTAGCTACCAATTCACTGTATTTATTTCTCTTTTCCCACTTGTCAGTACTTTTTGGAACATTTTTTTGAAATTTTACAATATCAGATAAAGCGTAATATTTTCCAGTATGTAAATCAACTAAATAATGAGTTGTACCAAAGTCAGGATGAGCTCCTCCACAAAAATAACTACTAAAACTACTATAGCCCAATAAATCTTTAGAGAGATAAGTCACATCATTAACCAACGATTCAACACCACTTCCATACGACCAACGTGAACCACAAGTCAACTCAAACAGAGCATCTTGCTCTTGCGATTTATCTAGTATAGGGTTTAGTCTCTTTCTAATTGTAGAAGAAAATCCATTACCCAACCGAAACATTGTACTCTGGGTATGCTCCTCTTCTATCCAAACCAACTCTTTGTTTTGCTTAGGAAACTTTTGAACTTTCCCTCTTTTAAATTTTAAAAACTCTCCTCTAAGTAAGGTAAACGCCTCTTCTGCATCATCATTTTTATTTTTGTAAGAGTAAGGTTTAAGTTTTATGGATAACTTTTTTCCTATTTGACTCCAGTAACCAACAAGTTGACCATTTTTATAATTTAACTCAAAAAACTCTTTAGCCTCGGCATTATCGTCTAAAGAGTGTTTCACTTGTAAATTAAACATATACTTTTCAGTTGGAGGTAAAGCCTCTTCAAGTTTAATATCTTGTAAAGATTTACGATAAAAGTAGCTCCCATATCCACAACTGTTATCATCATCTATCTTTTTTGTAACATCACAAGGAAGATAAAAATAGATTTCACTTTTTCCAATATGCCCTTTCCAAATATTTGTTTGAGCAAACATAGGGACTAAAAAAAGTCCTAGTAGTATTAAAAGTTTCATATTAAATCTCCTTTGAACAAAATATAATTCGCAATCCTCTTCCATAATCTTTGATTTGGGAGAGTGAGGTTCACTTAAAGATATTATACTTATTTCTTGCTTCTTTTTTAAACTTTTTGTTTTATTGAGTGAAAAGTATATTTATCCCCCTAAAAACATGAAACTAAATCTTCATTACAAAAAAACAAAACAACGGACTAAATACGTCCAATATAAACTTTATAATACTCATGTAGCAAATAAGGATAGCTGACTGAGTGGTTTAAGGTAGCAGTTTGCTAAACTGTCGGTCGCTAATAATACCGACCCATGGGTTCAAATCCCATGCTATCCTCCATTTTTAGCTTACTAATTGTATCCAAAACTATATATTTTACAATTTCAATATTTTCTTAAGTACTGAATTTATATTACTATTCATAAGAATCTACCCCCTTATCAATCTAACTTTACAAACCCCTCCCCCTCAAAAACCAACACAGCATCTCCACGCTGAATCTCTTTTCCCTCTTTCCAACGTTTTTGGGTCTCATTTGACTCTTTTTCCATTACCAGTGTTTCTAACTTTTCCATTAAGCGAAACAAGGCTACTTGCTTGTTTCTGTATTGGCTTCGATGGTCGAAACTAACGGCTTCTATACCCAAAGGTTTGTAGATGGCTCTCACTCCTGATGATGTAGTATTCACATGCTGTCCACCTTTTTTTGGGCTTCTCATCGTTTGGTAAACTACCTGTTTTTCATCTATTTTATGAATGTTATTTGAGCCATAACATCGCAGGGTAAAGTACCAATTTTTACGCTTATGTTTGGGTCTAAATGGGCTTGTGGCTCTCCATTGATGTGTGCCGTGTAGCTCTAATAGTCTCTTATCACTACTCTCTATTAAGAGTGATTTTATACATCTTCTACAACTTCCTAACTGCTCGTCTATTACTTCAAACTCATAGTTTTTCTCTAGCCAATTTTTAAAATGCCAAACAGCCCTACAGACCTCATCTACTCCACTGCCACTGCTAATATGTACCAACATTGGCTACTCCTTGTATGTTAAAATAGGACGGAAAGTAGCCACAACTGTTGCTAACCCCTCTTGAACCAAATCATCTATAACGATGTCTATATTTTTGTAAGCCTGTGGTGCTTCTTCGTAAAGCAATTTACTATCAACACATAGAACGCGTGAGCCTATGCTTGTACGTTCTAAATCTTTTTTAGAGTACTTGTTTCTTAGTTTCGCTTCGGCTGAGCTTCGTTCCCACTTTCTTCCTGCTCCATGAGCCAAAGAGTTGTTTGACTTTTGGGTGTTTGCTGTTGGTTGAACCAAATAGCTCAAACTCCCACGACTCCCTGCAATAATGACCAAACCTTTGTTGGTAGGAGTTGCTCCTTTTCGGTGTAACCACCCATCAAGCGTTTTGGTAATACTATTGTGTGCAGTATCACTTACTTTTGTAAACTCATCTCTTAGACCTATGGTTTTAAGTAGTTTTCTAGCAATCTCTTCTCTACTTTGAGTAGCATAAGCCAAAGCTTTAAAGTGCTTTTCTAAATACGTTTGTGCCTCTTTACTCTTTACATCTAAGCCTTGGCTAGGTTCATATTGACCTGCCACAGCATCAAACACTATCTGTCCAAAAGCACGTGAACCACTATGAATTAAGCTATAGAGTGATGTTTCATCTAATGAATAGGCATCAAATAACTCTCTATTTTTTACCTCATTAACCAAATGGAACTCAGCAAAATGGTTTCCTTTACCTATGGTTCCTAAGTTGTAGCCCATAGAGGCTTTTTGCCCTAACGATACTGCGTCTAAATCATCTATTTTTCTAAGCCGTTTCTCAAACTTATCTACCTTTAACCTACTCTTTTTTATGGGGCTTTGAAAAAGGCTCATTCCACAGCCAATATCACCCCCTATAAGATGTGGATAGATTCTATCTTCCACCAAAATAGCCATACCATTTGGCACTCTACCTACACTAAGGTCAGGTAGACCAACCACCTTTTTTACGCCTCTAAATTTTGTTATATTTTCTAATGTCTCTACACTTCTACTGTCTATCCAGTTCCTTTGTGAAGCTATAAGCGTTAACTTGTCCATCTATATTTCCTATGGTTTTTATAATTGTTTGTTTTTGCATTTTTAAGTCATTTTCTTTTAATATTTGTCTCATTTTTATTCCTTTGGTTTTAGTGTTTAAATGGTAGTGTAATTTTTTGTCATATTTTGTCCAATGAGAAATTTATCCCATCATCAAGATTTTATTAAACATTTAAATTAAAAGTTAATTGTTGCTATAATTAAAAATAGAAAATTTAACAAAAAAGAAAATTATATGATTAAGCTAGAACTATTAATATTTGAACATAAAATCGACGAAGTTAAAGAGGTATTGAGAGAAATTGGCATTAAGAAAATTTCTACATTTGAGGTTAAAGAGTATGGTCAAGGACATATACATAAAGAGGGATATCGTGGAGCACAATATACTGTTGACTTCATAACAAAAATTAATGTTTCCATTTTACTAGACTCTACTGAACGTTTAGACAAAATCCTTCATATATTATCAGTAGCAAATGTTGACGCTGATGTTTTAGTTTATGAAGTGATGCAAGGCTATACTATTTCAAAACGTGATTTAAGTAAAAATGATTTTGATTTTTAGGTAAATCTAATGGATATAAAAACATAAATTTAAAACGAGGAATTGTATCTTTTTTAATTGAATTTTAAACATATGTTTTAAGCTCTCTTATGTTTTGAGGAAGCCACTTCTAAACTAAATTTACATCGGACAGTATACGTCCAAAAAATCCCTTATAATTCAATCGTGTTAAGGTAGTTTATAGACTACTTACTTGCAAATTGGCTCTGCTAACTTTGTATGAGAACGCACACCCATACCGTTACTGTCATAGGTTCGATTCCTATCATGGTTCAAGCCATGTAACTCAGTGGTAGAGTATAACGATTATTCGTAGGTTCGAATCCTACTATAGACTTAAAATCTATATAGCCAAGTGGTAAGGCACATCTCTTCCCAAGATGAACAAATTCAAGCCCACAAAGAGCTTATCTTTGCTAAAAATTAGACTGCACCTACTAGGGTTATGGTTTTGAAGTTGCTTAAAAAGGTAGAGGCGTTAAAGGTAAAAGGCTTTTAATCAATCTACTGGACTCTGTAACTCCACCTTACTCCGTACTGTAGTCATACAAGGAAAAAATATGTTTACAATTACTATAAAAGAGAATGAAAAAGCATTAGTTTATAAAAATGAAAAATTTGAAAAAGTACTAGAGACAGGAGTACATAAACTTTTTCATATTTTTCAAAACTATAGAGTTGAGAGACTACAAGTAACTAAGGAAGGAATTACCAATTCCCTACAAGCTCAAACACTTTACAAAAACTACCCAGAGTTAGTAGAGCAATATTTTAATGTTGTTAACTTAGAAGAAAATGAAAGAGCTTATATTTGGATTGATGGTAAATTTGAAACCTTACTTGAGTGTGGTACATTGCATCTCTATTGGAAAGAGTTTGAGTTAAAAGTAGAAAAAGTTGATGTACAGTCTGACTGTAAAGTTTCAGAAGCATTGGCTATAAATTTAATGCAATCAAAAGTAACTTTTGCACAAACTAAAAAGATAGTTATTAGAGAAAACCAAGAGGGTTATCTTTATGTTAACCATAAATTTGTAGAGGTATTAAAAGCAGGTAGACACTTTTACTATACTGATTTTTATGATGTCGAAGTTAAAGCCATTGAAACCAAAATTAAAGAGCTAGAGATTACAGGTCAAGAGTTGCTTTCATCTGACAAAGTGACCTTACGTTGTAACTTGACCATGCACTATAAAATAACAGATGGTAGAGCTTATATTGAAGCTGTAGACCAATCAAAAGAGTACCTCTACAAACAGTTGCAGTTTGCTGTTCGTGAACATTTGGGTGCATTAACCATCGATGAAATTTTGTCTAAACAACATACACTCTCAACAGAGATACTAGAGAAGTTTTATACAATTTGTAAAAATGTTGGTGTTGAGGTAGAGGGCGTGTACATTAAAGATATTATTTTGCCAGGAGAGATGAGAGAGATTTTTAACCAAGTCATCGAAGCCTCTAAACGAGCCGAAGCAAATAACATTCAAAGACGAGAAGAGACAGCAGCAACGCGTTCTTTGCTAAATACTGCAAAACTTATGAATGACAACCCTGCTCTAGCACGACTAAAAGAGCTTGAAGCATTGGAAAAGATTACTCAAACCATTGGTACACTTAATGTCTATGGTGGACTAGATGGAGTTATGAATGGTTTGGTAGATTTAAAGGGGAATAGTAGGGTTTAAAACGGTATAATTTTGGACACAAGTTGTCCAAAAGGAGTTAAGGATGAGCCAAAAATCAAGCCTATACCGAACCATAGAAATTTTAAAACACCTCAACGAAGGTAAAAAACTCTGTGTTACTCAACTCTCACAAATCTACGAAGTAAGCGACCGAACCATTCGGCGTGACTTTGAGCTTATACGTGAACTCTTTGGCGATTTTATGTCTAAAGAGGGTGAGTGTTATCAAGCTTATAAAAAGGTACTTCTTGAAGAGGTACTTTCTGCTACTGACCTTATGACTTTGGCAAACATCGTCAATATCTTTGGTATTACTTCTAAAGAGTCGGTCATCTCAGACAAAACACAAGCACTCATTAAAAAATCTATGTCGGTTTATGACTTTAAATCACGCCCTTTTGAGAACATGAAAAACAGAGAAGTAATTAAACAGCTTGAACATGCTATTAAATTTAATAAAGAGGTGAAGATAGTCTACAGAACAGAACGCTTTGTGGGAAAACGAAACTTTCACCCCTACAAAATACTTTTTCTTAACGAAAACTTCTATATTGTAGGTGAGAATGTAAGTAAATCTAAATTTGAATTTTTGCGTATCTCTTTGGTTGACGAAGTGATAGCTACCAAAAAAACTTTTTTTGTACATAAAGATATGACTGATTTTATAAAACGTATTCAGACACCTTGGGCTGTTTTTGGCAGAGACGAAACCACCGTTCGTCTGCGTGTTGACAGCTCTATTCGCCGTTATTTTATCTTGAAAAAGTATCTACCCAGCCAAGAGGTCGTGGCCCATTTTGACAATGGAGACATAGAGGTACAGTACAAAGTATCCAACCTAAAAGAGCTAGAGGAGTTAGTAATTAAGTGGTTACCCAAAATTCGTGTAATGTACCCTCGCCCTTTGAAGAAGTTGGTAAAAAAGAGTTTAGAGAAGAAACTAAAGGGGTTGTTGAATTCTCACTAAATTTAGAAGAGATGTAATAGAAGAAAATTAAATAATGGTATGAATAATCTTCACACAATCTTGATAAACTCTTCATATACTCTGTTTATTAAATATAAACGGAGCATATTATGAACAATCTAACAAAAATCACACTACTGTCCACTCTCATCGTGGGAGTAGCCTACGCAAGTGACATCTACTTAACACATAACACAAAGTTACCTAAGTTAAAAATGCCTGACAACAACTTAACTTTTCAGATGATAGAGGGCTACCCAGACTACAAAATAGTCGCAACCCATTTTAGAACCGATAAAAATGAACTACGCTATATTTTAGCCAATCCTATTGGGTATAATGCTTTGAAAGATAAACTAAAAGTGATGCCTGAGGGGTCTAAAATCGTTAAGATTGGTTGGTCGGTTAAGAAGATGGAACTTTTCCCTAAGGCTTTAGAAGCAGATAAAATTCAGAGAGTGGAGTATATGGTGAAAGATTCAAAGAACTTTGATGCCAATGGAGACAACTGGGGTTATGCTAGGTTTATTAAAAAAGATGGTAAGTTTGAAGCATGGAACAAAGGAACTAAAGGTTGTATTGCTTGTCACTCTGTGGCAAAAGAGAATGACTTTTTGTTTACCAAATTACAAAACAGTTTTGAATAGATGAAATACAAAATACTAATCGTCGAAGATGAACCTGAGATTGTCAAGCTTATCCAAAATCGGTTAGAGCCTGAGATTTATGATGTAAGTGTGGCGTACAATGGAGGTGAGGCATTAAAGTTGATTCAAAATGAACGTTTTGATTTACTTACTTTGGACATTATGTTGCCCTCAGTTGATGGCTTAAGCCTTTGTGATGAGGTACGTAAACGGCATAAAGATTCACTCATTATTATTGTCTCTGCATTGGATATTGACGAAAAAAGAGAGAAAGCTTACGCTCTTGGGGCTGATGACTATATTGCTAAACCTTTTTCTCCTAAGATGGTGGCTTTGAAGATAAGCTCTTTACTAAAAAGACGCTCTGAGTTAACACAAGTAGAAGATGTTACTTTTGCCATGTTAGAGCATCATGAAGCGTTAAAACGTTTTTATGTTCAAAATCACCCTTTAACTTTAACGGTTAGTGAATATACTATTTTAGAGACACTTTACTCTACTCCTAAAAAGGTCTTTTCTAAAGAGGAGTTGTCGCAGATATTGTACAATAATGACATTGGAAACATCGATAAAAAAGGGATAGGTACACATATCTATCAACTGCGTAAAAAAATTGCTCTTTATAGTGATGAAGAGATAATTAAAACGGTAAGAAATGTGGGGTATACACTTTATGAAGATTAAAAACTTTTTGATACTTATGTATGGTTTGGCTGGGTTTTTGATTGCCCTGTTTACAGCCATTATGACCTACCTCATCATAGATGTGCCTATTGGTATGACCATGCTCTCAGAGATAGGGCTAACTATTTTAGTGACCTTACCCCTTATTGGACTTTTTAGTTACTTTATGGGGAACTACTTTTCTAAGAAGTTTGAGGCGATTAATCAGCGTTTAGATGCCATTAGTGAAAATCGTTTTTTAGAAGAGAATTATACGGACAAAATAGTCGATATTAACCATATCCATACATCTATCAAGCAACTCTCTACGCGTTTAGAACACTCAATTTTGGAGTTAAAAAATAGAAATAAAAATTTAAACAATCTCATACTTTCACTCTCTCATGACATTAAAACACCCTTGACCATTATTGATGGTTATCTTGAAGAGTTTGAAGACAACATGATAGGCGAAGAAGATATGCCAAGAGCCATTGGTATATTAAAAAAAGAGACAGCCTACATCAATGAACTCTCATCTGATGTTATTGGCTATATTGAGTCTCAAGAGCTTGTAGAGAGCAAAGAGACATTTTTGTTAAAAGCGTTTATACATGCTGATGTTTGTCCTTTGATTCGCGTTGAAAAACCTGTTGAGTTAAAGTGTCTTATCTCTGATACTTTGCAGATAGAGTTTAATCGTATGGCACTTAAAAAGATTTTGGTAAACCTTTTGCATAATGCAACCAAGTACACTAAAAATGGAACAATTACGTTGATAGCAGATAAAAACTCTATTAGTGTGCAAGATACAGGCATAGGCATAGTAAAAAAAGATAGAGAGCGTATTTTTGAACCTTTTGTTGCTTTAGATGAGAGTCGTAACCGAGAGAAGTCTGGTTTTGGTTTGGGACTTTCCATTGCTCGTAATTTGGCTGAAAACAATAGTTATGAATTATTTTTAGATGATTCTTATGAGGGTGGGTGTCGGTTTGTCATAAAAAAAATAGAATTTATATAGTAGAAGTTTATTAAAAAATTACGAAGTTTTATTGGATTAAGTAGTCTATATAATTTACGACTTAAATAGTTTTAAATGGATATAATATACAAATTTAAAAACAAAAAGAACAAAAGAGATAAAATGCAACACTATGGAATAGAAATTTTTAAAGATTTAGAGCAAAGTTTTGAAGAGCAGTTTTTACAATATGGTAAAATAGTCTCTTTTAAGAAAAAAGAGACCCCTTTTCTGAATGGAGAGCTTTCAAAATATTTCTACATAGTACTTAAGGGGAAAATTAAAAGTTTTCAAATAAATTTTGAAAATGCTAAAGAGCAGACACTCTTTGTCTATCGTGCTGGGGATATGTTTGATACGCTCATCTTGCTTGATGGAAAACCTCATGATGTTCTTTATGAAGTTTTAGAAAGTTCAGAAGTATTAGAACTGCCCATTGCCAAAGTGCGTGAATGGCTAAAAACCAATGAGAAGTTTAATCAGCACTTTTTCCCTTACATCGCCTCTCAAATGCGTCATACAGAAGAGTTGGCTTCTGATTTGTCTCTTTATTCTACCTCTGAGCGTCTCTCCAAGCTCTTACTTCAAAATATCAACCCTAATGATGCACACTACTACCAACTGCTTCAAAACCTCTCAAAAACAGAAATAGCTAAACTTCTAGGAACGGTTCGTAATGTGGTTGAGCGACACTTAAAAGAGTTAGAGGCTGAAAATGTGATTGAAAACCAGCGTAAAAACATCTATGTAAAAGATGTTAAAAAGTTACTTGAAAATACAGAACAACTGCTTTTAAATTAGTGTTATAAACTAAACTTACTAAGGTAGAAATTGTGTTAGAATTAGCGTTCAAAAAAATAAAAAAGAGTAATTATGAAAAATTGGTTTAACAACAACATTGTATTAATAGTTTTAAATGGAATAGTATTTATTGGAGGCTATTTTTTTCTTCGGTTAGCCTATAACCTTAGCGATTCAACGCCTTTTACACAGGAGATTATTTTAATTGTCTTAGGTACAGTAGCAACTATACTTATTACAGCCTTATTACTAAACAAGCAAACTTCTGTTGAACTTGAAAAAGAACAAAATGTTAAGTTTCTTGAGTTAAAAACAAACACTTATCAAGAACTTATAAATACTATTGAAAAAATTATTATGGAAAAAAATCTTACAGATAAGCAGCTTACACAATTAACATTTCATACTCATCGTTTAGCAATTTTTGCTTCGCCTGAGGTTTTAAAAGAGTACCATAACTTCTTAAATGTTTTTCATACTAAAATAACGAGTGACCGAGAAATAAGTATGGATGATGCAGATAGCCTCTCTCAAGCATTAGCAAAACTTACAATCTATATTAGAGCAGATTTAATTGGTGAACTTGATATGAAAAGCTCATTAAGTAGTCATGAAATAAGTCAGCAAATCATTAAAAACTCTCAATAATTTAAAAGTGCTACTAAAGTGGCATTTTTTTTCTCCTCCTTATATTATAATTCTCTCATGTTTAGCCCATAGTGCTAACAAATATAACAAACAACAAAAAGGATTAAAACATGATAGTAAAACAATACACCCCATTTAATGACATTAGAAAGAGTTTTGACCTTGTAAATACAATTATAAACACCATTGGTGAACAAGCAGCGTCAGAACAAGAAGTAGTTGATTTTCGTCCAAAGGTAAATACCCGTGAGACAGAAGACAATTACCATATTGAAGTTGAGCTTCCTGGTGTTAAAAAAGAGAATGTTGACATTAAGGTCGATGGAAATGTCTTGACCATTTCAGGGGAAAGAAATGTGAGAGAAGAGGTAAAAGATGAAGACTACCATAAGGTAGAGAGTCGTTATGGTCTCTTTTCAAGAAGTTTCACACTTCCAGAGAGAGTAGACACTTCAAATATTGAGGCTGAATTTATTAATGGAATTTTAGAGATTACCATTCCAAAACTAAAAATAGATACTTCAAGCAAAAAAATTGAGATTAAGTAATAAGGAGTCAATGATGAGTATAACAAAAGATAAAATTATTGAAAATGGAAAAGAGTTGGTAAATGCTGTTGAAGAGAAGGTTGAAAAAGGTTTAGAGGTTACTAAAGAGGCATTAGGAAATGTAGCAAGACATCTTCCTTTGGCAAACTTTGCAAAACATAGCTCTGATACCTATGACATTGAAATTGATTTACCAGGCGTTAATAAAGATGAGATAGAATTAAAAATCGAAGATGACTATCTGACTGTCAATGCAATACGCAGAACGAAAGAGGAAGTGAAAGAGGAAGATTACTATCTTTGTGAAAGTAGTTATGGACTTATCTCTCGAAGTTTTGTCTTACCAAAAGATGTGGACAGAGAGAAAATCTCAGCCAACTATGAAGATGGTAGACTCTACATTTCACTAGAAAAAGAAGAGTCAAGAAAGGCACGTAACATTTCCATTAAATAAGGAGAATAACTTTGAAAAATAGAATCTTAAAAACCCTACTTTTGGCTACTTTGCCAATGGTAGCTATACAAGCAGATACAAATTTAACCAAAAATCCTTTTGCCAATGACCCAATATTTCAACACTTTCAAAAGATGCAAGAGGAGATGGACCGAGCTTTTGCAGAGTTTAGGAACAAAGCTTTTAAAGGTGTAGCAATTGAGCCAAACTTTTCTAAAGGCTTCTCATTTAAACCCAATACCGATCTGGTAGACAAAGGGGACAACTATGAGTTAAAAATGGATTTAGCAGGTATGGATGAAAAGAGCATCAAAATCGATGTTAAAGATAACTACCTAAGTGTCCAAGCTAAGAGTGAAACCCAAAAAGAGCAAAAAGAGGGTGATAAAATCATACACCAAGAGAGACATGTTGGTATGGTTCAACGAGGTATGACACTACCTAAAGATGCTGATGCAGTAAAGTATAAAAGTGAATATAAAAATGGGGTATTAACCATTACAATACCTAAAAAGAAATAAAATAGAACCATTAAAAGGAGATTAATCAATGGAACAATTTAAAACGTATGTACTTATGACAGGATTAACCCTCCTTTTTATTTGGTTTGGTGGGTTAATTGCTGGTCAAACAGGAATGATAATTGCTTTTTTGGCTGCTATAGGAATGAACTTTTATGCCTATTTTTACAGTCATGAGCAGGTTTTGAAACATTACAATGCAATTCCTGTAGATAGAAATTCAGCCCATGGATTGTATGCAATTATGGATAGATTGACAAAAAAAGCTAAGCTACCAATGCCTCAGCTCTACATTATTCCTGACCAAGTACCCAATGCTTTTGCAACAGGGCGTGACTATGAACACGCTGTAGTGGCTGTGACAGAAGGACTATTAGAACTCTTAACAGAAGATGAGGTTGAAGCTGTCATTGCTCATGAGTTGAGCCATATTAAACATTATGATATGCTTGTAGGAACCATTACAGCAACCATTTCAGGAGCCATTGCTATGTTGGCAAACTTTGGAATGTTTTTTGGTGGTAGTAGTGATGATGAAAGACCAAACCCTATTGTAATGATGGCATTAATGTTCATTATGCCAATGGCTGCGACCATCATTCAGATGACGGTGAGCAGAAACAGAGAGTTTATGGCAGATGAAGGTGCTGCAAGAATAACAGGTCATCCAGAGTGGCTACAGAGTGCTTTACAAAAACTTGACCACTATGCCAGAGGTATGGTCATGCATGAGGCAGAGCCACAGACCGCTCATATGTTTATTATCAATCCCTTCACAGGGAAAGATTTCTCTATGAAACAGCTCTTTAGTACCCATCCTAGTACTGAACAGAGAATTGAGAGACTAGAAATGCTAAAAGGTTAAGATGTATCCTATATCTTAACCCAAATTTATATCTTATCTATCACTTTAATTCCTAAAATATCAAGACCTTTTTTTATAACAGAAGCTGTAAGTTTTGCTAACTGTAGTCGGCTCATTTTCACCTCTTCCTCTATGCCACCCTTTAAAATAGGGTTTAACTCATAGAACTTCATAAACTGAGTTACCAAATCGTAGAGGTAAGAGGTGATGGTATGAGGTGTTGCATCAGTGGCTGCTTTACTTAAAGTGTCTTCAAATTTTAAGAGTAAATGAGCCAAACGATGTTCTGTCTCATCACCGATGATTATGTCACCCTGAATCTCACCATCATATTTACGCAAAATAGATTGGATTCGTGCATAAGCATACTGCATATAGAGTGAAGTATTTCCTTCAAAACTCAACATCTTATCCCATGAGAAGATATAGTTTGATTCACGGCTAATGCTTAAGTCAGCATACTTAACAGCCCCTATCCCTACAACTGTAGCAATATTTTCCAACTCATCTTCAGAGTGTGCATCACGCTCTTTTATGGACTCTTTTGCTTTAACTACAGCTTCATCAAGCAAATCTATAAGCTTAATCACCCCACCATCTCTGGTTTTAAATGGCTTTCCACCTTTGTCCATCATGGTTCCAAAACCTATATGTTCTAGGGCAACATTCTCTCCTACCATTCCTGCTTGTTTAGCAATGGTAAAAACTTGTTTAAAGTGTTGTCCTTGACGGGCATCGACCACATAACAGATACGGTCTGCTTTTAGCTCTTTGGCTCTGTACTCTAAAGCGGCTAAGTCTGTTGTGGCATAAAGGTATCCACCATCACCCTTTTGGACGATAACAGGAACTTCTGAACCATCAAGGAAAACACACTCTGCACCATCTGAAACCGTTGAGAGGTTTTTCTCTTTTAGTGTTTTAATAACATCTGCCAATTTTGGGTTATAAAAGCTCTCTGCTCTAACATCATCACGCGTTAAATTTACGCCCAATTTATCATAAACCTCTTCACAGTGACCTAAGGATGCATCAATAAAACTTTGCCATAAGTTTAAACAGTGTTCATCTCCACTTTGTATCTTGACCACATACTCACGTGCTTTGTCTGCAAACTCTGGGCTTTCATCAAAACGTACTTTTGCATCTTTATAAAACTGTTCCAAATCTTTCAATTCAGTAGTAGCACCATCAGCACCTTGCTCTTCTAGGTAAGCGATAAGCATACCAAACTGTGTACCCCAATCACCAATATGATTTTGACGAATAACATCATTACCTAAAAATTCTAAAAGTGTTGCTAAGGTATCACCAATAATGGTTGAACGCAAATGACCAACATGCATCTGCTTTGCCATGTTTGGACCAGAGTAGTCAACAACTACTTTTTGAGGGTTTTCAACATATCCTACCCCTACTCTATCATCGTTTAAGATGGCTGTTGCCTCTTTTGCCAACCATTCATCACTTAGCCAAATATTTATAAACCCCGGACCTGCTACTTCTACTTTAGCAATCATACCTGTGGTATCTATATGCTCTACAAGATTGGTTGCTATTTCTCTTGGATTTTGTTTTAAAACTTTTGCCAGTTTCATCACACCATTAAACTGGTAGTCACCAAACTCTGGCTTTGTTGCATCTGATATTACAACATCATCTGATTCTATATTGGCACTTTTTAATGCATCGCTTATAATATTACTAAGTTGTGATTTGATTTTCATATGTGTTCCGTAGATTTGTAGAATAAAGAGCAGTATATACAATACTTCAAATAGAATATTTTAAAGAGAACACACCCATCCACGATAGTGGACGCTCAGCGTTTGTGTTTTCTCTTTAAAATATTCTATTTGGAGTATCGAACTCTAATATATACGTTCCCATAAAAAATGGAAACGAAAAATAATTATGCTTTGGGAGCAGTAGTTGTAGCATCTTTAGCTTCAACAATAGTCTCTTTAACCTCGTCTTTAATCTCTTTGACACTCTCTTTTGCATCGGCAACTGTCTCATCATCTTTAACAGCTTTCTTAAAGTCTTTAATTCCTTTACCTACACCTTTAGCAAGATCTGGTATTTTTTTTGCTCCAAAAAGTAGTACTACTATCGCTAAGATAACAAGTAACTCTGGCATACTTGGCATTCCCATGTGTTTCCTTCTGTTATGTAATATTTCTCATTATATAGAAATTTGATAAAAGATTATACACAATTTAGGTTAATTTCTCCAATGAAGTACCATTTTTTCTAATTCTTCTCTATTTTGTTTCAATCTAGCAGCATTAGCAATGGTTGTAAATTGTGATGATGCCTCTTCGATAACATCGTTTATAATAACAAAATCAAACTCACCAATAGCGTTAATCTCTTCTTTGGCATTTTCAATACGACGTTCTATAATGGAAGTGTCATCGGTGGCTCTTGCATAGAGTCGTTTCTCTAACTCTTTTAATGTAGGAGGAGTAATAAAAGCAGAAGTAACATAGTCGCCCATTTTAGCACGAACCAAACGATGACCTTGAACATCAATATCGAAAATGACCAATTTCCCTTGAGCAAGAGCCTCATTCACAGGCTTTAAAGAGGTTCCATAGTAGTTTCCATGAACTGTAGCGTACTCTAAAAAGTCACCAGCTTTAATGCCCTCTTCAAACTCTTCATGAGTTACAAAGTAGTAATCTACACCATGCTCTTCACCCTCTCTAGGCTGACGTGTTGTCGTCGAGATAGAAAAATAATATTCACCTATATTAGGAGAGGCATGATTGATAATGGTACTCTTTCCAGCCCCAGAAGGACCAGAAAGGACTAAAATGGCTCCTTGCATTTTAACATTAAGCTTTTGGAAACTGAATATTAATAGTTACTGTTGCACCAGCAAGAAGTTCTTTAAGACTTTCAACTTTTAAATTAGAAAGAGCATTTACTAAATTATCTGAGGACTCTGTATCTTCAACCATTATTTTTTTCTCTTTTTTACTCTTCTTCTTTTTCTTTTTATCTATATTTTCTTCATTCACAACTTCATCAGAAGCAACCAGCTTATTAGAAGATAATGCCATAGCTGAAATACCTGCTGCTGCCATACTTGGAGCAACTAAATCTTCTAACTCCATTACTTCATTCGTGTCATCTTCAAGAATATCCTTAATGGTTCCTATCTCTTCAGCATCTAAGACTTTTGTTTCAATTTCAGGTTTAGGTTCTTCTGTAGCAACAACTTTTAACTCTTCAAGAAGCTCTTCTTCTTTGGATTCAAGCTTGTTTTTTTCAGGTTCAAGCTCATCTTTTTTAGATTCAAAAAGATTTTCATTATCCAAATTAATCTCTTTTTCATTATCAAGATCAAACTCTAATAATTCATCTTTTAACACTTTTTCAGTTTTTTCTTCTGCATTAAAGAGTTCATCCTCCAATGAAATTTTATCGTCATTTAAATCAAGTTCAAATAACTCTTCTTTATCATTTTTTGAAGCAAAATCACTAACATTAATATTTAATTCTTTAGAGGTTTCTTTAAATAAATCATCTTCAAGCTCAGCACTGCTTAATAAAGGCTCTTCAACTTTTTCTTCATCAATCTTTTCTAATTCATCCATTAAATCAGTTTTAACTTCTGCTGATTCAAGATTTATAGACTCTGATGCAAGTGTTGCCGTAGCATCTTCTTTTACATCTTCAACCACATTCATACTCTTCTCTTCTTCCATCTCATTACTAATATCATCTAAAGCATTACTCTCTTCAACACTTCTAATAACGGTAGAAACTTCTGAAGGTAAAAATGGTTTTAGTATGCCTTTATCGAATAAATCTAAATCTTCATTATCGTCTTGAGCATAGAAAAGAACCCTTTTTTGTGTATTTATATGTGAAAATATCGTACTTTTTACATCTTCGTTCCATGAGTCTACATCAACAAATACAATATCATAATTGTAAGATGTCAACTCTGTAACTTCTTGAACTTCATCTATCTCTATATCTTCTTTTCTAGCACTTAAGGCAGTTAATCTTGATACTACTGGATTATTATTTATCAATAATATTTTCATTTTCACTCCAAACTTTTATTAAATTATATTTCGTTGAATTATTTTAGTATAATTCGAGTTTAAATAAGGTTAAACGGGTTTCATTGTTAATTTGAGATTAAAATCATATATTAATAACAATTTCTTTAAACTTTAAAACACGATAGTTGTTAAATTTAAAGTTTTTGTATTAGTAGTTATCAAATAGTTTAAAAGTTATTGAAAAGTTAGGGCTGGATATAATGCCAAAAAAAATTCACTAAAGGCTTTAACATGTCAACTTATATATTTGGGCATACTACTCCTGACTCCGATTCAATCATTGGAGCTATTTCCCTATCATATCTTAAAAACAGACTAGGAGAAGATTGTACTCCTACTAGACAAGGTGAGATAAATCCTGAAACAGCTTTTATCTTAGAACGTTTTGGATTTGAACAACCTATGCTTAAAACAAACTATGCAGGTGAAAATGTATACCTCATTGATTTTATGGAGAGCTCTCAAAGTCCTGAAGATATTGATGAGGCAACTATTTTAGGTATTGTAGACCATCATAAACTTGGCGACTTAAAAACAAATGCACCTCTTGAGATGTGGGTACGACCAGTTGGTTGTTCTAATACTATTGTCAAACAGATGTTTGACTACTATAATATAGAGATTCCAAAAGAGTTAGCAGGGATGATGATGTGTGCTATTTTAAGTGACACAGTTATTTTCAAATCACCTACCTGTACCAAAGAGGATACAAAAGCGTGTAAAGAGTTAGCCCAAATAGCTGGAATAGAAGATTATAAAGCTCTTGGGATGGAGATGTTTATCGTAAAATCAGATGTCTTAACTGACACCAAAAGAGCTTTAGTCCTAAGAGACTTCAAAGACTTTAACATGAATGGAAACAAAATAGGTGTAGGACAACTTGAAGTCGTTGACCTCTCTGTATTTGACAACATGAAAGAAGAACTCTTTGAAGCAATGGCTGAACTTAAAGCAGAAGAGTCAAGACATACTGTACTTTTACTTTTAACTGACATTATGCAAGAAGGTTCTCAGCTACTCGTACTTTCTGATGATAATAGTAAAATAGAGAGTGCTTTTAACATTACTTTAGAGAACAACCAAATTTGGCTTCCAAAGGTGATGAGTCGTAAAAAACAGATAATTCCATTTTTAGAAGAACAGTTTTAAATAATTTTTCATATTCTGTTCCTTAATTTTAGTCATTTTAAGCTATGCTTATGGGCTATAAGTACAATTAAGGAACACCATGAATAAGCATTATTTCTTTTCCCAACCTCATCAACCTTTTTTTGTTTTAGCTTTTGTTAATGCAATTGTCTCTATGTTTATTTTTATGCTACTATTAAAAGGGTTTTTACCCAGTCAAATTTCAGCTATTGACTATCATGCGTATTCTCTTATTTATATGCTTTTTACTCCTGCATTTTTAGCATTTTTATTTACTACATTTCCAAGATTTTCAGGGACAGAGATAATAGCTCAACAAAAATACATGACCGTATTTTGGATGTTTATTGTAGCTTTTATTTTTTATCAAATTGGTATATTTTTTTCGACTTCACTACTTGTAATAGGTATGGCTCTTATGTTTTTAGGACATATACTCTCTATTAAGATTTTACTTAATGTCTACAAAAGTTCAGTACATGAAAACAAGGAAGACCAAGAGTGGATATTAATAGGTATGGCATTTGGTCTATTTTCTCATCTCTTATTTATCTTGGCTATAGGGTTACCATCCCTCTATCAATTCGCTATACAACTTGCTATTTACCTCTACTTATTTATTGTTATCTTTGCAGTTGCTCAACGTATGGTTCCATTTTTTTCACATACAACTGTTATAAAAAACAAAGAACGTTTTAAAGTCATCATTGGTCTTATTGTTTTACATGTTGTTTTAGAAACCATTCAACCAAGCTCATCATTTTTAGCTGATATACTTCTAGCATATTTGATAGGAAAAGAGTTATGGCAATGGAAGCTACCTCTACCTAACCCTAATCCCTTAATATGGATTTTACTTATTGCCCTCTATTGGGTACCTGTAGCATTTGCACTGGCAAGTATCACAAACCTTCTTTCACTTATGAATGGTACAAACTTTTTATCACTAGATATACATGTTTTAGTACTAGGATTTTTCTTTACCATGCTTATCGGTTTTGGAACCAGAGTAACTCTTGGTCACTCTGGAAACATAATGAGAGCAGATAGATTAACTACCATTCTGTTTTACTGGACACAAGTTGTTGTAGTGATGAGAATCCTAACTTCTTTAGCCATTGCAAACTCATGGAACTTCCTTGTCTTTTTTGATATAACATTAACGGTATGGATGGTCATGTTCGGTGTATGGGGAAGTAGATTTTTCAAAGTATTGATTTTTGGAAAAAAACTAGAGGATTAAAGAATATAAAAGATGGTACGTCCATCAGGATTCGAACCTGAGACCTTCGGTACCGCAAACCGATGCTCTATCCAGCTGAGCTATGAACGCATATATGTGAAGAGGTCGAAATTATAGCAAATAAATCTGTTGATTACAAGGGTTTATCAACAGATTTATAGTTTTTTTGTTATTTTGTCTGTAATTTATGAAACTTTAAAATCATCTCTATTTTAGCACGAGGAACATCTAAGGCATTTTCTATCACCATCAAATCTTTTCCCTCTTCAAACATCTCTATAATTTTTTGTTTTAACTCATGTTGTTCAGGGGTTTTTTCTATTTTACTACGCTCTTCCAACTCATACACATAGTCATGAAGTGATGTCAATTTTTGTTCCAAAATCTCTACCAATTCTGTCTGCTCGTCAGATTTTGCTTTTGCTAAAATCAGATAAAATAAAATTCCAATAACTCCAACAAATGAAAAAAGTGAAAAGATAAACTGTAACTGCTCTGCTTCCATCTATAGCACCTCCATAATAATTAATATTAAAAACATAATTCCCAAATATCCATTGACTGTAAAAAATGCTTTATCTATTTTAGTAAAGTCTTTATTTACCAAATAATGCTCATAGGTTAGCATAATGGCACTTAAAACAACTGCTACCATAGCAAATAATCCTAACCCTGCACTACTAATAAAGAGTACCCATAACACAATGGTCATAAAATGAAACAACTTTGCTATAAGCATGGTATTTTTTGCACCAAATTGTGAAGGTATAGAGTGTAAGTTATTGGCTTTGTCGAACTCTATATCTTGTAGTGAATACAAGAGGTCAAACCCTGCTACCCAAAAAACAACTCCTCCTGCCAAGTAGAGTGACCAAGTAGTTATCTCTCCCGTTACTGCAACTACTCCAGCGATAGGAGCTAACCCCAAAGATACACCTAAAATAATATGAGCTAAAGATGAAAAACGCTTAAAAAGGGTATAAGCTCCTAAAATTATCAAGATAGGAAGGGAGAGTATCAGTGCCATATCATTAATAAAGTAAGCCACCAAAATAAATGCTAAAGCATTAACTACTATAAAGACTATCATTGTTGTGTTTGAGACACGTCCATCGACAGAGGGTCTATTTTTTGTTCTAGGGTTCAGTACATCTATATCACGGTCAAGATATCGGTTTACACCCATGGCAAAGTTTCGAGCTGTTACTGCTGCCAAAACTCCTAAAAAAAGAAGTTTCCACCCAAACCAACCCGTTCCAAATTCTAGTTTGGACGCTACCAACATGGCTATAAATATAAAAGGTAAAGAGAAAATAGAGTGCTTTAGCATTACCATCTCAGAGAGATGGGAAAGTTTTGTTATAAAGTTTTTTAACATGATTATGGATGAGGAATTTTTAATTTAGAGTTTAATGCCCAAGCAATCACTACTACAAAGAGACCAATAACATAAGCATTAGTAATTACACCATAAGAGAATAAAAGGTAAAGAACCCATTGTAGAATAGCACCTAAAGGAGTAGGAACACCCTCAAAAAATTTAGTAACAACACCCTCTTCTGACTTCATATTAAATTCAATGAGTCGTCTAAGCCCTGCAATGATATAAGCAATAAATACTAAACCTAAAATAAGCTGTGTCACCCCTGAAGCATCTGCTGCAATAGCATAATAGAGTAAAAATGATGGCATAACTACAAATGAGATAAAGTCAGCATAGGAGTCAACTTGTATTCCAAACTCAGTGGATAGCTTATATTTTCGTGCCACTTTTCCATCGGCAATATCTAAAGCACCTGCTATCCATGCTAAAATAATGGCTATAAAAAAATCTCCATGAACTATAAAGTGTATGGCTATTAATCCAGCTGCAATATTACCAAATGTAATTAAATTGGCAAGGTTAAAACGGTTGTCTTTATCAAATAACATTTTTGCTCCTAAATATAAAACGTAATTCTATCCTATTTTAGATTATTTAACTATAATTTGGGTTATGAATAAATTTAAACAACTTGCACTTATCGGTTCAACTGCCTCTGGAAAAACTGCTTTATCTATTGATTTGGCAAAAAAAAACAACGCTTATATCCTCTCTTTAGACTCTTTGGCTATTTATAAAGAGATAGACATCGCTTCGGCTAAACCTACTGTAGAAGAGAGACAAAATATACACCATTTTGGAATAGATGTTATTTTCCCAAACGAACCATTTGATGTTACAACATTTATAACACTCTACAAACAAGCAAGAGAACAAGCTATAAAAGATGAAAAAAATCTAATTATTGTTGGAGGAACGAGCTTCTATTTAAATGCTTTAATTAAAGGCATTAGTGAACTCCCAAAAATTTCAAAAGAGGCAAAAGATAAGAGTAATGAGTTACTAAAAGATTTAACTACTGCTCATAAATTTTTATCTGATATCGACAACAAATACTTAAAGTCTATAGAGAGCAATGACCGTTACAGAATAGAGAAAATGCTCAACCTCTACTTTCAAACAGGTATGCCCCCTACTAACTACTTTGAAACACATCCTCCCAAACCCTCTATTGTAGAGCCATTATCTATTTATGAAATTACTGTAGAACGTAAAATATTAAGAGAACGCATCAATAAAAGAACTGTTAAAATGATAGAGTCTGGACTTATAGATGAAGTATTTTATTTAGAAAAAAACTATACTCGTGCACCCAATTGCATGAAATCTATAGGGATAAAAGAGGTTTTATCTTACCTAGATGGGTACTACAGTAAAATAGAAATGAAAGAAAAAATAGTCACCCACACAGCCCAACTCGCAAAAAGGCAAAGAACCTTTAATGCATCGCAGTTTAAAGAAAAAACTGCTTTGCCTTTGGAGGAGTTGAGTGACTTGTTGTTGAAGAAAGAGATATTTTAATGTGTATTACCACTAAAATAGTTACTGTCTAAGTTATCAAATAAATTGCTTGGAATTTCCCAATGAGGATCCTCTTCAAAGAATTGATTTCCATAAAGTACAATATTATTTGCATATTCCCCCTCTAAGGAAAAAAGTCTCTCTTTAGACCATTTTTTCGCATCTCCAGTTCTACTACTTAAACATTGCCATCCATATCCAATATTCCAAGTCTCCTTGCCATCCTCAGTATAATTATAACCTTTATTATTTAGAAATGTTATATTTTCAGCACAAACACCTTTATAATAAGGTGTTGCACCAAAAGTATAAGATTCATCATTTTTTATCGTAGAATTAAAATATGTTATATTCTCCACATGTTCCCTATCCATGTAAATTAAGTTGTCTTCCACAACCACATCTTTACTACTAGCCGCAACAAAACCATATCCTGATACATTATAACATTGATTTCTTCTAAATGCATATTTTGAGCCTTGTCCATCAACCAACATACATGCACCAGAACTAGAGGATACTATGCTTCCTACCAATATATTATCTTCTGCTTTCATGTTTTGTACTCCTTCCTTCGTAGTATAGAAAGATATATAATCTTCCATATATCGAACAGTAGCCCCTCGGTTATCTACAAGATTATGTGAAAAAACACTATTTTTACTGTTTTCTCGTGCACCATATATACTACAATTTTCACCACCTACAACTACAGTACAATCAAGAGATCCTATATCAACAAATTCATTATATGTTATAACAGAACCATCCTCTCCAGCTGTTCCAATAATCCCTGCACCTAGATGTTTAAATCTATTTCCAGTAATACGCGTATTGAATGCATGAGATAAGACAATACCTGTTGCACAATTTTCAAATAAATTACCTTTTATCAGTGTGTTGTGTGCAGAAACTTTAATTGCTTCAAAATTTGTATTACTACATATAAAGTGTGTATTTTCTATCGTCTGATTATCCTTATTTATTACTAATGTATCTGTTAAATTAACTACAGTTAACGAATGGTAATTATCTGATTTATCTACAACGTTCACTGTTCTTACTACTTCTACTTTATTGCCATCTGTATCAGACACATTGTATTTTACTTTATATGTTCCAACTGTTGAGGTATCTACATTAGATGTTATTTCTATATTAGATGTAATATCTCCATCTATATTATCATTAGCTGTTGCACCTAGTTCTACATATGTTTCATCTTGATATACTGTAATGCTACTATTACCATTCAGTGTAATAACCGGCTTAGTCGTATCTCCTATTGGGTCATTACCTAGCGCTTTTACCGATACAGCTCGTGCACTTGCATAGTGCCAAGTTTTATCACTTCTAAGTGCTAAATATGTTTTACTAGATATAGCTGTAAATCTAAAACTAACTTTAGTCTCTACACCTCCAGTAACATGTTCTGACTCTTCAAATACAGAATCTTTAGATGGTGTGGGGAATGCACTACTTATAGTTAAATATGATTCTCCATTGAACTGTTCTTTTCTATTGGTGTCTGAACCTATTAGTATGGCACTTACTTCATACTCTCTTCCTATTTCTGTTGGTATCTCTTGATACATTCCTGAACCTACATCTTTAGGTGTTGAATAGATAAAAAGCTTTCCATTATATGTACGACTTTGTTTTCCATAAGTATTACCAAAATATGACCATTTATTTTTATCTAAAGTATCCTGTTTATTTTTTCCAGAGTTTTCTACTTGAGCAGTATTTAATAACACATTTTCTTGGTATTTTACACTCACTCTATCTTCCCAATCTTTTCCTTTTCGAGTTAAATAGACTAGATACTGTAAGGGTGTATCATTTTTAATAGTGTTTGGTACCATAAATGTAATTTGTTTTCCATTTTCATTGCTATGTTTTCGTACTTTATAACAACTTTTCCATGGGTACTTTGCTTCTTGTAACAAAAGTATTAAATCTTTATCTTCTGTCTCATAATCAATATTAACTGTAATACGCTGACCTTTTGTAATGGAAGTTGGACCATTGATTGAATTTATAGTATCTACTGCACTTGCTTTTGTCATACTAGTAAAAAGTAGAAACATAAAAAACATAAACTGTTTTAACCTTGAGAACATATCTGTTTTCATTTTTATCCTTTTAATATATTGAAATATTATTTTAGTTTATTTTATTTCTATTTAAATAAGGCTAAAATATTTAAATATAATATTAAAATTTAAAAGTAAAGTTTTATTTGTGTAGATAAGGTTCAAATTTATTTTATTCTATATTATTTTCATAGCTAAATCTATTTATATATCATAAAATTAAACAATGACAAAAGAAATAAAAAAGAATATAAAAAATTATTTATAGTGATAATAGTAAAAATATTAAAGTAGAACCATTAGACATAGAAG
>JALXFN010000023.1 GCA_027068975.1 Campylobacteraceae bacterium | reverse complement strand
CCTATATATATATAACAGAAGCAATTAGAATTAGAGAGCTGATTTTAGATAAAAACGATAAAGATTTATTAGGGGCTAAGAAAAATTTAGAAGAGATTTCAAAAAAAGTTTCCAAATATAAAAGGGTAAACTATAGAAGATTCTCTTTACTTGATTATTTTAAAAATATATTGACACTTAAGAGTATAGGAGAATAAATGATATTGGTAGAAAGTTTCTCTAAGCAATTAAGCACTTTTACTGAAAGTATGAACAGTAATATGTTGAAACAATTTATGATAGGATTTTATCAACTCAAAAATAAAGAGATAAACTATGATTATACTTTAGATGTAGACCTTATAGATAGAAAGAGACTAACATTGAAAGTAATAAATTATTTTGAAAATGTTATATCTATAGAAGATGAGGTACAAAAAAGTACTGCTACAGAGGAGGTAGCACTATTTTTAACCTATATAGCACATATATACGCATCATTAATGGAAATAGAAAAAAGCTTACCTCTCTACTTAGAATCTGTTAAAATACGAGAAGAGTATTTAGGGGTGAAGCATCTCTCTACAGCTGAAAACTATCAAAGTATTGGAGCAGTTTATGAACAAGGTGGAGAGTTTAACTATGCTTTACATTACTATAGAAAAGCTTTGGAATTAAGAAAAAAACTTGCCTATGTAGAAAATGATCTTTTAGTTGCAGAGAGTTATAGTAGATTGGCTTTGGTTTATTATCATTTAGAGCAGTATACTATGGCTTTAGACTATATGGAACAAACGATTAAAATTAGAGAAAAAGTCCTCTCTTCTGAACATACACTTTTACAAAATAGTTATTATAATTACAAACTTATTGAAAAAGAAGCTCAACCTAAAGAAAATTATACAAAAGTTATATTTGAATCTATAAACAAAGGAATAGGAGCTTTACTCAATCGTTTAATCGGTTAAAAATAGCCACCTAATCTCCATTTAAGTCAAAAAAAAATATAATCCCACTCTCCTTTATGATAGTGATCGCGTAACTCAGTGGTAGAGTACTTCCTTGACATGGAAGAAGTCGTTGGTTCAAGTCCAATCGTGATCACCATTTTTTGTTGCACTTTTTCCTTTATTCGTCGTTACTGCTCTCGTCACGTACAGAAGTACGCTTCCTCGTTTGTGCCTAGACTAAAGAAAAAATTGCAACAAAAAAATATTCTTCAATAAAAATTCTTCTTATATAGAAGTATACCTCCTTACACACTCCTAGATTAAAGAAAAAATAGTAACAAAAAAATATTTTCTAAAAATTATTATTGCTATGCTTCCTCGTTTGTGCCTAGACTAAAGAAAAAATTGCAACAAAAAAAATATTTAAAAAACTACTACTTTTATTTTATGCTTAATTATTTTATTTTGTCTTCTTGTGCTTGTTTCTGTCTCCTTTTTTATTTAAATAATAAATCAACAATTTATTTCTTTACACTTCTATGTTAGAATAAAAACAATGAAAAAATATATTTATATACTACTTCTTATTATAACTACTGTTATGTATGGGAAAACCTTTAATAATATAAAGTTTACGGGAGATATTGACCTTATTGCTGGAGAGTTTGACAGAGCTACCCTACTTAAAATTTGTCATATAGAGTACCCAGCTATTTATAAAATTTGGAAGTCTGACCCAACTTTTGAGAGTAAAGAGATAAAAGGCTTTGAAGATAGTCTTATAGATTATAGTAAAAGTATGGGGTACTATAAAGTAGAGGTCTCTTCTCATACTGATGACGATACGATTTATCTGAATATTAAAAAAAATGAAGCGATTAAAATAGCCTCAATTGTTATGGATGATGAGTTTAAACGTTTTGCTCTATTTAAACAAGGAAAACGTTTTAGAACTACAGATTTTACTAAAACCAAAAAGAAAATATCTCGTCATCTTGAAGAGACAGGTTACCCTACATATAAGTTAAATGCTAAAGCTTTTGTAGATGTTGACTTATATAAGGTTGATATTAAGATGGAAATTGATAAAGGTGAGAAAAAGTATTTCTCTACTACGGAGATTAACAACTCTGCCAAGGTTAATAATAAGCTAATATTTGAAGAGATAACGTATGAAGAGGGTGAACTCTATAATGTTCTCAAACTTGAAGAGAGCTATGACAATATCTATAGACTTGGTGTTTTTGATAAGATAAAGATGGAGGCAGATTTTAACACAAGTGATGGAAAAACACCTATGACCATTACTTTAGAAGAGGGAAAGACCAAAGAGTTTGCTTCCAATATAGGTTATGATACTGAAGAGGGTGCTAGAGGAGGTTTGGAGTATATTGACCATAACTTTTTTGGAAATATGCGTGAGCTTAGAGCAGGTCTAAAAATTTCAGAACGTGGATACAATGCTCACACCTCTTTTTATGACCCTAGAATTATAGATAATGATTTAACAGGAAAGATTAGTTTTAGAAATGAGCTTGGTTATAGTAGATGGGATTATGACTCTTATATAGAAAAACTTTTTACAGAGCGTGTGACTTTTGGAAAATTTTATAATCAAGAAATTTTAGGTGAACGGCGTAGGTTTGACCACTTTTTTGGGTTTCAAATGGAACACTCAGAGATAGAGTCTGGCATACCTGCTTTTTTAAGTGGGAACTACCTGATAAACTCCCTTTTTTACCGTTTTGTACTTGATGCCCGTGATGATATAATGGATGCTAAAAATGGTTATTACACTTCTCTTTATTTAGAAAAATCTATGAAGCAACTCGGTTCCGATATTGACTACTTAAAGGTTTTGGGTGAGGCTCGGTATATTAAAGAGTTTGACCCTATGGTTTGGGCATTTAAAGTAAAGGTGGGAACCATTTCAGAAGAGACTCCTCCTTTTAAACACTTCTTTTTGGGTGGAGCCATGAGTAACCGAGGGTATGAGTATAGAGACTTGGGAGAGCATAGTGGTGGGTATCCTTTGGGTGGCTTAAGCATGATAGATGCCTCTTTAGAAGGGCGTTACTATATGACTGAAAACTTTGCTGTAGTTGGCTTTGTAGACAGCTCAAAACTTTCACTTGATATCAATGAATTTTCTGAAGATTGGTACAACTCTTATGGAACAGGTCTTCGTTACTTGTCTGTGATTGGACCTCTGCGACTTGATGTTGGTTTTCCTACCGATGGTGGCTTTGCCTTGCATTTAGGGATAGGACAGGTATTTTGAAAAATCTACTCTTAATCTCTCATAGCTTTATAAAATGGTTGGTTTTACTGTTTATATTTTTGGCTGTTTTTCTCTATTTTGTTTTGGAGTCTCCCTCGACTGTTTTGGGTCTGTTAAAGTCACCACTAAAAGAGCAGGGGATTACGTATGGCAAGATGGAGGGTGGACTACTTTCAGGCTTTACTTTAACCGATGTACATTATAACAATCAAGTTTATGCCAAAGAGGTAAGCCTAAAAGTTGACTTTGAGCAGTTAAAAAATAGAGTTTTATATATTGATAATTTGGTTTTGAAAAATGCTTCGATTGATAAAGATTTTTTATCTTCACTGATAGATAGTAACGCTACAGAAGAGAATAAAACAGAAGGTAATAGTACGCTTCCTTTTGATAGGGTAGTCGTGAACCGTGCAGATATATCATTAAAAGATATAGCTTATCAAGAGTATGATGTACATGCCTTTAAACTTCATGTGAATAATCTTGAAACAGATATGAAAAGAGAACATGAGGGTGATGTGACTTTATGGCTTGATAGTAATATGGCAAAAGCTGATGTTAATGCTACTTTTAAAAATGAAGAGTATCATTTAGCAGGAGTTATAGAGGGTGAAAAAAGCTTTATAGCAGCTTTTGTAGCAGAGCAGAATTTAAGCTTTTTAAGTAACCCAAAATTGACTTTAAAAGCAGATGGAGATTTAGAAAAAATTGATTATGATGTGACTCTACATCGTTTGGATTTTAAGCAAAATGAGTATGAGGTACATAGTAAAACATTGCATACTTTTGGAAACTATAGCATAGTGAAAAAAGATGTGGTTAATAGTACTAAAGCAGCGATAGTAACCAATATGGGTGATTTGAAGTTGGATTCTCATGCTACGTTAAATTTGGATGATTTGAACAATACTTTGGTGTTTGATTTAGACTCTACGTTTAAACCTAAAAACTCTTCTATCGTTGCTAATTTACGAGAGCAAAATATTACGATACAAGCCTTTCCAACAGTAAAGATTTTTGCCAAAGGTAATATGAAAAATGTGAACTATAAGACAACTATAAAAGGCTTAAAGGCAAAGCAAAATGGTATGGCTTTAAATCTAAAGGATTTAGACCTTAAAGGAACAGCCAAACCGTTAGATGGAGATGTAACAGCAACACTGTTAACCCATTTTGATTCATCATTAGCAGGGGGAGTGGTTGACGCAAAAACCTCTTTGAACTACAAAGATTTAAACAATACTTTGACCTTTTCTTTGAAAACTGATTTAAAGAGTCATGGAAATGGGTTGAGCAGGATGTTAAAAGATTCAAATGTAACAGTTGATGGTGATGCTCATATAAAAATTGATGCTAAAGGTGACATGAAAAATGTTAGTTACTCTGTTTGGGAGAAAGGTCTTAGAGGAAAGCAGAACAATATAGTATTTAATATTAAAGATTTAGATTTAAAAGGAACAGCTAAACCGTTAGATGGAGATGTAAAAGCGATACTCTTAACACACTTTGACTCATCGTTAGTAGGAGGGATGGTTGATGCAAAAACCTCTTTGAACTATAAAGATATAAACAACACTCTAAGTTTTACTCTAAACACTGATTTAAACAGTCATAAAAATGGCTTAAGTAGGATGTTAAAAGATTCAAATGTAACTATCTCTAGTGATAGTCACGTAAATCTAAAAGCACAAGGTGATATGAAAAATGTCACGTTTTCAACCTCTCTTAAAAATCTTAAAGGGAAGCAAAATAGTATAGCTTTTAATGTGAGAAATGTAGATATCAAAGGAGAAGCAAAGCCTTTAAATGGTGATGTAGATGTAGCGTTTATGACACTATTTGGCTCTACTGTTGCAGATGGTAAGATAAGTGGTGGAGTGAGCTTAAATAGCAATGATATCAATAATACTTTTCTACTAAAAAATGTTGTAGCGAAGGTAGATGCTCATGATACATACATAAACACTTTCTTAAAAGAGCAGGAGTTTAAACTAAAAGGTGATACCCATTTAGTATTAAAAGCCAAAGGTGGTCTTAAAGATTTACAGCTTGATTTGAATGCTGATACTAAAGTTCTTAAAGATAAAAAAATCTCCAATGTAAGCATAAAGGGTTCACCTATAGAGTTAAATCTACTATCTCATCAGGCATCAGGCTCTGTAGATATTAAATCATTAGGTGGCTCTTTGGGTCTAAATTTAAAAAGTAGTTTCTCTGGTGATTATACTAATCCAAAATCTATGAAACTAAAAAACAAGCTTGAGGTTGATAATCTTGATGCTTTTGGAGTCAATTTAAAATCACTAAAACCAGTTAAGATAGATATGAAAAATGAGCAAGGAAAACTACTTGTAACAGTAGACTCTCCTAAACTTCAACTCAAAGCTGAGAGTTCGGACAATGACCATTTTACTTTTAAACTAAAGAGTGAAGGTATATACCCTGCAAAAATAGTAGAACTTCCTCGTGAGTTGAAAGATACTTTTGTTAAAGCAGACATCGAAGGTGAGGTAACTCTTTCTAAGAACTACTTTAGGGTTAAAGGGTTGATTGAGGCTAATAAAGGCTTTAAAGCCCATATTGATGCTAAAAATGATGAATCAGGCTTAGATGCAAAACTTACAACAGCTCATCTTAAACTACTTGCTAAAGGAGATATGGCAAAGAAACAGATAGAAGCAACCTTAGATATCGACTCTGTTACCAAGCTAGAAAAAGAGTTCTCGGCTCTCTATCCATTTACTGTAACTCCTGTTAATGGATCACTTCATGCAAAAGTTAAAATGAATGGTGAAGAGATTTTTGCAAAATTAAACTCTCCTAAGCTAAAGATGGAAGGGTTTAACATTGAGAGTTTAGATGTAGATGCTCACTATGCTAAAGAGTTACTAACACTTAATACCTTAAGTTTTAAAACCACAGGCTTTAAAGATAAAAAGTTAAACAGAGATTTCTATTTGAACCAAAAAGGAAAGATTTATTTGGGAGAGAAGAGAGATGTTCTTATAGACATGCATCCAAATATATTGGTCAAGGGAAAAGGTACTGTAGAAAATATGAGTGTTGATGCATCTATAGAGAAACTACCTTTGGGGCACCCAAATTATGGAAATATGATTCTTAGTACCCATATAAACTATAGTCAAATAGGGAAAAAGAGAAAAATTGTAGGTGGAATTTCTCTCGATAAGCTAAAAGTTTTTTATGAAGCCAAATTTTTAGATGCTGCACATGACCCCGATGTTATAGTTATTACTAAAAAAGATAAAAAGAAGAAAAAAGAGAGTGATAATTTTTTAGAAGATACCTACATCGATCTTGCTATTTATGCTCCTGATGCTCAGTATAAAACCAGAGATATTGAGTTGAAGTTTACGGTTGATGTAAAAGCTAAAAAGGCTTTTGGTAAAAATTTGGGAATGCTGGGAAAAATACGCGATATCAATGGTCGTGTAGAACAAGCTCCAAAACTTTTTACTGTTGTAGATTCCAATATTGTTTTTAGAGGACTAAAAGATATAAACCCTCTACTTGATATTAAAGTAGAACATGAGTTGCCTGACGTCTTGATTACTATTAATATTCATGGTGATGCAAATCGTCCTAAGCTGGACTTTAGTTCCGACCCTGCAATGGCAAAAAAAGATATTTTATCTTATCTGCTTTTAGGTGTCTCTACAGCAAGTCTTTCAGAAGGGGGAGGCTCTTTGGGACGAGAGGCTCAACTTTTTATTATGAATCAAGCTGCAAGAGATTTTGCCTATGAGGTTGAACTTGATAGAGTCTTTATAAAAGATGATGGAACAGGTGAGGGTTATGCTGTGCAAGTGGGTAAAAAAATAGATGATGATACGATGTTTATTATAGAAAACTCTAAAGAGGGTAACTCATTTATATTGGAGTATGAGGTTAATAAAAACATCAAAGTAGAAGTTGGACAACACCAAAAAACGGTGCCATCACAGAGTATAGATGTTTTCTTTAGGAAGAGGTTTCGATAGAAAGAGCTTTAGTAAACAAATAGAAGTAGATAAACCCATATTCCAGTAAATGAGGTTAACGCAATAGCAATAAAAGTACGTATACCAGCTTTTTTATGAATGGCTGAGTTACTACCTGGTAGCTTTTGGTTTTTATACTCTCCTCTTGCCGATATTAATGTTTTTATCCAAAGAGCTAAAGTGACTACAGATATAAGAATATGAATGATAAGTACCCATAAAGCATAATTGTGAGAAACACGACTTCCATCCATAAATGCATCAAATCCCCCACCGACTCGAACTCCATATTCAAAGTACCCTACAACAATAACCGAAACAGTAAAAATGAGGGTTTGTACAAAAGCATGTGCTTTATAAGATTTTTTTTGAGCCAAAAGAATGGCTCCAAAGACTAATAGAGGAAGGAGTGTGACAATGAGTGTAACAAAGTCCATAAAAAAAGGAGCTCTTGTTCCTAAAAATCCTGTTTGAAACATATAATCCATGAGAAATCCTAATATATTAAAAATGAGTTTTTAATATATCAAGATAACCTTAACAAGGAGTAAATTTATAATGGTATGCGTATCTTCTGACCCACAAAAATTTGATTTGGGTTCTTAATGATTTCAGGATTGGCTTTAAAGATTTTATCATAAGCAAATTTATCACCATAAGCTTTTAAAGCAAGTTTAGAGAGTGTGTCACCTTTTTTTACGATGATAATTCTCATCTCTTTTTTACGTGTAGCTACTTCAGGTTTAAGTGACTTTTCATACTTAGAGAGTTTCTCTTTTTTATCTGACTTACTTAATTTATCATTAAGGTTAGTAAGTTGAATCTTAGAGTTTTCATTTTTAGAAGAGAGTACAACTTTATTATAGTGATTACTCTCTTTTAGAGTTTGAGCTGGACGCTCTTCTGTCTCTGCATTGAGGAGCTGCTTCTCTAAAGATGATTTATTTTTCTCTTTTTTCTTAGCAAGAATGAGGTTCACAATTTTTTCAATATCTTTTGAATTCATATTAGCTGTTTCAGGTAGAGAGATAACTTGTTTTTTTATCTCATTATGCTCTTTACTTTTTAATGGTGAGTCTTCAGCTAAAACATCGGTAGCATTTTTTTTGAGATTAGAAATTATTTTTGATTCAGACTCTTGTAATTGAATACTTTTTGGAAGATTCTCTTTGGTTATTATAATTTTAGGTTCAGTATCTGTAGTTGAATTATCTGCTAAAAGTTCATTTTTATTTTCATTATCACTTCTTTTGTTTTCTATGTCGGTTGTAGAGGAAGCTAAAGTCTCTTTTGAAAAGTTTTTTATACTATAAAAAAGTCCAAAAATGATAGCTAAGAGTAAAAGAGCTATACCTATTTTTTTTAAAATTAAAAATGAAGAACCTCTATTACTTTCGGTCTCGATGGAAGAGAGTTCTTGTTTATATGAACTGTAGTATTCATTACTATTTTGATTGGAATTATAATACATTTTTACTCCTTGTCTCAGTAAAATATTTAATAATGTTTTAAATTATTATATTTTAACATTTTAAAACTTAATCTATATTTTAAATTTAAATCTATTTTAAAAAATATGAAAAAGAGTTAAAGTTATTACAGTATAATCAGAAAAATTATAAATATTTTAACGGAGTAGAAGAGCATTAATATGGATAGAAAAAAGATATATAACCCTGAATCAAAAGAGAAAACAAGTGATAGAAAGATATTTGGTGGAGACCCTACAGGTATTTTTGAACTTAATGATATTAAGTATAATTGGGCGTATAATTTATGGGAGGTGATGTTAAACAATACATGGTTTCCTAAAGAGGTAGATATGACCCAAGATGTAGGAGACTATAAGCGTTTAACTGATTCAGAGAAAACAGCTTATGACAAAGTTTTATCACAGCTTATTTTCATGGATTCATTACAGACCAATAACCTTATAGATAATGTTAATCCGTTTATTACTTCTCCTGAAATTAATCTAGTGTTGGTTAGACAAGCATTTGAAGAGGCACTTCATTCACAGAGTTATGCTGTAATGGTAGATAGTATCTCTACGAATACAGATGAAATCTACCAACTTTGGCGACAAGATATGATGCTTAAAACCAAAAATGATGCCATTGCAAAAGTTTATGAAGAGCTAAGTATAAATGCAACCGATGAAAACATAGTAAAAGCGATGTTTGCCAATCAAATACTAGAGGGCATCTACTTCTACTCAGGTTTTACTTACTTATATACCCTTGCACGTTCAGGAAAAATGCTGGGTTCAGCACAGATGATTCGTTTTATTCAACGTGATGAAGTAACACACTTGATTCTTTTTCAAAATATGATACGTGCCGTAAAACGTGAACGCCCAGATATCTTTACAAAAGAGTTTAACGATGAGATTT
This sequence comes from Campylobacteraceae bacterium, assembly GCA_027068975.1. Taxonomy (GTDB): domain Bacteria; phylum Campylobacterota; class Campylobacteria; order Campylobacterales; family Sulfurovaceae; genus UBA1140. The sequence goes on along the minus strand of JALXFN010000023.1, from coordinate 16,956 downwards.
ATGAGATGTTTAGAGAGGCCGTAAAGCTTGAGAGTGATTGGGGTAAATACATTACTCAAGGTCAGATTTTAGGTTTAACCAATGATATTATAGAACAATACATTCAGTACTTAGCAGATGAGAGATTAAAAGCTGTAGGTATGGAAAAAATCTACAATGTTGAACATCCTATTAAATGGGTTGATGACTTTGGAAAGTTTAATGACCAAAAAACAAACTTCTTTGAAGGTAATGTAGCAAACTACTCTAAAGGTAGTTTAGACTTTGATGACTTTTAACAGATGTCCCTCTTAAGTAAAAAAGAGTATAAGATTGCTCTTCTTCAATTGAAGTCAGGTAGCTCTTACGAGCAAAATTTAGAGAGACTTTTAGGGTATATAAAAGCTTATCAAGACAAAGAACTTATAATGGCTCCAGAGGTTTACTTGACAGCTTACGACTATGACAACTTTGATGAAGCCATAGCCTTTTATGAGAGAGCTATGGAAGAGATACTACCCCTTATAAGTACTCAAATCTTAGTATTTACTATTATTAAAAAAGAGGGTGACAACATTGTCAACCAAGCTCTTGTGATACATGACCACAAGGTTGTCTACTCTCAAAACAAATACAAACTCTTTAGGATAGGTAATGAGCATAAATATTTCCATGCAGGAGAGAAAAAAGATATTGTCTCTTTTGAAATCAATGGTATATCTTATGCTCTTATTATCTGTTTTGAGTTACGTTTTAAAGCGTTATGGAAGCAGATAGAGAGTGTAGATATTGTGCTTATCCCTGCCATGTGGGGAAAAGCTAGACAGAAACACTTAGAGGTACTCTCTCAAGCATTAGCAACCATGAATCAATCATTCGTCTGTCTATGCAACTCTGCCAACGACGACATGGCAAAGAGTTCAGCTATTATCTCTCCCTGGGGTGATGTGGTTATGGATGATAACGCAGAAGTTATAGAAGCCACCATAGATTTAAAAGAGGTAAAAAAAGTTCGACGTTTGATTCCTATGATTTGATATTTTCAACCCATATTAGTAAGCCAACCTGTAAAGCAACTATAATCCAGTAGACCAACTGAAATGACCCTTTAATGGTTTTATGATGAAAAAACTTTTGAGCAGATAACCCAGCTGGAGAACCACCCAAGATGGCTAATGAGTGTAAGTTCCACTCTGGAACACGAAGTGCTTCTCCTGCTGATATAAGTTTGTCATAGCCATAGAGTACAAAAGTACTTATATTAATGGCGATGAGGTAGCTAAGCAGTGGGTTAAGGTGTTGGTAGAAGTAGAAAAAAGCAAAAAGACCACTGGTTATCACCAACGATACCAACCCAAAGATAACATAGGGAGAACGCTGTTTAGCACCTGCTACTACGTTGGTTGCAGAGAGTCCTTTCTTTGTCTTTTTAACACCAAACTCAACCTCTTGTCCTTCTTCAAGTGTTTGAGCATTGGTTAGAGCAGATTTATGTACAAAGATATTCTCTTCATGCTCCTCTGTTTTTATAAATCCATAACCTTTTTCATCGTTAAAGTGAATGATATAGCCTTGCATGGTGTTCCTTGGTTTTTTTAGATTGTAGCATTTTTTTCTATTTATTGGAGAAGTCTATTGTATAATGCTCTAAAATTCACAGCAAGGAAACTCATTGCCCTACATACTTAAGAAATACGACGTAATAGAAGGCAAAAAAGTAGAAGATTTTTTAGTAGATGTTGTGAAGTTGTCTCAAACACTGGCTCTGAAACTTTTGAAAAATGCTCGTATAGTTGACCACAAGAAGAGGCGTTTACAAAAAGGAAAAGTACTCAAGTCAGGATACATAGAGGTCTTGGTCTTTGAGCCGATAAGCAAAGGGTTAAAACCACTTTTTCAAACTGAACATTTTGCACTTTTTGATAAACCATCAGGTCTGCTTGTCCATCCTACGATTCGTTCTACCGAGTATACACTTTTAGATGAGGTACGCTATCAATTTGGAGAGGATGCTCAGTTGGTACATAGAATAGATGCTGAGACATCAGGACTTATTCTTGTTTCTAAAAATGGATATGCAGGGTATCTCTTAAAGGAGATGTTTGTCAAAAAAGAGTTTGTTAAGAAGTATAAAGCCTTAGTTGAAAAAGAGCTAAAAGATGAAATATTTATTGATAAAAAAATCAGAACTTCAGATGGGTTAATAAAGTTAAAAATGCAAACCTCTGAAAATGGGAAAGTCTCAAGTACGCTCATACGACCTATAAGTTACGATAAAGAGAAAAATCAAACCTTAGTTGAAGCCATACCCTATACAGGGAGACAACACCAAATAAGGGTACATTTAGATAGCCTATCGCATAGAATTGTTGGTGACCCCATCTATGGAGTAGATGAGAGCTTTGTAGATGACTTTTTAAACAATAAAATAGATAAGAGGGAACGCATAAAGATAACAGGGGCTTCAAGACTAATGCTTCATGCTTACTATTTGGAGTTTACTTTTTTAAAAACCAGATATATATTTTGTTCTAAGCAGAAGCTTATGATGTAAAAAATGTTTTTTTTGATTTTACTCTACCATCAATGATGGGAACAAAACGACAAGGCTCTAGTGCTTCAGAGCTTATCTTTCCATTTCTTTTGTAGAAACGGGTAATGATTTGAATATCATCTACTTCCATGGGAGCTATAAGTATACCACCCTCTGCTAACTGGTCAAAAAGTGTTGTTGGTATTTTTTTAGCCGTCGCAGAGAAGAGTATACGTTCATAAGGGGCATACGCCCTCCAGCCTCTTTGACCATCATCAAAACGTGTAAATATGTTGTTTATTCGAGCTATTTTAAAACGCTCTTTCGCCTCTTTGAGTAGAGAGTCTATACGCTCTATGGTAAAAACTCTACGACATATTTTTGATAGAATGGCTGCTTGGTATCCACTTCCACAACCCACTTCTAATACTGAGTCAACACCTTGAAGCTCTAAGTATTGGGTCATTTTAGCAACAGTCAGTGGAGATGATATCCATTGCTCTTTTTGCATGGGTAAAGCATCAAGTTTAAAAGCCATACTTCCAAAGCCTTTAGGAACAAATAGCTCTCTATTTACTTTTAAAAATGCTTCTTTGACATTTGGGTAGAGTTCAAAATTGTCATTAATGTCTTCTACCATTTGTAGCTGTTTTATATTTGTTGTCAATACTTTTTTCCATAACTTTATTAATTAGAGTGAATCTTATCTAAAATGCTATTAATAACTATAATTATAGGATAAAAAAATATTATTAAACAAGTTTAGGGCAATAATATCTTTGATATAATAAAACACATTAAATAATAAGGAATAATAATGGCTGGATTGATAGACATGATTATAAATAACCCTGCAATTACAAAAACAATATCAAAGCAGGTAGGAATTAACTTAGATGATGCAGATTCTATTATTGGTAAACTGGCACCTATCTTAATGGGAGGAGCAAAGAGTAACCTTGAGAGTGATAAGGATTCTGGAGGATTATTAAAGCATTTAGAATCAGGTGATTATGCAGAGATGTTTGATAAGCCTGAAGAGTCTATAGGTAAGGGAAACTATAAAGAGATGGGTAATGATATCTTAGCTGAACTTACAGGTTCTAAAGAAAACTCAAGAGAAGTTGCTAAACATGTTGAAAAAGAGACGGGTGTAAGCTCTTCGATTATTAAGAGTATTTTACCGATGTTGGCTCCGATGATTATTGGTGCTTTAACAAAGAAAACGGCTCCTGTTGTTAATGAGTTTAATCAACAAAAAAGAAGCTCTGGTTTAGATGGTATTTTATCAAGTTTGATTGACCAAGACCATGATGGTTCAATGATAGATGATGTTATGGGAATGGCTGCTAAGTTTATTTTCAAATAATTTTAGAAATATATGCCTACAAATAGACTTTTTTGTAGGCAATTTAATCTTTCATTTCAAACATCAACAATATTTTTTAATTCTATTGTATAATTTTCTTATAAAATAACAAGAGGATACGTCTTTGAAAAAAAATAGCATAATATTTTGTATATTATTGTCTTTTAGTGCTTGTTCTACTACCAGTATATCTAGCCCTTCTTCCTCTTCTTTTTCAACGCCTGAAAAAGATAAAGCTTTGAAGGAAGCAAATATTTTAAACAATCAAGGTGTTGATGCTTATAAAAGTGGAGATTATAAACGGGCTACTTACTTTTTTCAAAAATCTTTAAAAATTAAAGAAGAGATACTTGGTACAGAAGATTTAAATACAGCAACAAGCTACAATAATATTGGCTTGATATACAAGCAGATGGGGCAGTACAAGAAAGCATTAGCATACATTACTAAAGCACTCTATATTAGAAAAAAATCTTTGGGAAAAAGAAACTCTGCAACAGCTGAAAGTTTTAATAACCTTGGAACCCTCTATGCAAAAATGGGAGAAAAAGAGAAAGCCATAGCACTTACAGAACAGACTATTAAAATTAAAGAGTCTATTATAAAGAAAGAGAAAATTGATACGGCTATCTCTTACAATAACTTAGCAGTTCTGCAAGAAGAGATGGGAAATTATAATAAGGCGTTGGAAGGTTACAAAAAAGCTTTAGCGATTAACAAAGAGGTATATGGCGAAGTTCATGATGTTACACAGAGTAATTATCAAAATATAACACTGCTTTACTTGACCATGCATGAGTATGATGAAGCAAAAAAATATGGAGAGCATCTTCTTAAAAAAGAGGATATGATTAGACTAAAGTCTATTGATGTAAATGCTCAGTAGTTAGCTACTGAGCATCCATCCACTCAAGATACTGTTTATGTAGTTTGGCATTCTCTTTTTTTAGGTGGTCTATTTCGACCTCTAAATGCTGTTTCTCCTTTTTCAGATTTTGCAAAACTCTAAGTGAGTGATTTCCAAAAAGAAGATTGGCAACGTAGACACCCAATATACTAACAACAATAGCCGTTAAGATAAAAACCTTAAAAGAGAGTCCGAGGAGTTCCTCGAACTTTCTTATCATGGGTTCAATATCATTAGTGATAGAAAGCCCCATTAGTTAAAGATTGAACTCCCAAGGTATTCGAACTGTCCTAGTTCTTTCTCTATCTCTAAAAGACGGTTGTATTTAGCGATTCTATCTGAACGTGCTGTTGAACCTGTTTTAATTTGACCTGTATTTAGTGCTACAGCAAAGTCTGCAATAAATGTGTCTTCACTCTCTCCTGAACGGTGAGACATAACACAAGTGTAACCATTTCTTTGTGCCAATCTAACAGTTTGCATGGTTTCAGAAACTGAACCAATTTGGTTTGGTTTAATAAGAATAGAGTTTGCTATTCTCTTTTCGATTCCTTCAGCTAAGATAGATACATTGGTAACAAAAAGGTCATCTCCAACGAGTTGAACTTTGTCGCTAAGCTCATCAGTTAAAATTTTCCAACCATCCCAGTCATCTTCACTTAATCCATCTTCGATAGATACAATAGGGTACTTAGAACATAAGTCAGCGTAGTAGGCAACCAACTCTGCAGAAGTCAACTCTCTGTTTTCAGACTTAAGAACATAAAGACCATCATCATTAGTAAGTTCAGATGCTGCAACATCAAGTGCTAGTCCAATCTCTTCACCAGGTTTGTACCCTGCTGCTTCAATGGCTTGGATAATAACTTGAAGAGGCTCTTCATTTGACTTTAGGTTTGGAGCAAATCCACCCTCATCACCAACAGCAGTACTCTCACCCATACCATCAATAATTTTTTTAAGGTGTTGGTAAATCTCTGCTACAGCTTGAAGTCCTCTTGAGAAAGTGTTAAAACCTTGAGGAATAATCATGTACTCTTGAAAGTCAACAGAGTTGTTGGCATGTTCTCCACCATTAATAATGTTAAACATTGGAACAGGAAGGGTTACACCGTTTGACCCACCAAGATAACGGTAAAGAGGCATACCTAAAGATTTTGCAGCTGCACGAGCCACAGCCATAGAGACACCAAGAACAGCATTGGCTCCTAGTTCAGAGTAGTTTTCTGTACCATCAACTGTTTTCATAACCAAATCAACCTCTGCTTGGTTAAATGGAGAGATTCCAACCAGTGCATCAGAAATTTTCTTATTTACATTTTCACACGCTTGAAGAACACCTTTCCCCATATAACGGTCTCCACCATCACGAAGCTCTAAAGCTTCTCGTTTACCAGTACTTGCACCACTTGGAACTATGGCTGAGGCAACTGTTCCATCACTCAGACTAACTGTTGCTTGAACGGTAGGATTTCCTCTACTATCCATAACTTCATTTGCTCTAATATCATCAATAAAAATCATTATTATCTACCCCTTGGCATTTATTTTGCAAATTTTATCATATTAAGGCATAGAGCAAAGAGAAAAAAATAGAGTTTTTTTAAATATGTTTAGTATTGTTTTATTTTACGTAGATTGCGTAACCGTCCAGCTTCCATTGCAACCATAGTCATCGCTCCAAGAACCACTTCCATTAGAACCACTAATTGAACCACTATACTCTGCTACAGATTGTCCACTTACTGCAAAACCACCCTCAATCGCTCCCGTTTCTGCAATATACGTCCCACTTATCGCATAAATAGTATTACTGCCAGAACGTTTAACTGTTCCACTTACACTCGAACCATTAATAACCATATTACCACTGGCAGAATGACAAATAGCTGAGGAGCTTGAACTGGGTGTCACAGAAACATTATATTTTTTAATACCACTAGAATCATTATTGGTATTAGGGTTATTGTTTGAACTACTATCTCCTCCACAGCCTATAAGTAGCAATGAAGCTAAAGTTAATATTTGTAATTTCATATTCTATCCTTTAAAATTATTTAACAAATTATAACAGATGAATTATGTTGTAAACCTTAGAATCTTAATTTATAAAAATTCTATAAGTAACAAACGAAAATACCCAAGCCGTCACCGTAGTAAAGACAAACAAGTAAAGCAAATACTTATACCCACCAGCCTCTTTAGCAAAGACCATTGAGGCAGCTAAACATGGCAGGTAAATCATTACAAAAACTATGAATGCCATCGCTGAAGCAAATGAGATATTTTTCTTTAACTCTCGTGCTAAGGCATTACTGTTTTCATCTACCTCATCACCAATAGAGTAGAGTACGCCAAGGGTTGATACCACAACCTCTTTGGCTGCCAAGCCTGTCTCTAGTGCTACGGTCATTTTCCAGTCAAACCCTAAAGGAGCGAAGACAGGTTCACTCACTTTTCCTATTTGACCTAAGTAACTCTGCTCTAGTTTTTTCATTTTAAGTTCGTTCTCTAATACGGTTGCATCTTCTTTACTGCTCTGTTCTATCTTGGTCTGATACTCCTGCTCTAAAAGAGGTTGGTTTGGGTAGGTTGCCAAGACCCAAACAAGTACCGAAGCAGCCAAAATAAACGTACCTGCTTTTTTCACATAGCTCTTTGCGTTGTTGTAAACGGTGTGCCAAATGAGTGTAAACGAAGGGAAACGATACTTTGGCATCTCCATAACAAAAGGTTCATCTTCACCTTTAAAGACTACCACACGTAAAACCTTTGCCATCACTAACCCTAGCATTGCCCCTGAAATGTAGATAATAAACAAGATATTTCCAGCTTGTTCAGCCCCAAAAAACGCCCCAGTAAAGAGTACATAGATAGGAAGCCTAGCCCCACAAGACATAAAACCGATGATAAAAAGCGTAATAAGTCTGTCTTTTTCACTTTTTAGCGTTCGTGCAGCCATATAGGCAGGGACAGAACATCCAAAACCTGTTACTAAGGGGATAAAACTTTTCCCATGCAGTCCAAACTTATGGAAAAACCCATCAAGCAAAAAGGCGACACGGCTCATGTAACCTGTGGTCTCTAAAAGAGCTATTCCGATGTATAAAATGATGATGTTTGGTAAAAAGAGCAACACAGCTCCCACCCCTGCGATGATACCGTCGACAATGACGTTTCGCATGAACTCATTGCTAATGTTTGAGCCTACCCAGTCACCAAATGCACCAATAGCACTATCTATCAACTCCATAGGAATTGCCCCTACCGTAAAGGTAAGCTGAAAGAGTCCCCACATTAAAAAGAGGAAAATAGGAATTCCCAAATATTTGTTAATCAACAGCTCATCAATGCGTTTAGTTAGAGTTTTTCCTCCTTTGTTGCGTTGACATTTCACAGTCTCTAGGTGAATACCCCGTGCAATTGCATGATACTCATTGGCTTTTATCTCTTGGACATCTTTGGTCTCGTGGTGTGTGTAGAGATGTTGTCGTGCTTTGAGTATGAGAGGCTGTAGCTCTAGCATAATTGGTTCATCGTGCATCTCTTTGTAGAGAGCTTTGTCTTCAATAAGGAGTCGTAGGGCTATCTCTCGGTTTGACAAATCACGTAGAGCAAAACCTTTTTGAGCTAAAAACTTCTCTATCTCTAAGGCTTCCTCTTCCATCACATCACTGTAGGTAATATTGGACTTGATTCGGTCGTGATTGTCAGCCACTTCATGTACCTTTTCAAGTAGCTCTTCAACACCCTCTTTGGTGTTTGCAGAGACCAAAACGACAGGCACACCGACAATCTTTTCTATTTGCTTTATATCTATATCAATGCCCTCTTTTTTAGCCTCATCAGCCATATTAAGAGCAAGTACCATTTTTTTGTTCAGCTTTAAAAGCTCTAAAGTCAATAGTAGGTTTCGTTTTAGATGAGTAGCATCTAAAACGTTAATGATAACATCGTATTCTTCATTTAGGAGATACTTGTGTGCCACTTTTTCCTCTTGTGAAAAACCACTAATAGAGTAGGTTCCTGGTAGATCGACCATCTCAAACATGTGACAATGGTGTTCAAAACAGAGTTCTGTCTTCTCCACTGTTACTCCTGAAAAGTTCCCCACTTTTAACCCATTTGAGCCACTCATAGCATTGATAAGCATTGATTTCCCAACATTGGGTTGTCCTGCTAAGACAATTTTAATTGTATCCATTATAGTTTTTCTACCTCTATCTCTTTTGCCTCTTCACCACGAAGCCCAATGAGCGTGTCATCGACCATTATCTCCATGGTCTTTTTACCTAATGAACAAGCTTCCACACTTAACTCACTCCCTCTAACTACACCAAACGAAGCCAAACGTCTTTTTAAATCTTCACTGCTATCTATTTTTTTAATCATAGCTTTGTCACCTTTGTGTAACTCTGAAAGTTTCATTTTTATACCTTTATCCCTATATAATTGCATAATCATAACCATTAAAAATTATAATTAGCAAAAAATCGTATCATTGTACCATCATCATACATATCTGAATAGATTAAATCTAATGAGTGATTATCATTGACAGCGTAATTTGCAATATAATCGGTATCATTTTCACCTTTTTCAAAATTGGCATGAGTAAGTGTAAGAGTTAATTTATCTATAGAATACTCAGCACTAACTAAAATACCCTCTTGGTTAGGTTCATCAATCTCAATAGTATGGTCCTCGGCAGAGGTAAAAAATGGTCCTCCACCAAAGCCATTACTAACTGTTCCACTAACTTTATTATATGCTGTGGCTAGTTTTAAATCACCTATATCTACTCCTACTTGTAGACCAAAAGCAGAGTTATCATTATCTTGGGTGGTATATTGACCTGCTACATTAAACTGGTCTGTTTCATACCCAGCCTCAAAATAGTTAAAGTCTGTGTTATCTAATTTGTAATGCCATGCTTGAAGAGTTATGTTTTCAATACCTTCATATATAAGACCTGCCGTAAGTACTGCATCTCCAGAACCTTGCATTTCATTAAACTTTTCAGGAGTAGGGCTATCAACTCCTGACCATTTGTCAAGAGAAGCTAAAACTATTGTAGTATCTTCGATATCTTGATTTACAAAAGTTATACCCTCAAAAGTATTTGGAACCATACCAACATCATCACTATCTGCATAAGGAGTATTAACTATCTGTCGTCCAACTTTTAAACTACTTTTTCCTAACTCTGCTTTTATATAAGCTTCACCAACAATAGAGTAACTATCACTGTTAGAGTCTAAAAATATAGCCTCACTATCTTTTCCAAAAAGAGCATTGGTTGTATAAACCGTTGCACCTAAACTTACCCCAGCTATTGGAGCTGTTTTAACTCCAAGGTTTCCACCTAAAGCAAGAGTTGAAGATTTATCTCCTGTATCATTTTCTATCTGAACTGCACCCAATCTTAGTTGACCATTCATCTTTGCATTGCTAAAGGCTTCTTCTACAACATCTGCTTCTAATCCTATAACAGACACTACAGCTAAATTTAATACTTTTTTCACATACTACTCCCATAAGAAAATTTTAAAATGATAACTATTATCGTTTTAGATTTTGTATGGTACTCTTTTTTTCTTAAAAATAATAAAAGTGATAATTGTTATCATTAAATAATTCAAATCTATTTTCTTATAATAACCTTAAAAATTAACTCTACTATTATCTTTATTTATATATAATCTATCAAATAAATTTTAAAGGTTAATTATGAATGGAACAGTTATTTTTGGAGCTATTGCACTTTTCTTTATAATCTCAGGATTAATTAATTTTATTGGTGATTTACAAGATGAGGTAGATACTAAAAGCAATTATAATAGTAAAGAGTTTAAACATGAAAATTATTATGGTGTAGATGTTATAGGGGAAAAAACCATATTACTAAATGGACTATCTAACTCTAAAAAAAAAGAGTTATGGAATGCTTCTCCCTTAAAAATTGAAATGATGAATCTTTTTCCTGATTTTTCTTTGATGAGAGAATTTGTTGAGGAGCGTATGGTTGATGATAGTGATTTTAAGAAAAAACTATTGGAAAAAATAGCTAAAACAGAAGAGGAGTATATAGCTGGGATTCTTACAAGACAGAGAGCAAAAGCTGCTCTGTCATTATATTAGTTACTGTTTACAAGGGTCAATAACTGCTGCTTGATTAGGATATAGATAGATTTCTACTCTTCTATTTAGTGCCATATTTGCATCTGAGGTATTGGGTACAATAGGTTTTGAAAATGAACAACCTTTAGAGTAGATAGGATTTTTTACTCCAGCATTACTGATGGTTGTTCCTACAGATGATGCTCTTGCCTCTGAAAGTGCTTGGTTATGTTGGAAGCTTCCTCTGCTGTCTGTATGTCCTACAGCTTGAATAATCATATTTGCATAAGCAGGTTTTTGTAATGCAGGAATCATCTGTCGTATTTCGGCTGCTGCTGATGGAGTAGGGACTGATGAATTGGTTCTGAACATCATTGGGTCACGAAACATGATTTTTACAAATTTATCGGTATTAGATACAATTAATTGATTGTTTGAGTCTTGTTCTGCTTTAGGATTGTTGTTAACATTAGTATTAAGTGTTTGTGCAACTTCTTGAGCTTGTTGGTCTAAACTATAACCAATCGCAGCACCAATTGCAGCACCCGCGGCACCACCAATAGCAACTCTTTTTCCTGAATGGTCGACGGTACTACCACCAATAACAGCCCCAAGTAATCCACCAAGGAGGGCACCTGTTTGTGTTCTATTTGATGTACCATCAGCATTTTTAATGGTTGGCATATTCATTCCACCATTAGGACCAGCTGTACAACCTACCAATAGGAGGGTTGCCAGTGATGATGCTAATATAGGCTTTAAGATTCTTTGATTCATTGTGAATTCCTTTATTTTTGTATAATAGTTAAGATTATAGCATAACTTTGTAAATTAAATGTGGATACAAAAAGTAGGGTAAAGTGGTATAGGATAAGAACATCAAAGATGATGTTCTATAGCGTTGTTTCTAGTAATTAACTGTTACTGCTACCTGGTTTAATAGCGATACTACCCTGTTTGCACAAAGGACACTCCTCTGGTGTAAAGATTTCAAATGTAAAGTCATCTAGTGCAAAGAAAGGTATTTTTGACGAGAGTTTACACTCCTCTTTAGCTTCTAATGTTGAACCTTCTCTTTTACAAAAACCTCGGTTTGCAAGTGATGCAAAAGCAACCACATTTGCACCCAGTGCTTCAATGGCGTTTGCTGCTTTCATGGCTGAACCACCTGTCGTAATAATATCTTCACAAATAAGAATATTCTCCCCTTTTTGTACCTCAAAACCACGACGAAGCTCCATTCCTCCATCTTTTTTCTCAACAAAAATAGAACGAACCCCTAAAGAACGAGCCAATTCATAACCTGCCAATACTCCACCTAGAGCTGGAGCACATACTGTGTCAATTTTAATACCACTCGCTTTAATGATATTTGCTAATGCATTACAAATAAGTTCTGCACGTTTTGGGTCTTCTAATACTTTAGCACTTTGCAAGTACCGTTTAGAGTGATTACCACTGGCTAAAAGAAAATGACCATCCAATAGAGCATTTGCATCAATATATTCTTGTTCAATATTCATATTTATACTTTTAAAATATCAGCTTCTTTAACTGCTAAAATTGATTCTATTTGGGCAACAGCAGCATCAGTTATTTTCTGAACTTCGGCTTGTCCCTTTTTCGAATCATCTTCAGAAATCTCTTTATCTTTTTCAAGTTTTTTGACTTTATCGTTAGCATCTTTACGAACATTTCTAATTGCAACTTTAGCTTTCTCTGACATACTTTTAGCTTGTTTTACAATCTCTTGTCTCTGTTCAGAAGTCATGGCTGGAAAGAAAAGTTTAATGAAGTCCCCATCATTATTTGGATTTACACCAATATCTGCTTTTTGAATGGCTTTTTCAATATCAGATAAAAGATTTTTTTCCCATGGCGTAATAGAGATGGTAGTTGCATCTGTTACAATAACATTCCCTACTTGGTTAAGTGGTGTAGGCGTTCCATAATAGTCTACTTTAATATGGTCAACGATATGCGTTGTAACTTTACCTGTTCTTAGTGTAGAAAAGTCTCTTTTTAAAGCATCAATACTCTTTCCCATTTGTTCTTTTGCATGGTCATAAATTTCATTTAACATTTCTATATCCTTCTTTAACTAAGCTCATAAATGGCTTGAGATTTAATAGTGAAATTTTACCCTTTTTTTGCTTGAAAAGATGTAAAGTGATTAAATAGAGGAAGGTGGAGTAGAACGAATGAGGCAAAGCCTCAAATCATTCTATTTGCTAGAGTTAGTCTCTGTTGGAGTTGGTACTTCTACGGATACATTTTTTTCTGCAATAGTAGGTACTGATGTAGAGGTACTGATAGCATCTACTACTGAATGAGACTTCTCTTGGTTATATAGATATCCCATAGCCAAAGTGTTTATGATAAAAAGAAGGGCTAATGTAAATGTTGCTTTCGCTAAAAAACTTGCAGGACCTTTTGCTCCGAACATCGATTCGTTACTTCCACTGTAGGCACCTAGCCCCATACTTGAACTTTTTTGTAATAAAACAGCAATAACTATAGCGATAGTTAAAGCAATTTGAACAACTAATAGTGTTGAAATCATTCTTTCCTCTCTGAATGTTGAAGTTATTTTGTATAATGAACTTCAAATTGGGTATAATTTCGGCGATTATACCCTAAATTAATTAAAACTGAGATAAATGAAAATAGTTAAAGAGTTCTCCCGATTTGCACATGAATATCATAGGCATAATATAATACAGTCTGAGGTTGCTAAAAAGTTAGTCTCTATGTTAGAAAAAAAGAGTTATTTGAAAGTTTTGGACTTAGGTTGTGGTTCTGGAGCTGTTTATCAAAATATGCTAAAACAACATATTGTTGTAGATGAATTTATAGCTTTTGATTTCTCTGAAGAGATGTTAAGTTTACATCCTATAGATAAAACAGTCAAAACTGTATGTTCAGACTTTAATGATAGAAGCTCTTTTGAAAAATATAGAGATAATGAATTTTCTATACTTATTTCAGCTTCTGCACTACAGTGGAGTACAAATCTTACTTCTGTCTTAGATTCAATATCAAGATTAGCCCCTGAACACTATTTTGCTTTTTTTACAGCAAAAACATTTGCAACTTTACATAAAGTTGCAGGTATTAGTTCTCCTATATACTCAAAAAAAAGTATTATAAATTCCTTAAGTTCTTATACTATTGATACAATGGAAGAGCTTGAGTATCGTTTGGATTTTGATTCGGTTTTAGAGATGTTTAGATATATAAAAAGAAGTGGTGTTTCTGGTGGTGTAGGAGTATTGAATTATAAAAAGATGAAGAATATAATGAAAAAATATCCTCTAAATTATTTAGAGTTTGAAGTGCTGTTTATAAAGGCAAGAGGCAAATAAATCTTTGGAGAAAAACTCCAAAGATAAAGCAATGTTAGTCATCACCCATAATTCCCAATAGTTGTAAAATCGATGTAAACATATTGAAAAAGTCTAAAAACAATGATACTGCTGCATCAACAGGTGAGTCATACGCACCATTAGCGATATTTTGTGTATCATAGATAGTAAACAGTGAAAACAGTAGTAAAATACCAGCTGTAATTACTATATGTATTATCGGACTATGTAAGAAAAAGTAATTTACTAGTGAAGCTATAAAAATAATTACAAATGTAATAAATAGTGGTTTACCCCAACTAGAAAAATCACTCTTAGAATTAATAGCAAAAAGACTCAATGCACCAAATAGTACAGAAGTCATCAAAAATGCGTTACCTATAAATGCTCCATTTCCTTTGGCTATGGTAAAAGCCAAAAGAGGAACAATCATTACACCTAAGGCAAATGTAAATACAAATAGAGCCATAAGGTGTAAAGTGTTATTTTTTCTAGTCATTGAAAAACCAAAAAAAGCCATAAACATAACAAATCCAAAAATAAACCATTTGAAACTAGAAATAATTTCTACATAAGGCATTGTAACATATGCACCAACTGCAGATGCTATCATACTTGCCCCAAGTAGTTGGTATGTTTGTTTCATAAAAGTAACAGATGCGTTGTCTGTTGAGGTTGTGTAGTTCGTGTCTACTGCACTATTGTTATAATCTCTATCATAAAGAGCCATATAAATCCTTTGTATATAACTTTTTATTAAAGTTATATCATATAAATTAAAATGATATCAATTATTATATTGATATTTCCATGGTTAGTATATTAAGTTGAAGTTTAAAAGAAGTTGAATAGAAGTTGAAATAAGTTAAATAATATGCTTCAGAAGAGAGTACACTCTCTTCTGAAAAGAATTTAGATATCTGATTAATAAAGACCTAAAGACTCCATTGTTGCTACAGATAGACCAGCAACTGGCAAACCTTTAGCTTTTTGGTATGCTCTTGTTCCAGCTTTTGAAGCTGCACCCCATACACCATCAATTGGACCATTGTAGTATCCAGCTGCTTTTAATGCTTGTTGAACTCTCTGAATAGTTGGTCTAGTCATGTTTGATTTACAAACAATTGGTACCCATTTAGCATAACCATCTGCAACCATACGTTTTTTAGTTACAGTTTTATATGTTGCTGGAATAGCTATTCTTCTCTCACTAGCAGGAGTTATAAGCTTTTTAATTTTAACAGTTGTATACTTTGCAGGAGTTGTAAGAGTTTTTGTAGTTGCAGGTTTTGCTACAACTCTCTTAGAAACTTTGTTGTATTTAGCTGGTGTAGCAGTTAAACAAATTTTATCACACTGTTTAGTACTACGTGTTCTAGCATTTTTACCACTTGCATCTGTCCAGAAGTATGAAGCATCTTGAACTTTTGCCTTTCTAGTAACAGTTTTATATGTTGGAGGAACAGGAATAGTTCTAGAAGATGCTGGTTCTACCAATTCTTGAACTTTTATAGTTTTGTATTGTGGTGGTGTTGTAACTTTTCTTGTAGATGCTGGTTTAGCAACAACTTTTTTAGTTACAGTTTTATATACAGCTGGAATTTCTACTAAACATACAACTTCAGATTGATTACATCCTCTATCTTGACATTTTGTTTTTTTCCACTCTGTTCTTGCAGGAGATACTTGAATTCTCTCTTTTACGGTTTTGTATTGAGCTGGAGAAGTAACTAATCTCTCTGTCCCTTCAGATACAAGAATTCTTTTAGTTACAGTTCTATATTTAGCAGGAATTGCTTGAACTTTCTCACTCGCTTCTGATGCCAATACTTTTTCTGTAGTAGTTTGGTATTTAGCTGGTCTATAGTGTTCATAGAAACAGGTACCTGGTGTTGCACCACTTACATTCATCCCAGCTGCTGATGCTGACTGTACACAAGTGTTAGAAGCTTCTGGGGAATTAGAACTCAATCCAGTTCTCCATGTTTGAGAAGCAGGTTTAGATAAAACTCTTTCATAAACAGTTTTGTATGTAGCTGGTACAGTTACAACTCTTTGAGTTCCATCAGAAACTTTAATTTTTTCTGTAACCCAACCATATTTCGCAGGAATTACTTGTACTTTTTCACTTGCTTCAGATGCTAATACTCTTTCTGTGGTTGTAGCATATTTAGCAGGAAAGAATGCTTTTGTAAAACATTGCCCTGGCTTAGCTGGTGGTAAATCATCACCATCGATTGCTGATTGTGCATTTGCACTAGTCATCATAGCTGCAGCTATTAATGATAACTTTAGTGTATCTTTAATTGTCATAATATTCTCCTATGTATTTATATGCAAAAATAACGCATTGCTTATTATAAAAAAAATTACCTATTTCTTAGCTTAAAACAAAAAACAAAGAATAATGTTATTCTAAATTAATCATAGTGAAGAGCATTTATATAGTGACTATTATTAAAATATATCAATTATATATTATTAATAATATATTTATTTTTGTTTATATTGTTTTCTACTTATACTATCCAATAATTTACTTTTATTATTTATTTTATAGTAAGTAAAAGTAAAAAAAGAGAAAAATCGAAAGAATTCTTGATAAAATCGGAAAAACCCTTGACATCCTTAGACAATTTCTCTATAATACGCGTCCAAGAACAAAGGGTACGACTTAGAGATT
>JALXFN010000022.1 GCA_027068975.1 Campylobacteraceae bacterium | reverse complement strand
GAATAATTCTTACTCAAACTTTCCGGCGGAGCAATCAATTTTCCAGTAAGATTGTGATGTAGACGAATACACTCTAATCGACGAATATTCTTCTTAATTGCTGCAATTCTTCCAGGATAAACTTGTTTCAATTGTTCAAAAGAAGGAAAATAATTTTCTTGTTTTAATAATTCAAGTGCTTTTTCTTTCTCTAAATTATTATTTAAAATTAAGGGTTTTAATAAATTTATTGAGAATTCTAAATTTTTATATTCCAATAAAGAAGAAGACAATGCTTGATAACGAGCATACATAAACTTCATAACATAACTCTTACCTGTCCCAGGTTTCCCTGCTAACACAGTAATATCATTAAATTCAACCGAAGTATCTTTTAACTTTGCAAAGTTTTTAAAATGTGCTAGTTCAGCCATGTTATGCCTTTTTTTCTAATTATACCAAATTTTATGTTCGATAAAATCGAACCTACAATATTACCTCAACAGTACTAGAGTCAAGCTCAACCTTTTTAGCCTTGCTTACCCTGTCCTCTTGAAGCTTTACTTTGAGTTCATCATCTTGAAGTGCCATAATCTGAATGGCTAAGTAGGCTGCATTTACAGCTCCTGCTTTACCAATGGCTAGAGTTCCTACAGGCATACCTGCTGGCATCATTACTGTACTAAGAAGTGCATCTTCACCTTTAAGAGGTCCCGATTCCATTGGTACACCTAAGATTGGCTTGGTTGTTGTTGCAGCTAAAGCACCTGCTAGGTGTGCTGCCATTCCTGCGGCGGCAATAAATACTTGAGCACCTTTTGCTTCTGCTTCATTGATATATGTTTTTGTTCTCTCTGGACTTCTGTGAGCAGAGGAGATAATTAACTCATAAGGTACACCAAATTTTTTGAGTGTGTCTGCACATTCATTCATAATACTGTAATCACTTTTACTTCCCATAACTATTGATACAAATTTCATTTATATACTCCAACATCTTAATTTATTGTGCGAATAATAGCTATTTTTCTCTTCAAATTAGCCAAAGATCCATGAGAAGAATTTGGCTATTGCCTCTACCACTTTCATAACAAAAGCTATAATCTTCTCAAAAGTTTCCATATTATTAGTTTAGAACCAGACCCTTTTTAGCTTTTGCTTCTACAATTCCTCTTCTTAAGATAGTATAACTTGGAAGTTTAACAGGCAAGACAATATCGTTTAAATCTCCACTATGAATACACTTAAACTCTTTTCCTGTAGTAGAGACTATCTTTTTAAACTCAATAAAAAATGACTCATCCTCTTTAGTAACTCTACACTCTTCATTCTCCATCTCTTCAATAGTTACTCCAACAGGTAGAACAATCTCCACTCTATCACCTACACAAGTTTTATCTTTACATCTCCAAGTTAAGCCATCTTCGCTAACCAAACCTGCTACTTGGTGAGTTCCATCTTGAATGGTAAAGCCGTGAGATTGAGTATTGTTTCTCTCAAAAGGTTTAGAGAGTAAGTAGGCATCGGTAAAGCCTCTGTTTTGTGTGGTATGCAACTCTTTTTGGTACTTTGAGGCATCAAATCTACCTGCATAGTAGTCATCAATTGCTTCTCTGTAGGCTTTAGTTACAACTCCTGCATAGTAAGGAGACTTGGTTCGACCCTCTATCTTTAGAGAGTCAATAACCCCTGAGGACAAAATCTCATCTACATGTGAAGCCATATTCATATCTTTTGAGTTCATAATGTAAGTACCTATCCCCTCCTCTTCATCGAGTCTAAAGGTGGTGTTACTCTCAGGACTGTGTGCATAAATCTCATAAGGGAAACGACAATCATTAGCACAACTTCCACGATTGGGTACACGACCTGTTTGAAGTGCCGATACTAAACAACGCCCACTATAGGCAAAACACATCGAGCCATGTACAAAAATCTCTAACGATAAATCAGGAAGAACTTTTTTAATCGCCTCACAATCTTTTAGAGAGATTTCACGAGCCACAATAATACGCTCAACTCCCATATCATAATAGACCTGTGCATCTAAAACATTCATAACATTGGCTTGAGTAGAGAGGTGAATAGGAATATTTGGGGCAATCTTTCGTGCCATTGCCACCACCCCTGGGCTAGAGACAATAAGTGCATCGGGTTTTAGCTCGGCTATTTTTGCAATATGGTTCTCATATAGTTTTAGTTGAGAGTTAAATGGAAAAGAGTTAACTGTGGAGTAGACTTTTTTCCCTCGCTCATGAGCATAAGCAATTCCTTCTGCGTAAGAGTCCATGTCGAACTCTTTTCCTGAACGAATACGTAAAGAGAAAGTACTTGTACTTCCATAGACAGCATCAGCTCCATAAGCCAATGCTATTTTTAACTTTTCTAAATTACCTGCTGGGGCTAAAAGTTCTGCTTTTTTCATCTGATTATCCTCATGACTAATTAGCGAATAGTACACTATAAGTAGTAAAGAATAGATTTTAACTAAATTAAATTTCTATCTATAATACTCAATACTTTGGTAATTTCAGAAGAGTCAAGCTTTCCAAAATAGGAGTAAATCAACTCTCCATTTTTATTAAAAACCAATACATCTGAACTGTCATCTTGAAGTTGCCACTCTTTGACTAAAACTTTTGATTTATCTTTTACATAGATTGTATTAGCATACTCTTTTTGTTTCTCTTTTAACTTTGATTCTATCATTATATTTGGAAGCCATGTAGCGGCAAGGTTAATGACCGCAACTGTACCAAAATAGTTCAAATCATAATGTTTTGCTTTTAATGCTTCTGAAAACTTATTATTTGTATCTTTTTCATCAGGGTCAACATAAAAAAGTACATAAAGTTTATTTTTTAACATAGAAGAGTTCCATGCTGTACCATCGAGATAGCCACCATTTTTTTCAGATATAACAACTTCAGGAGGAACTTCTCCTGTAGTTAATGCTAAAAGCACTATACTACTACTTACTAGACTTGTTAAAATTTTTCTCATTTTTTCCCTTTTTATTTTTTTTTCACAATTATTATACAATCATTGAGGTATAACAAAGTTAACCTAAGATAAGATATTATAACAGATAACTGGGAGAAAAAGATGAAAAAAAACACTTATTATTCAAAGATAACACTACTATGTACTGCTATTGCCTTATTTTCAGGTTGTGAGACTGGAGTAAAAAATACAACAGAAAAAGAAACTCCTGCACCATCAGGAATTATAGATAAAGGTTCAAGTGGTTATGTTGGTAGCCAAAAAAGTTCAGGAAATATAAAAATAAAAAAAATATTTTCAAAATCTGCTACACCAGGATACTATCTTCAAGTAGGTTACTTTGGAAATAGTAAACCAAACAGTTCATTTATGAAACGTCTAAAACATTCTGGTCTCAATTACATTATATTGGATAAAAATGGTAATCACTATGCTCTTGTAGGTGCATACACCTCTTATAACCAAGCAAAAAGTAAACTGTCAGCTGTGAAATCTTCCCTAAGTTACAAAGCATTTGTTGTTCAGGTTCTGCGTCCTTAAAAAAATTTAGCTCTATTAAAAAACACTTTAACAAGCTATTAGATACAATACAAAAAAATATAACGCCTCGACTAATGTTAAGGCGTCTAAAATGGAAAACTGATTTGTCTAATAAAAAACTACACCTCGTAAGTCTCGGTTGCACTAAAAATCTCGTTGATTCAGAAGTAATGTTGGGTCGCCTTAAAGAGTATAAAATCTCTGATGATGCTAGTAGTGCTGATGTCATTATTGTCAATACTTGTGGCTTTATAGATGCTGCTAAAGAAGAGAGTATTAACACTATTTTAACCCTGCATGAAGAGCGTAAAGAGAATTCTCTTTTGGTTGTCTCAGGTTGCCTTACCGAACGTTATCAAGAAGAGTTACAACGTGACCTACCTGAAGTTGACATCTTTACAGGTGTGGGCGATTATGAAAAGATAGATAAAATGATTGCTGAGAAAAAAGGTCTCTTTTCACCAGAAGTCTACCTCGCCAATGAGAACTCGGAGCGTGTTATTACAGGTTCCAACACTCATGCTTATATTAAAATAGCTGAAGGGTGTAACCAAACCTGTTCATTTTGTGCTATTCCCTCATTTAAAGGTAAACTTCACTCTCGTACCCTTCTCTCTATAGAAAAAGAGGTTAAAGCATTAGTCAATAAAGGGTTTTATGAGTTCTCATTTATCTCCCAAGACTCCTCTAGTTTTGGACGAGATATAGGGCTAAAAGATGGACTTATAGATTTAATTAAAATAGTAGAGGGCATAGAGGGGGTAAAAGTTGCTCGTATTTTATACCTCTACCCTAGCACCACAACTTTTGAACTAATAGATACCATTGCTGACTCTAAAACCTTTGAGACCTATTATGACATGCCCATTCAACAGATAGATGATACTGTTTTAAAAATGATGCGTCGTGGTTTTGGAGAGAAAAAGACCATAGAACTTTTAGAACATATGAAATCTAAAAAAGATGCTTTTATTCGTACCTCTATTATTGCTGGTCACCCAGGAGAGAGTGATGAAGCATTTGAAAGAGTTTGTGACTTTATACGTGAATTTAAATTTGACCGTTTTAATGTCTTTTACTACTCAAATGAAGAGACAACCCCTGCTTTTACTATGAAGCCTGTAGAAGAGGAAGTGATAGAAGAGCGTGTTGAGGTACTTGAGGAGATTGCTAACGTCACAACAAATGCTTCACTAGAGAAGATGTTGGGCAAGACTATTAGAGTTATATTAGAAGGAGAGAGTGATGAACATGAGTACATATTATCAGCTCGTCCTACCCTTTGGGCAAAAGATATAGATGGGGATATTTTAATTAATGATACATCAGATTTAGAGGTTTTGTTTGGTGCTTTATATGAAGCGAAAATTACAGAGTTGGCAGGAGATAGATTATTGGCTACACTTATTAAAAGGGTTTAATCTCTTGTGATTTATTTAGATTCAAATACTACAAAATCATTACATAATCATAAAAACCTCCTAGCCTTTTCAGCAGGTATTGACTCCTCTGCTCTTCTCTTTCTACTGCTTCAAGAAGATATTAAATTTGACATTGCTTTAGTCAACTATGGACTTAGAGAAGAAGCAGAGCAAGAAGAGGCTCATGCCATAGAGTTAGCAAAAAAATACAATTTAAAAATCTACACAACAAAAGCACCCTCTTTTCAAAACCATTTTGAAAAAAATGCACGAGACTTTCGTTATAATTTCTTTGATAAGATAATAAAAGAGAACTCTTATGATAATTTACTAACAGCCCACCAACTTAATGACCAATTAGAGTGGTTTTTAATGCGTTTGACAAAAGGTGCAGGAACATCTGAACTTTTAGGATTAGAATATATATCGAAGCGTAAAGAGTATACTATTATTCGTCCTCTTCTGCATCACTCAAAAGATGAACTTTTAAACTATTTAGATAAACATCACTACCCTTATTTTATTGACGAAAGTAATCTTGATGAGAAGTATGAACGTAATCGTTTTAGAAAAGAGTTTTCAAATCAACTTATCAATAAATATCAAGAGGGAATAAAACGAAGCTTTGATTATTTGAGAGAAGATAAGAAAATCTTAGAGGGTGAATATAAGGAGCTATTTCACTATAAAGAGCTTTATATCCTAAGTTATAAAAGCACTTCTAGTCAAATTCGCATTGTTGATAAATATCTAAAAAAATTAGGATACCTACTCTCTGCATCTCAACGTGAGGCGTTAAAAACTACAAAAAGTATTGTTTTTGGAGGGGTTTGGGCAGTTGAAATTACAGAAAACAAAATCTATCTTGCTCCCTATAAAAAAACTGTTATGCCAAAAATATTCAAAGAAGAGTGTCGAACGTTAAAAATACCTTCTAAAATTCGAGCGTATCTCTATAGTGAAAACCTTAAGCCTAAAGCTCTTGGATAGTCATTTTTATCTCTATAAACTTCTCTTTCTCTTTAAACGTTATAGGCGTTATAACTTTAACCAAATAGCGTAGCGACAATGTCTCTAAAAATTTGTTAAAGTGATTAATCTTATCTTTCTCTACTTCAAGTTTTACGGCATAAGATTTATCATCTAAAAATTCTACCGATGCTTTTGAAACATATTTCAATGCATCTTGTATAAAACTCTCTTTATTGAATTTCTTTGCACTTCCAGAAAGACCATATTTTGAAGCATTTTTCTGTAACGCATTAATTTGCTGCTCTTGTTTTTGTATATCTTTAAAATAGTTAACCATTGTAGGAATGACCCATGCCATCAATATGATTAATGATATAACAAATAGTATTTTGGTCATCATTGATAACTGTTTAAGTCCTGAAAACATATTTACTCCTCTTATATTTTTGATTTAAATGAAAACTCTGTCATAAAGTTCTCTAATGGCTTAATAGAAAAATCACCATCACTATAAATTTCATTTAAACTATTACGAAGGGGTTCAATTCCCCAAACTACACCTTTGAGTTCTACTTTTGAATTTGAAATAGTAGCCTCCTTTAATTCTGCATTTTTACCCATAGCTGAAAAGATATCTCCTGTTGTCATAGCCAACAAAGCGTTATCTGTTTGTGCCAATGCCTGTGATTTTAGAAGTAGAGACTTTTGCTCTATACTTGAGCTTTTCATTGAAAAAAAAGCACCCATTCCAAGTACAAAAATGAGAGGAATTAAAGCCAATAAATTTTGGAATAAATTTCCTGAACTTCTACCACCAAGCATAGATTTTATCTGATGAGAATTAGAGTCACCTTCTATTTCGTTGGCATTTAATTTAAGGTCACCTAAATTATCGGGAGTAGATGATGCACTTTTTAAAAAAGGATCATTTGCATTTTGCATTATAGGGTTTTCTCCCATTTTAGATAAAGATGATTTAATAAAACTACTTACAGTTCGTTTAGGTTCTCCACCCATATAATGCAAGAGTCTATGAATGGTATTTTGTTTTAACAAAATGTTTAAAGACAACTCTTCCCTTAAAACCTTAAGTAACTTTGGTGATTCATCGGTTACCAACATCTCAATATGGTCTGCAAACTTAAAAGAGATTTTATAATAGGCTTTCATACTTTTATAGACTCTATCAGCTACTTGCTTTTCAGTTAAGCCTCTTGTACCAATAATCCAACTCTCATGAATTTTCTCTTTGGTCGCAAACATAAGATAAAGTTTACGGTCAAAGAGTCCAATAAGTAACGTCAACTTATCATCCAATTTATTTTTATACTCTTCATAAAGAATAGCAAAAGGTGAGAAGTAAAGTGTAGTAGGAATATTTCCAATATCAATTTTATCTTGTACCACATAATTATTTGCAAAAATCTTTCCTGAAGCCTTATTGTTATCAACTTCATGTACAACTTTTTGATTCAAAGCTAAAGAGAGAGAGATAATTTGAGATTGAGGATATTGTGCTTGAAGTTCACGAATACGCTCAATAAACTTATCTTTTTCACTCTCATGAAACTGCTCCAACTCTTTACCAATAAAACCATCATGAGTTTGAACTGCATGATTTAAAAAATAAAACTCTCTCTCTTTGTAGTGTGTAATGGTCACATACTGTTGATTACCCATAATTATTCTCCTATATTATTACTATTAGCACATAGTGGGTGTGCTTTTGCATATTCATTTAATTTTTTACTATTTTCTAACTGTGTATAAATTTGTGTCGAGACCATACTACTATGTCCCATCAACTCAGATACATCTGATATTCTTGCTCCATGATGAAGAAGATGTGTCGCAAATGAGTGACGCAGTTGATGTGGAGTAGCTTTGATACCACTTCTTTTAAAAATTTTAGAAAATATATAACGAATCTGATGACTATTCATCTCTTTATCATTTTTTTCAAATAAAAATTTTTTAGGTTTTTCATATTCAATATAATACCCAATTTCTCTATATATTTGCTCCAAAAGAGGAATTTGTCGTTCTTTATTACCTTTCCCCTTAACTCGAATCCATTGATTTGAAATATTAGACAACTCTAAAGCTGACAATTCTGAAATTCTTAACCCTAAACCATAAAGTAATGTTATAATTAATCTCTCTTTATGGTTACAAGTCTCTAGAACCTCATCTATAATATTTTCATCTATTGGCTTAGGTAAAGTTTTTGGTACTTTAATTACAGAATTACCTATAAGCTCTATATTAACCTCTTGCTGCTCTTGCATATATTTTACAAAAGAGCGTATGGCACTCAACTTTTTAGCGATTGTTTTTTTTGAATTATTAACAATTTTTAGTCGTAGTGGTGTAATATCCAAAACAACTCTCTTATCCTCTTCATAATAGTGACTTACCGAGTGCATCTCTTTTAAAACATTCTCATAAGTTACTACTGAGTTTGGAGCATATGCCCTAACTTCTTTTAGATAAAATAAAAAATTATTAATTTCTTCATTTAAACTAATCATGATGAATTATATCAAACCTTTTATTTTTAACAGCTTATGTTGTAAATTATTTTTTTATATTTTTTATATATATTTATTAAAAATAAATTTTAAAGCTAATGTAAGTTTAGTCTATTAATCTTAAAGTTTACTTTTATGTGAGTGCGTAGAGCAACATCTTCTCTGTTAAATATTTTTTTGCCTTCTCTTTTTCCATACCAGATATATCAATAATTTGGTGATAAATTTCTAAAGTAGAAAAAGGTTTAGGAATAATAAACCTGTCCCAGCTATTTAACATCCAGTATGAGCTTGGTTTATAGTTAACAACCATTAAAGGTAGATTTGAACGCAAAGCCAACGAGACTGCTCCATCACTCATACTATAACGAGGTCCCTTTGGTCCATCAGGAGTAATCATAATAGAACTCCCCTCTTTTAATGCTTTTATTGCAGCGATTAAAACCGATTTGGCTCCTCTTCTTGATGAACCACGTAGAGGTATAATATTAAGAAAGGAGAATGTTCTAGCGATTAACTCCCCGTCATAATGCTGAGCAATAATAGCAGAGGTATTTTGATATTTACGAAATTTTCTATAGACTTGGGGAGAGATTAAAAGTTCAGAATGCCATGTAACAGCCATACATTGCCCCTCTATCGGAGCGTCTATATAATGGTACTTTTTTCTATAAGTAAACCACAACAGTTTCATGGTCACAAAGATAATAGGAGGAATCACAATCACTCCTACTTTCCGAGAGATTTTCTTAAGCACAAACAATGCCCTCTAATGCACCTCTTGATGTTTTATTTACTTTTACTTTTACTATTTTTCCAAGCAACTCTTCACTACCCTGAACAAAGAAGAGTTTTCCATCATCACTTCGCCCAGAAATTCTACCTTCTGCTTTTAGTTCATCAAAATAGACCATATGTTCTTTACCCATTTGAGCATCCATTATCTCATCAAGTATCTCAGTATGTCTTGCTTGGAGTCGTGTTAAACGCTCAGAAGCGACCTCTTTTTCAACTTGATTATCAAACTCTGCTGCTTTGGTATGGGGTCGTGGTGAGTATTTAAAAGAGAAGAGTTGTTCAAAACGAACCTGTTCTAACACATCCATTGTATCTTCAAAATCTTCATCGCTTTCCCCAGGGAAACCTACAATAATATCTGTAGATATGGTCGCCTTAGGGCAAAGATTTCTTATTTTTGCACAACGGTCTAAAAACCACTCTTTAGAATAACCTCGCTTCATCTCTTTAAGCAAAGGGCTTGAACCACTCTGAAGAGGTACATGAATCTGCTTACATATTTTAGGATTAGAAGCAAACTCTTGTAGAAACTCATCGTCCATATGTAAGGGGTGAGGAGAGGTAAAACGAATACGTTCTAAACCTTCTATTTTAGATATTTTTTGAAGAAGTTGAGTAAAGTTACAAGCATCTTCTTCAGAGGTAAAATGCTTACCGTAGTTATTGACATTTTGACCCAAAAGCATCACCTCTTTGGCTCCAGCATCTACAGATTTTTGAATCTCACTAAGAATTAAATTAGAAGGAATAGAGACCTCATCCCCTCGTGTGGCAGGTACAATACAAAAAGTACATGATTTATCACAGCCCATTGAGATATTGACCATAGCCTTAAAAGGATTGGTTCGATACTCACCAAAAGCATATGAGCTATCATCATAATTAATGTCTATCTCAACAGCATGTTTTTTCTCAACAACTTCTGTTATTTTAGAAATGTTTCTAGCACCCAACACAAAATCGACAGAGGGAGCTCTTTTTATAATCTCTTTACCCAAATGTGATGCTGTACATCCAGCCACACCTATTTTTGCAGATTTCTTTTTATGTTTATTGAAAATACCTATCTCTGAAAAAAGTCTGGAGACAGGTTTCTCTCTTACACTACATGTATTTATAATAATTAAGTCAGCATCATCCAACTCTTCTGTTAACTCATAAGGTTCTTTTCTATTTAACTCTGCAATCATATGCTCACTATCTCGAACATTCATCGCACACCCTAGTGTTTCTATATATAGCTTTTTCATTACAACCTTACTTTACAATATGAACCTCATAAATGTATTCATCATCATTTAGACCAAATTTTACTTCTCTCATATATACAGAATATTCTTTTGCTTCAAAATATTCAATTAACTCTTTTAGCTCTTTATGTGAGTTGTCTTTATCAAAATAAAAAATAGATTTTTTCTCTAATTCCTCTTCAATCTTCTCTATCTCTATCACTTTTGGTTTTGATGTAATTGATGCTCTCGCTAATTTCATTACCCATTCCTTATAAATATTTTTAAAATAACCTCTATACTCTTGATTTAAAACATGTTATTTTTTATTATAATAATTATACCTATTTTCCTTAAAGGTAGGTTTAGATATAATATAACTCTTCAGACAACTGGCAAATCCACTAAAATAGTAACGTAATTGTTAAGTTCACTTTTTGAAGATTTCAAAAAACATGTATTTTGATATGTTTTACAAAATAAAGGAAATAAATATGGAAAAAATTGTAGATATTATAGAGGCAATGGCTCATGAAAAAAACATTACTATAGAATCAGCTGTTGATGCATTTAAAGAGGCACTGATTAAAACTGCAAAACGATGTACTACCCAAACATCTCACTTTGAAGCTACTGTAGATATGAATATAAAAGACTACAGTGTCGAGCAAGTAATTACTGTGGTAAAAGACGATGATGAAAAACTTGAAACAGAGCCAGATGCTGTTATTACTTTAAAAGAAGCACAAGAAGAGTATGGTTCAGATATTGAACTGGGCGATGAACTACGTTCTGAATTTACTCTTGAAGAGTATGGTCGTACAGCATCATATAACTTATTTAAAGAGCTACAATACCATATTCAAAGACAAGTAGAACAAGACCTTTTTGAGAAATATAGAGAAAAAGTCGGCTCTGTGATGATTGGAACAGTAAACCGTGTAGATGATGATGAAAATACTTTTGTTGAAATTGGTGAACTAAAAGGGATGTTAAGTCAACGTAACCGTATTAAAGGCGAAAAGTTTAAAAGAGGAGATACTGTAAAAGCACTTCTACGTTATGTAACCATTGACCCTGAAATGGGAATGTTCTTAGAACTTACAAGAACCTCTCCCAAATTTTTAGAAAAACTTATGGAAAAAGAGGTTCCTGAGATTGGAGATGGCTCTGTAAATATTATGGCTGCGGCGAGAATCCCTGGACAACGAGCCAAACTTGCCCTTAAGACAGACTTTCCAAACATCGACCCTATTGGTGCTGCTGTTGGGGTAAAAGGTGTTAGAATCAATGCTGTAAGTTCAGAACTTTCAGGAGAAAATATTGACTGTGTTGAGTATTCACCAATTCCTGAAGTGTTTATTACTAGAGCTTTAGCACCTGCTATTGTTCAAAGTGTAAGAATTCCATCAACTACAGACAAAAAAGCAAGTATCAATATTACCTCTGACCAAAAAGCAAAAGCGATTGGTAAAAGTGGTATCAATATTCGTTTAGCATCAATGTTAACAGGATATACACTAGAGCTTAACGAAATTGAAGGTATTACAGAACGTTCAAGTAATAACAGTTCAAATGCTCATGTAGAGATTGAAAAAACAACCAATACAGATGCATTGGCTGACTTATTTAAATAGGTAGTATTTAACAAAAAGGGGTAGAGACATCACTCTACCCCTACAAGTCCCCTCTACAAATTTTTAAAAACTCATTTTCTTCTCATATATTTACATTATAATATGTCTCTTAAATAAAGGACATACATGAACATAGAACTATTAAGCGACATCGTTGATTATGGAGTGCTAGGGTTACTTGCACTTATGAGTTTTTTAACCCTCTTTTTTTGGATAGAACGTCTTCTTTTTTATAGGGGTATAAAAGTGGAAGAGTATAAAACTCAAGAAGAGTTAGAGATGAAAGTAACCAATAACTTAGCAATTATCTCTAGTTTTGGAGCCAATGCACCCTATATAGGTCTTCTTGGTACAGTTCTTGGAATCATTATTACTTTCTATACTATGGGACAGACAGCTGACATGGATGTAAAACATATAATGACTTCTCTAGCTCTCGCTCTAAAAGCTACTGCTATGGGTCTAGCTGTTGCTATTCCTGCTATATTTTTCTATAACCATCTTAACAGAAAAGTAGAAGTTATTCTAAACAAGTGGATTATTAACCAAAAGGAAAAATAATGCGACGTTCAGCAAAGTTTGACACCATTAATGTGGTTCCTTTTATTGACATTATGTTGGTACTCTTGGTTATTGTCTTAACTACTGCCTCTTTTATTCAAACAGGTGTTATAAAGTTAGACCTACCAACATCAACTTCTCAAGTAAAAGAGAAACCTAAAAAAGAGTTACGTATATCTATTAAAAAAAATGGTGAAATATTTTTTGATAAAGAGAAAATAGAGCATGAAGATGTAGAAAAAAGACTATTAGAACATAGTAAAGAGACTCCAATACATTTATATAGTGATAAAGAGTCTCAGTTCAATAACTTTGTTTTTATTTTAGATATTTTAAAAAAGAACGAATATGAAAACTTAGGAATTGTTACCAAAAATGACTAATTTTCGCTATGGCTCCTCTTTTATCATTAGTTCACTGCTCTATGGAGCTTTGGGCTATTTTTTGTTAACTTTTTTAGAGACCCACAAAAAACTTATAAAAGAATCTCCCCAGAAAGTTATAAAGATTGCACTCATAACACCTAAACCAAAACCTGTAGTTGTTCCTAAACCTCCTGTCGTTACTCCTCCAAAAGAGATTGTAAAGCCAAAACCAAAACCTAAAAAGATTATAAAAAAAATTGTTAAAAAACCTAAACCTAAACCTAAACTAAAGCCAAAACCTAAAAAAATAGTTAAAAAAATAAAAGCTAAACCCAAACCAAAATCTAAGCCAAAACCTAAAAAGATAGTTAAAAAAAGAGAACCTGTTATAGAAGAGAAATTTATAGAAGAGGAGTATTTTGAGCCTATAGAGGTAGTAAAAACTGTTGAACCTCAAATCATAGAAGAGCCTACACCTCCTAAACCTGCTCCAAAACCAAAAGTTGACAATAGTGCAGAAAAGAGAGCTTTTTTAAGAGGTGTGAGAAACCAGATAAAAGCCAATAAAAGGTACCCAAAAATGGCACTAAGAAGACATGTAGAGGGTTCAGTAGGAGTTATGTTTGACATCGGAGCCAATGGTGATGTCTCTAACATACGCTTTTTAAATGGAAAGTCTATTTTGCAAAAGTCTGTAAGAAAAGCCGTTATACAAAGTTTTCCTATTGCTATACCTAGTAATATTAGAAGTGAGTTTCCTATGTATAATATCTCTGTAACTGTTAATTTTAGGATACATTAGTGTAGGTTTAATTAAAAATCTCCTTAGCCTCAACCTCATCATGCGTACCAATATTAACAGGAATAATTTTACTATCTTCAATATAAAATTCAATACTGATTTGATATTGCATATCAATAGAAACAGAGTGTAAATCTTTTAATTTCCCTTGCAATGGATGGAGTCGTAAAGAGGGATGAAAAGGGTCAACTTCCATTAGTAGTATGTTTTTTTATATCTTGATACAATATCTTTATGCTTTTTAAGAAACTTAAACAGTTTCTTCTCATATCTTTCGGTATACTCAATCTCGTAAGGCATTGTCTAACTCTTTAAAATGTTCCTCTGCACTTAAAAACTCTTGAACGTCCATTTTCTATGTCTTCACGAACATCTCTCAATGCTTTTTCAAGCTCACACTTTCTTAGGTAGTTATATCGGTTCATGTCAATAACCACATATTTGTTTTTACCTCTTATTGATATGAGTACTTCATCCAATTTGTCAAGCATAGCTTCTATAACCGAGACACCTTTTATCTTCAATTCATTTGCAGGTATTACCATTTCATATTCTTAATAGTATTATATAGAATATTTTTTTAAAGTTAATGCAAGTCATGTAACACAGAACATAAATATATTTTGTTATAAAATCCTCCCTACCATCACAACACTTAATCCCACAAACTGAGCTATCTCAGCCTTACTATACCCATACTCCCAAGCCCTCTTCAAAAAAACTCTTTAGTCGTTTATAGAGCAAACTTGACATAGTTTCAAAATGGTCAGAGTCAAGCTGTACGACTACCAAAAGAGTTTAGATTTGAGAATCTAAAAGAGGTTTTTATTAAAAAGATAAATGGTATGGTTGTACTTATTCCAAAATCAGATAAAACTGTATGGGATACCATGTTTGATAATCTTGATAATTTTTCTGATGATTTTATGCAGACTAGAGTACAACCTACACAGGAGAGAGAGGATTTGTTTTGAGAAAAATGATGCTTGATCCCAATATCTGTATCTACATAATCAAAAATAAGCCTAGAAGTGTCAAGGAAAAATTTAGAGAGTTTGAGATTGGTGAGCTGTGCATCTCTACCATAACTGTTTCAGAGTTAATGTATGGTGCTTACAAAAGTGAACAGATAGAGAAAAACCTAAAAGCCATAGAGAGTTTTTTAATGCCATTTGAGATAGTGGATTATGATTATATCGCTTCTATTGAGTATGGAAAGATTAGAGCAAACTTAGAAAAAAAAGGTCAAGTCATAGACAATATGGATATGCAGATAGCAGGTCATGCTCTTGCTTTAGATTTGGTGCTTGTGACTAATAATACTAGAGAATTTGAGAGGGTTGAGGGATTAGGGTTAGATAATTGGGTTTAGCTTGGCTTCGTGACGATGTTTAATTTCGTCACGAAAAGAATTAACCATTTTTAGATAAAGTATAAATTAAGTTTAGTTATCTATATGGAGTCAGACCCCGTAGCTCTTATACTTGTTCCTGCAATTGCTGCTACAATTTCAGTACTATTAGAAGACAAGTTGAAAACACTTCCATCTGTTAAGTTTGCAATTTCTATAACATCATCAATATCTCCTCCAGATTGAAGAGGAGAGAGGGTTTAAGTGGCAGAGTAACCTACCACTCCACCATACCCCACTCTTTCAAAGAGTTTTGTAAACTATCTAAGCCCTTATCTTTATGACAAGCAAAACAAGCATTGGTCTCTTTTGGCATATTGTACTTTTGAGTCTCAGCAGGTGAGGTAAACTTAAACTTATGAGAACGTACAGTCAGTGGTGATTTACCTGTATGTTTCGCCGTTTTAGGCATATGACACTCTATACATAAAGAGCCTTTTGAGTTAGCCTTATGGTGAGTATGTGCCTCCAAAGAGTTTTGATGAGGACCTACCACAGAACCAAAAGAGTGACACTTCATACAAGCATCGTTGCCCTCTGGTTTGTCGGCTCTGTTACTTAAAGTATGAGGGTTATGACAGTTTACACAAGTAATCCCATGAGCATACATGGTATCGTGAATATACTCATTCCCTTGAGTACGGTTTTTCTTAGCAGCTCCATTTGCCCAAAACTCTTTAGTCTCTTTTCCTAGCTCAAATGGTGCTATCTTTTTATAGTTGATTAATGGTTTCCCTGCTTCATACCCTGATGGGTAATCTTTGGCTTTCATCCACAGCTCTTTCATGCTCATATTCATATCTAAACGTTTGTCACGGTTTCGCATGTGACACTGCAGACAAACCTCATTTGTACGAATAGGGTCAGATACTGTTGCTCTATAGATTGCATTGCTCGGCTCTTTGGCATGATTGCCCCCTGGTCCATGACAGCTCTCACAAGCAATGGCTCTCTCGACCCGTTTTTCGGTTGACATATAGCCTGTAAAGTGACAACCATCACAAGTGTTTGAAGTAGGGAATTCTTTGTTATCATGTGGGTAGGCATCTTTATACCAATACTTATAGGGTTTAAAATGTTGCCACTTTTGAGTCTCTACATTCCATTGGTAATTTCCAAGTCTAAAGTCCTCTTTGCCATCTATGGTTGCAGGAATCATATAACGCTGTTTAAACTTTCCACCAACGGTATAGATAGCATCTTTCAAAGTAAAGTCTGCATCTTTAGGCAACTTAGAGAAGTCTGCTTTCACTACAGAGGAATCCTCTTTTATATTCTGTATCATTCTTGAGTGCATTGAACTGTTCCAGTCATGATACTCCTCTTTATGACACTCTTTACACTTTTTAGAGCCAACAAAGGGTGCATCTTTTTGTGCTTGGGGTTGCAGGTCTTTACTAAGCCCTACTCTCTCTTGTGTAAGTTGTTTATAATAGGGTAAGATTTTTGGTTGATTTAACCAAAAGAGTATTCCTACTGTTAATAACAGTAGAAAAATCACCAATGTTTTTTTCATAGATAAACTCCATTTTTTTTCGTAATATATCCAAAGAAACTAAAATCTACAAATTTCATTAACTTCAAATTCATTTTTCAATATCATTTTACATAAATTTAAAAAATATATGAATATAAGGTTTCATCATGGCACACTCCTGTCCCATCTCACTCAATCGTATCGATGCCCATCTTGTTCGGATTATTGCACTTCAAGTTATCGTTGTAGCACTTCTACTCATAGGAACAAATCAGCTTTTTTTTGCTTTTTTACTACTCTTTGACTTTTCAGTTCGTACTCTAAATCTAAAAAAGATTAGCCCTTTTGCCACAGTTGCTAAACTAATCATTAAAAGCTTTCAGATTAAACCCCAACTCTGTGATGAAGCACCCAAACGTTTTGCTCTCTATTTAGGTTTAGGAATTATTGGTTTTTTCACTTTGCTTTTTCTTTTTGGATTTTCTAAAAGTGCCATCATTTTAGTTGCTATTTTAATCATTTGTGCCTCTTTAGAAGCTGCTTTTGACTACTGTATTGGTTGTAAAATCTATCATTATATACAAATGATTATTCCTCATAAATAATATGACCACTATCTCCGTGGTTATATGTAAAAAACTTCAAAGCTCAACCCTTTAACTGCTACTTTATCTCCATCATTGATGAGAAAAACTACACAAAAAACATAAACTCCTAATTTTTAAACAGTTTTGACTATAATATCAAGATGAAACCTGTACAATTTTTAAGCAATTCGCCTCAAATCGACAACATTGTTAAAGGATTTACCCTCACAAAATCACTTTTTGTATCCTCATTACTTGTGGGTGAAGAGTATACAGGTAAAAAAAGCCTTGTTCAAACTATCTTCCCAAACTCTATTTATATAGATGCTAAAAACCGTGAAGAGCTATTTTCTGCTTTAGAGAGTCAAGATGAAATTATTATCTATAATTTTGAAAAAATACTCGACCTAGATAGTTTAAACTTTGAAAACAAGCGTATTATTGCTATTGCTAACCACATAGAAAACACAGCAAAAATAGAAAAGAAATTTGCTTTTATTTACCAGATGCCAACCCTTGAAGAGAGAGAAGACAAAGAGTTAATTATAAACCATTTTCAAAGTGAGATTCAAAAAGAGTTAATGATTGAAAATAAAGTCACACTTGATTTCCAAAAACTTGACCTTTCGCAAAATATTCGTTCACTTAAAGCCTCTATCTATAAACAACTAATGAACAGAACACTAAGTAGTGAAGAGATAGAGTCCATACTTTTTGAGTATCTGCTAGAAAATATAGACGGAAACAACGCCTATAGAGAGCATCTCTATCTTTATGAAAAACCTCTTATAGAAGCTGGTTTAAAAAAGTATAAATCACAACTTAAACTCTCTAGTATACTTGGTTTAAACCGAAACACCTTACGAAAGAAGATACAAGAACATGGACTCGATTAATTTTAAATTTTTCATTGAAAATGACAGCAATCCTTTTATACTTTTTTCAAATAGAGGAAAGATAAAATATCTAAATACATCAGCTGAACTACTCATGGGGTCATGCCAACCGAGAGAGCTTTTTAAGATAGCCCTAGCCCATGCACCCAAAAGTTTCGGTTACCAAAAAACACTTATTAGTCTCTCTTTTGGCTCTTTCGAGTTTTATGGTATTAATATTCTTTATGAAAACGAAGATGTTTTAGGAATGCATCTCTACAACAAACCTATGGCTAAAGTAGATGAAAATGCTCTTCTTGATGGTTATATATTAACCGATATCAACGTTCTACTTCAAGCCAATATAGAACTTTTTAATATGAATTATAAGGGAAAAATTAAACTCCTAACCGATTATGACATCCCTCCCTTTCAACTACATCAAAACAATTTTTCTCTACTTTTACGCAATCTTTTTGCTCAGTTTGAAAACTCTACAAACTTAGAGATAAACATTAAAATAAAATTGGGTGAACGTATTGTTGTTAAAGAGAAACGCTACTCTATTATTGTCCTTCAACTACGTTGTAAAAACAGAGATGGCAGTCAAGACAAAGAGTTAGAACTCCTTGCCTTAAAAAACCATATCAATATTCATTTTAAAAAGAATGCAACGCTACTAGAAATACCAGCTATTATTTAATTAAAACACATAACTCGCATTCAAATACATATACCTTCCTGGCTCATTTATAAGCATGGTATCCGACCCATCTGTCATTAAAATCAAATCTTTATAGGTATTAGTAATGGCATAGCTCTTATCAAACATATTATCAACCCCTGCTGTTAACTTAATACCGTTGTCAAACTCTCGTGTAGTTTTTAAATTCATAACACCATAACCTGCCAACTTCTGCTCACCATTGTCACTGTCTATGTCATCCCATGCACTGGCTGCTTGAAGTGAGAGTTCTACACTCCCTTGTGAATCATAATCATAAAGAACAGAAGCATTAAGTTTTAAAGGGGTAATCTCTGCTAAGTTACTGTTGGTTTGCCCTATAGGTTGTGTATCTTTTTTACCTTTTTTATAAGATAATCCAGCATCAAGTGTTATAGAATCAGAAGCAAAATAGCTTCCACTAAGCTCTGCACCATATATAGTAGCATCTATATTTTCAAAATTGTTCTTCGGTAAAGAGCCGTTGTAGTAGATATAATCTTTTAACTTAGAGTAAAACGTTTTTACTTTAACCTTTCCATCTCCATAGTATTTTTCAATACCAAGGTCAAGCTCATAATTATCTGTTTGATTTAGGTTTGGATTACCATTTACAATGGTTTTTTTAGGCTTATTTGGTTTTAAAACATACTTTGTATTGTACAACTCTCTAGCATCTGGAACCCTACTCGACTTACCTAAACCTGCAAAATATTTTGTATTTTTGTCTGCATTATACGTAGCAAAAAGGTTTCCTGAAAAGGCTCGGTAGTCATTGTCTTTTTCTGTTGTTGATTTTGTGTCTACTGAAGTATCATCATACCGTACACCCCACTCAAGGTCAACTTTTCCAAGAGTTCGTTCACACTTAGCAAACACTCCCACATTTTCAGTGTCCACATCGGCAATACTTGCACCTATATGTTTAACAGGAAAGGCATTGGTTGTAGAGGTCACAGTGTACTCTCCATCCCAGTTTCTCTTGCTTGTATCAACACCATAGGTGAATGTTCTATCAAAAGCATCTACACTATTTTTTAGTTTAACTCCTGTCACATCTGTTGTAAGATGATGGGTCATATATTTACCCCCTGCCTTAGCCAAAGCCCTATACTGCGTACTCATAGGGTGGTCAACTTGTGAGTTATAAATCTGAAAATCTAACTTTTTAGAATATTTTGAGAGGTCAGAAATAGAATATTCCAAGTTCATAATATCACTGTCATCATAAGTAGCATCCATCTTACTTGAAGGATAAAGCACATCGGTACTTCTGTTGGCTGTATAGCTAAGTTTTAACTCTTGATTGTCAGCAACATCTATAAAAACTTTTCCCATATACATCGTTTTATCAAATGCGTCCATTCCTCTATGTTCAGGAGCATAGTTAAATCTAGCTGCTGTTGTTCCTGCTGTATAGTTTTCTAACTGCTCTGCAAAATCATTACCATCACCATCTTCATACTGTCCCCCATTTTCTGTAGAAGCCGTAAAAAGAGCTCGTACCTTATCTGACCCACCCGATAGGGTTCCTGAGAGTTTTTTATATCCAAAAGAACCAGCATTAACATTCAACTCACCACTTAGCTCTTTGGTAGGTTTTTTAGTACTTACCTTAACCGAACCACTAAGTGTTCCAAACTCCTCTACATCAAAAGGACCCTCTCGTACTTCAACCTCATCTATGGCATGTGTTACAACATGTGAAAGAGGTGGATCCATTCTGTTAACACAAGCACCACAAACTTTTGTACCATCTATAGTTACATTGATATTGTCTCGTTTCTGCCCTCTTAAAACAATATCATTGGCGATACCACTTCGTCTTATAAGTGAGATACTTGGAACCTTTTTAGCCAAAGCCTCTGATAGGTCAGCCGACTTAACCTCTTCTCCACTTACATCTTCAACTATCTTGGTAGTTACAACTGTCTCCTCAACATCAATACTCTCTAACTCTTCAGCCCCCTGAAGCAGAGCCACCACAGCCAACGATAGATAGATACTCTTTTTCATCTATAAACTCCTCTTATTTTAACGATAAGATAATGATAGAGGAAGTTTGTTAATTTAGTGTTAAGTTAACTTTTTATTTATATGCCTTCTTAATATCAGCTTCAATCTCTGCAGGAATAAAAGAGATTTTCATAAATTGACTCATTGTTAACTGAGGTAAAGAGAGTGCTAAATAATATTTAGGATTCATCATTAGCACTTTATTGCTATAGACAAGTGCCTCATACGGGAGTATTTGAGAGTTTGCTGTCTGCCCAAGTGTAGCTAAAAAACCATTGATTGAATCATTTAATTTATGCCCTACAAGTAAAGCACCACTTGGTAAAGGTAGACTATACGCTATATTTGCATTCCCAGCTACCTTTTTATCAATATTCACACCTTCTGCAACTGTAATTGCATCTTGAAAATAAGGCATACTCATCATAAAATGATAATCAGCAATATCAGAAGAATCCAACTTCTCTTTAGACCCAGTCATGCTTCCAAGTGCTTTAGTTAAAGCAGCTACTGTATTTTTAAACTGACCTTTAGTATAGGCATCTTGAAGATAAGCAGCTCCAAAATAAGCAGGATTTTGCACACGTACGTCTGAAGCACCCACATACACATGAAGTGTTGCGACATAAGTATTAGAAGCTTGAAGTTCAGGATTGGTAATGGTAATGACATTTCTTGTGGTTGCCAACACATCAAAACCATTTGATTCTAACTTACTCTGTACATCTGAAAGTGGAGCAGATGCAGAGATAAGATAAGCTGAAACATCTTCAGCCATCGCTGATGTAGTAACTATAACCATTGCTAATAAAGTAGTAATATTTTTTCTCATAAACATCCTTTGAATATCTGTTAGATATTATTAGTATAACGATTATTTACTTAAATAAAGAATTAAGATAATTTTTTTTAATAATATAAAATTAATAATTAAAATATCACTCCTAAAGTATCTGCTCACTTTTTTAGTTATTTATTAAAAAATAAATCATTACTATATATTATAATATAGTATAATTAAAACAAAAAAAGGATAAATTATGAAAAAAATAGTAATAACACTGATTTTATCTGCCTCGATACTTTTAGGAGAAAATTTCTTAAAAGAGTTACAAGAGAATGGCATAATTGTAAAAAAAGATGGAAAAACCATTCATATAAAACGTGAAAAAAACAACCAATGTACAAAGAAAAATCTCCAACCTGAACCTCTTTTTGGGGGAGATTATGCTCATGAAACTGTCCCTAAAGTTTGTAAAAAAAGCTTTGTTACACATGTTGGTGTTTTGCAACCTATGACTTTGTTGGAAGGGCTAAAAACTGTGGGAGAAGTTGAAGTACTACAACATATTGAAGCCTCTTCTAAAGAGCCTTCAAAGTACCTACTTATTGATGCACGAACGCCGAAATGGTACCATCAGATGACCATTCCTACAGCTATAAATCTTCCATTCAACACCTTAGCCTATGATGAAGATGTTGATGAAGATGATTTTCCAACGCAAGATAAGTATGAAGAGTATATAAAAAACTATAAGACAATGTTCAAAACTCTAAACATAAAGCAAAGTAAAAAAGGTTTAGACTTTACAAATGCTCCAACACTTGTACTCTTCTGTAATGGAAGCTGGTGTTCACAATCACCAAATGCTATTAGAACGCTTATAAATTTAGGCTACCCTAAAGAGAAGCTACAGTGGTATCGAGGTGGATTACAGGACTGGCTTATTTATGACTTTACTGTGATTAAACCCTAAAAGGAGGAAAAAAGAGGGAGAGCTTAAGGTAAATATTTATGGTCTCTCTCTATCCCTTTTTTGTTCCATACCCCTCTTTTGGCTCTGCTACCATTATCTGCTCTTCATACTCACTATTGTTCACCACAGCCACATCCATAAACTTACCAACATAATCTAAAATCTTATCACGAACACGAGGAATAACCTTTCGTCGTTCCAGTAACTTAGGTCGAACCTGCAATGTGTTTTCAATATCCTTTTTCAAAGGAGAACGCTCATCATAAATGTAGTTGCTAATCACCTTTTCCACCTCATCTCTCTTTAGGTTCTCCTCACTACAAAGCTCCTCAAACCCCTTTTCTCGTTCCACTTCCCAAAACTTCTCAAACTCCTCAGCTACTAACTCACTATCTTCAATGCCCATCAGATTTTCATTAATAAACTTCTCTATCAACTCACGTTTAGAACGCAAAGAGGCATCACCGTTTATAATATTTGCTATATGCTCTCTTTGTGCTTTTTTATCCTCATCTTTTGCATCTTTTAGTTTGACTAAGAGCATCAAGATATAGTTTACATTTATCTCATCGACCTGTATCAGTTCTAGCTCAAAATCTACATCTTCTAGTATGGAGACCTTTTCACTCTCTCTGTTGCTCTTTATACTGTCATAAAGGTCAAGATATTTAGATTTGTAATCTTCAAACTCCTGTTCCGACATCTCCAAATCATCAAAGCCAAAATCAGAAAACCCTGCCAAGATGTTTTTTAACCTCATCAAGGCTCTAAATGCTTGAACAAAGCTAAATTGTGCCTCTTCATCTACAAGTTCACTAACCGACTCCACCGTAGGGGTTATGGCTAAAAGTCTTTCTCTATAGGCTTCGTTAAACTCACTCACATACTCCTCATAAGGCTTCATCAAAATAATATCTTTAGCCTCTTTGTTAGAAAAGAGTGCTATGGCATCATCAGTATTTGGTTTTAAGTTTCTAAAACAGACGATGTTCCCTTGTGATTTTAGCTCGTTTAGTATTCGGTTGGTTCGTGAAAAGGCTTGAATGAGTCCGTGGTATTTTAGGTTTTTATCGACATAGAGCGTATTTAGTGATTTTGCATCAAACCCTGTCAAAAACATATTGACAACCAGTAAGATGTCTATCTCTCTGTTTTTAACCCGTTTAGAGAGTTCGTTGTAGTAGTTGTAAAAACTCTGTGAATCTTTGGTGCTGTATTTTGTACCAAACATTTTGTTGTAGTCTTCTATATACTCATCTAGCTTTTCACGGCTATGAGGTGTTACCTCTTTGGCTTCACCATCAAGCTCTATAATTCCATCTGCATCTTTGTCCTCTTCATTGGCTGTATAAGAGAAAATCGTAGCAATCTTTAGCTTATGCTCTTTGCGTTTAAACATCTCATAATACTTTATGAGCATCTCAACCGAACTTACACACATCATGGCTGTAAACTCTCTGCTATGCGTTTTGCGTGAGTGGTTAGCAAGTATGTAGTCGACTATCTTCTCCACTCTCTCATCAGACTCCAACAGCTCTTTGATGTCTATATCTTCTACCTCGATGTCAATGTTTGTAGCACTATCTCCCTTCTCTTTGTAGCGTCCTACATACTCCACCGAAAATTTCAGAACATTCTCATCTGCTATAGCATCGGTTATAACATACTTGTGCAAAACATCATCAAAAAGCTCTTTTGTGGTGCGTTTCCCAAGTTTATTTCCTATGGCATTATCTTTAAAGATGGGTGTACCTGTAAAACCTATCATCTGATTGTTGGTAAAAAAGTTGGTAATGGCTAAATGCGTCTCTCCAAACTGAGAGCGATGACACTCATCAAATATAAAAACAATATGCTTGTCTTTCATCGCTTCCATCTCTGCTAAATATCGCTTTTTACTTATGGCTGTGTTTAGTTTTTGTATGGTGGTAACTATAAGCTTAGTATCGTCTCCAAACTGTCGCACCAAGGCTTTTGTATTATCTGTGCCATCAACTGAACCATCAGAAAAGCTATTAAACTCTTTGGTGGTCTGAAAGTCCAAATCTTTTCTGTCAACCACAAAGACAACCTTGTGTACCTTTGGTAGTTTCATAAGTATCTGCGAAGCTTTAAATGAGGTAAGCGTCTTCCCTGAACCTGTGGTGTGCCAAATATAGCCATTTTTGTTGCTGTTGTTGACTCGGTCAATTATCGCTTCTACTGCATGAAACTGATAGGGTCTTAACACCATAAGTATCTTTGGTACTTCGGCTAAGACGATGTATTTACATATCATCTTTGCGACATGGCATCGCTCTAAAAATACATCGGTAAAGGCTTCAAGGTTTGTAATGTTATTGTTCTCTTTATCTGCCCAATAAAAGGTCTGTTTAAAGGTCTGCTTTTTGTTATTGGCATAATATTTGGTATTGACCCCATTGCTAATAACAAAGAGTTGCACATAGTTAAAAAGAGCCGAGTTCGACCCATAAGAGTGACGCTGATAACGGTTAATCTGATTAAACGCCTCTTTTAGCTCCAAGCCACGCCGTTTGAGTTCTATCTGAATGAGTGGCAGACCATTTATAAGTAGTGTTACATCATATCGGTTCTTGTAAACCCCCTCCACCGTCACTTGGCTTGTAACTTGAAACTCATTTTGACACCAGTGTTCGGAGTTTAGAAACTCTATGTATTTGGTCGTGCCATCATCACAAGTTAGCGAAAATTTGTCTCTTAAGAGTTTGGCTTTTTCAAAGACAGAGCCTTTGTTGAGGTAGTTCAATATTCGTTTAAACTCTTGGTCACTTAGGCTTATGTTGTTATGGATTTCTAGTTGGGTTTTTAGGTTTGATTCTAGGGCTTTGTCGTCTTTTATGGTTACTGGAGTGTATTTTAGTTGTATGAGTTGTTCTATTAAATTTTGCTCTAGTGTGGCTTCGCTTTGTGTTCCCATTTTATTTCCCAAAATGTTATTTTGGTTATTATAGCATAATCGTTAAAATTAAATTAATCCTACCAATATATTGGAAATGGCTCTAATCGTCAAAATCAAATCATGCATATCAATATATCGGAAACGGCGTAGGGTGTTGTCCCCGACAACACCGTCAAATGGAAATATATCTATATTTCACAATTTATTTTTTTTATTATGCCTATTTGGTTTTGACGGTGTTTTCAGGGGAAAACACCCTACGCGTTGCCAAATACCTACACAAACATCCCTTGCAACAACCCCTTCTTAAAACCTTTACTCTCTTCTATTTGTCTGTTGACTTGTTCTATTTTTTTGTCTATGAACGATAGGAAGTTTGCTATTTTTGTTTGTTCTTCTATTTGAGGTAAACTTAAAGAAATATCATTGAAGAATTCAACAACACTCATATTTAAAAGCCCATGATTTCTAGCACCTTCTTGTGCAATTTTATGTAATTCTTGATTTAAATTTCCTGCATTAAAAAATTGTTCCATAAATGAGACACTATCATTTCTTACTCTAAAACAAATATATAAAGTAGAAACTACACCTTTTTCATAATTTTTTAATCTTTTTATTGCTCCCATAGGATAACCTTTTGAGTAACTTTTATTATAAGCAAAGTCATTTTTATGAAGTAAATAGTAGCCTGTAACATCTTTTGCAGATACTGACTTATTAAAATATTTTTGTTGATTAATTAAACCTTGTTGAGCAGAAATAGTCAATACATTTTGATTATTTTCTTTATTTTTAGTAGTAATTCTTTCAAATACTTCTTTAAACTTCCTCTCAACCCAATCCCCATAAACCTCACCATTCTCATCTCGAAACCGAATCTCCTGAGAAAAAATCTTCTGCATCACCCCTTTTTTATAAGCCACTAAAAGCTTCTCTTTTTTTGTTAGTTGCTCTATTTTTTGGTCTATTGATGTTAGG
>JALXFN010000021.1 GCA_027068975.1 Campylobacteraceae bacterium | reverse complement strand
CCTCCACCGCCACCACCACCAGTAGTTAAAGATGTAGCTGTGAATGGTTTGTATGTTGCACTTGGACTAACAGCGGCACAATTTAATCCAAGTTGTGGATGTAATGGAAAAGGTGATAAAGATAAAACAGCAGGTCTTATGGGACGTGTTGGGTATGACTTTAATGAGTACTTTGGTATTGAAGGAAGAGGAATTAGAACCAACTGGAAATCAGAAGGTGGTAAAATCAAACATGCTGGAGCATTCTTAAAACCTATGTATCCTGTTGCAGATGCTGTTAATGTTTATGGTTTAGCAGGTTATGCTAAAAGTACAACAGAAGGTATTTCTCTACAACGTGTTGATTCAAAAGGTTTAGCATGGGGGCTAGGTTTAGAGTATGACT
This sequence comes from Campylobacteraceae bacterium, assembly GCA_027068975.1. Lineage (GTDB taxonomy): Bacteria > Campylobacterota > Campylobacteria > Campylobacterales > Sulfurovaceae > UBA1140. The sequence goes on along the minus strand of JALXFN010000021.1, from coordinate 26,290 downwards.
TAAGTTCTGACACTGCAAAAAAAGGCAAATATAACAGAGCGTTCGATGGTTATGGAGACCAAGAGAGTGGGTTTGGACTATTTGCTGACTATGAGAGATTAATTCAAAAGTCAGGTTCTCCAGATTTAGACACAGTCAACTTCGGTGTAACATACGATTTTTAATCTTTAATTAGGAGTAGGGACTTTAGTCCCATAAAATTTTATAGGATTCGTGGACTAAAGTCCACGCCCCTAAATTACAAAGTATCTTTCCCATAAAGCTTAATATAAATCCTAGAAATAGCAATTAAAAATGATGTAATTGCTGGTCCTAAAATCATTCCCCAAAAACCGTAAGAACTCATACCTGCTAAAATAGAGAAAAATATAAGTAGCTCATTAATTTTAACAGAACTATTCAAAAGGTCATTTTTAATATATTTTATAATCATCGGTTTTATAAATGTATCCGCAATTATAGAGATAACAATCACCGAGTATAGAGCAATAAAGATAGCAATATTTGAACTTGTAGCACTCCATACAAAAAGAGATACAGGCATCCAAACAATGGCTCCACCAATAACAGGTACGAGAGAGGCAAATCCATAAATCATACCAAAAAGTAGACCGTTAAAGCCAAGAAATGAAATCATAACTCCAAAAAGAATTCCCTCAAAAATAGCTGTAACGATAATGGAGTAGAAGACTATCTCCATGGTAGATGAAATCTCTGTAACTATCTCTCCTCCCTCTTCATCTTTCATGGGAAGAAGCTCTCTCATTAAAGTAAAGAGTTTCTCGCCATATAGATTTAGCACATAGTAAAAAACAATAACGAAAAAGACATTTTTAATAAAACCAAATCCTTGACTTCCTGCTTTTGTGATGGTACTTGTAGAAGTTTTAATCATTTCTAAAATCTTGTCATTACTGAGATTTTCAGTTATCCATTCACTCATGTGGGGGATATCTTTAACCAAGGTAGATAGTTTGGTGGTAATACTTGTAATCATTTTTCCATCTATTTGGGAACTGTATTGAACCCCAATGGTCGCAATATAAATAATAGGTACAAAAAGTATAACAAAAAGTAGAAAGGTCAGTATAAGAGCAGAGAGATAGCTTGAATCAATACGTTCCGATATGTTTTTGTGCATATTGGCTGTTGCCATGGTGAGTAGTAGAGCCACAACCATTGAGAGTATAAATGGTTGGTAAATACTATAAGCACCTAAAAGGGCTAAAGCAAAAAGTACAGCAATAATGACATCAGTTTTTTTACCATACTGCATGACATACCTTATTGTTTGGAGTTTTAATTTTTATCATCAATTTTTTCTTTTGTTTATTCTGTTGGAGTTAGTCTAAAATGACTAAAGGTTTTCTCAGTAGCTACACGTCCTCTGGCTGTTCGTTCTATGTATCCATTGGCAAGTAGGTAAGGTTCAAGAACATCTTCAATGGTTCCTTCATCTTCACTGAGTGCAGCAGCTATAGTACTTAGTCCCATGGGGCGACCTTTTGCAGAGATGAGCAGTTCTAAAAGGCGTATATCCTCTTCATCAAAACCTATCTCGTTGACACCCAGTTGGTCCAGTCCATATTTGGTGGTTACTAAGTTGATTTTTACTTCATTTGCTACTTCTGCAAAATCACGAACTCTTCTAAGTAATCGAAGAGCCAGTCGAGGTGTTCCTCTGCTTCTTTTTGCTATCTCATGTGCAGCGTCATCATGTGTAATTTTATCCAGTTTAATAGAAGCTAAACGAACTATCTCTGCTAACTCTTCTGCTGAATAGAACTGCATTCTAAAGTGCATTCCAAATCGTTCACGAAGAGGGTGGGAGAGCATCCCAGCTCGGGTGGTTGCTCCTATCAGCGTAAAACGTGGTAGGTCTATCTTTACTGTTTGAGCAGCAGGACCTGAACCTATGATAATATCGAGCCTAAAATCTTCCATTGCAGAGTAGAGTATCTCTTCTATGGCAGGTGACATTCTGTGAATCTCATCTATAAAGAGTATATCTCCCTCTTCTATGTTGGTGAGTATGGCAGCTAAGTCACCAGATTTTTCTATCATTGGTGCTGCTGTAGTTTTTATGTTCGCTCCCATCTCCGAAGAGATAAGGTTCGCAATGGTTGTCTTTCCTAATCCAGGAGGTCCAAAAAAGAGAATGTGGTCAAGTGCTTCTTCCCTTTTTTTACTCGCCTCTATAAATACTTTCAGATTTTTTTTTATTTGACCTTGACCAATATATTCATCCCAAGAAGAGGGACGTAGTGATATCTCTTCTATATACTCATTGTCAAATTTTTCTATGTCTACAATTCTTTCCATTTTTTTCTTTTTGTATTTTATTGGTCGGTAACTCAACCCTACGGTAGGGTCGATTTATCGACCATTTTATAAATTAATAGGTATATTCCTTACTCGGAAACTCTCTATTTTTAACCTCACTGGTATACTGCTCTAAATTTTCACGAATAAGCTCTGCACCTTTACAATATTGCTTAACAAATTTAGGTTTAAATGCTTCAAAGAAACCAAACATATCTGACCAAACCAGAACTTGACCATCGGTATCTATCCCAGCTCCAATTCCTATGGTAGGAATGGTAATGGCATCGGTAATGGCTTTGGCAGCTTCAGACTTAACACCCTCTACTACAATGGCAAATGCACCAGCTGCTTCTAATGCTTTTGCATCGGCAACTAAAGATGCAATGTCCGTTTTGTCTTTTCCTCGTATCTTATATCCACCATCACTTCGTAAAAACTGTGGCATAAGACCGATATGACCTAAAACAGCTATGGAGTTGTTTGTTAAAGCTTTTACAATATGGGCTCTCTCTTTTCCACCCTCTATTTTTACAGCTTGTGCATTGGTCTCTTGGTAAGCACGTGTAGCATTTTTTAGAGCCAACTCTTCAGAGGTATATGACCCAAAAGGCATATCTAAAACTATCAGAGGTAAGGTGGCACCATTACAGACAGCTTGTGTATGGTAAATCATTTGGTCCATTGTGGCTGAAAGTGTATCTTCTTTCCCTAAAAAGCTCATGTTTAGGCTGTCCCCAACCAATATCATGTCCACGTTGCCATCAAAAAGTTTAGCAAAGAGTGCATCGTAAGCTGTCACCATGGTTATAGGTTCAACACCTTTCATCTTAGCAATGGTCGTTAATGTTACTTTCTTTGCAACTTTTTCGGTATGAATACTCATAATTTTTACCTTATACATCGAATTGAAATTATTTTATCTAAAAAATGTATAATACCATAAATAATTAAACAGGAGATATGAAAACTTTTATAAAGTGCGACCAGTCGCATGAGCTAACTGCTGAAGTTTTCTGTGTGAAAGCACAATCTTTCAAGCTTTTACTTGAAAGGTGTTCCTAGTAAATGAAAAGAGTTTATATTGAAAAAATTAGTCGCATATATTACCACAGGTTACCCCTCATTAGAATTTACTGTAGAGATGGCATTAGCCTTAGCTGAAGCAGGGGTTGATACCTTAGAGTTGGGTATGCCTTTCTCTGACCCTGTAGCAGACGGACCAGTCATAGAAAAAGCAAACTTAAAAGCACTACAAAATGGCTTTAAACTCGAACATCTTTTTGATGCTTCGGAAAAAATAGCCCCACATATAGACACACTATGGATGGGTTACTTCAACCCTTTTTATCACAAAGGTATGGATTTTTTTATAGAACAAGCAAAGCAGAGTGGGGTCAATGGTTTCATTATTCCAGACTTACCACTTGAAGAGGCAAGACCTTACAAACCTATGATGAACGAGGCAAACCTAGCACTTATAGACTTCATCGCTCCTACAGATTCTAAAGAGAGAATCAAAGAGATAGTTACCGATGCCCAAAAGTTCATCTACCTAGTAGCCTACACAGGAATCACAGGAGCAGGGCATAGTGAAGATTTACAGTCTATTATTACGGACATAAAAGAGTTTACTGATACTTCTGTTTATGTAGGTTTTGGAGTAGACCAAAACACAGCCAAAGAGAAAGCCAAGGGTGTAGACGGAGTTATAGTTGGTTCTGCTTTTGTAAAAGTGTTGTTAGATGAGAGTTTAAATAACGCTCAAAAAATCACCAAAATTTCTTCTATAGCCAAAGAGATAAAAGAAAAAATCAATTCGTAATTTGACAAAAAATAAAAATAGTGTTATAATGAATGTTCCTCTGTAGATAATTTCTAATATCTTTACAAGAATATGGGGGCGACTTGGTTTCGACTAGAGTAGTCGGAGCTATGTGCATGTCGGACTGAGCAACTCCGTTACACGGCTCAACGCATATAACTGCAAACAATACAGATTACCGTCCAGCTCTCGCAGTAGCGTAGAGTTAAACAAACTTTTGGACTGCCCTGCTAGTGAGTGTCATCTTAGCTAGATTTTGGGTATCACAATCTGATGACTATATCTTTTAGAAGCCATGCTAAAAGATGAACTCTTGGCTGGTCTTGTGTAGCTTTGGGTGTTGTGCGAAGCAAGATGAGAAAAATCGACACCGACTAAACATGTAGAGTCATAGTTCTAGCTATTTTAGGACTGGGGTTCAATTCCCCACGCCTCCACCAAATTTTATTAATAGCGTGTTAATTTGCACTTATCTTTCACGCGTTTTCATTCACTGTACCATTAGTACAGCTCATTCAAGCCACGCAAAATCTAAGCACAACTTAACACACTCTTAACAAAATTTATATTTAGAAATTTTCTGTATGATAAAGCGACGAAGTCGCGTAGGGTGTGATTGCCATCACACCAACTAAAATAGGCATAAAATAAAAATTTCATACAACATATAAAATATGTGTAAATTTAAAATGGTGCGATAGCAATCGCACCCTACAAATCCACCACCTCACGCTCCAACTTCTCCAACGTTTCATAATTTTTTTTAGACTTTTTAACAGCCTCTTCAAATGCGAAGCCTAGCATTATGATTTTGTAGAGGTTTGGTTTGTTTTTTCTCCAGTTTCGTAGGGTTTTTGGGTCTAAATCTAAATAGATTGCTTTATCTCTTTGTGTCATTTTTGACCTTTTTAATTTAAAAGGTACATGAAATTCCACTTCCACCAAAAGAGATACAAATCAAAATAATCCAAATCATGGACAATGCCTATAAAATCAAAAAAGAGAAAGAGGAAAAAGCTAAAAGTTTATTGGACTCTATAGATACTTATTTGTTAAAAAAACTTGATATTACTTTGCCTAAAGAGGAGAAAGTTGTTAGTTTTGAGGTTAGTTCTAGTGATGTTTTTGGGGGGTAGGTTTGACCCATTAAAATATAATAAAAATTATATAAATAAACATATTGAGATTGAAAAATCAAGATACAAAACCACTAAATTAAAAGATTTAGTAATTAATTCAAGTGGAGGGAATTGGGGCGATGATGAAAAAAAGATTGATAACTTTAAGAATTATCAAGAGTGTTTAGTAATTCGTTCAACAGAATTTGATAATCAACAAAATTTAAATATCAATACGAAAAGAAGGGTTTTTAGATTTATTAAAAAAAGTAGTTTAAAAAATTTGAAAATAAAAGAGAATGATATTTTGATTGAAAAATCAGGTGGTAGTCCAAATCAACCAGTTGGAAGAGTAGCAATATTAACAAAATCTATTTTACGTGAAAATTCAATTTGCTATAGTAATTTTATTCATAAAATTTCTTTAATTGAAGATGTAAATGCTCACTATATTTTTAATTTTTTGAAAACTATTCATAATTGTAAAGTTACTGAAAATATGCAAAGTCAAACTAATGGAATTAGGAATTTGATTATGAAAGAGTTTCTATCTATAAAAATCCCCCTCCCACCTCTAAATATTCAAAATGAAATAGCCTCTCATATTCAAGCCCTAAGAGATGAAGCAAAGCAGTTAAAGCAAGAAGCCAAAGAGATTTTGAAAAAGGCTAAAGATGAGGTTGAGGGGATTGTATTGTAGTTTGTTTAGTATTTATATTCTTCTATCTGTTTCCATTGAGATGATGGGAACAAGCGAATAGATAAAAAATTACTTGATTTGAACTCAAGAAATATGCTCTATTTCACCTTTAGAAACACTATCGACAGCTTTCAAAATTTTATCTTTTAAGTGCAATAAATCATTAAAACGATTAGAGACAGAGATAATAACAACGGTTCCAAACTTTCTATTGATAAATTGTTGTTGATACTCTATATTGCCATCTATGGTGATAAACACATCAATTTCACGTTTATCTAACTCATTTAATAGCTCTGTATCTTTTGAACCACTTAAGCCTATTTGAGGAACTGTATAGGCAGACCCTTTTTCAAAAAATTGTGTTACTCTTTTGGGTAAACACTCATCAATGATAATCTTCATTATGCTACTTTTTCTTTTTGAATAGAGACCTCTGCACTTTGTAAAATATAGCGTATCTGTTCAAATGAGACAGTTGGAAAATCTTCTAAAAAATCTTTAATATTTTCTCCTGCTAATAGATAATCAAAGAGATTTCGTACAGGAACACGAGTGCCTTTAAAAACCAATAAACCATTTAAAGTATCTGAATTACTTTCTATTGCAGTCATTATATATCCTCGTATTGAATTTTATTTATTATAACAAGAAGTGCTTAACGCTGACATTAAAGTCAAAACTCTTCTTAACCCCTAATACAAAAAACAACAAAATGAAGCAAGATTAAAAAACATAAAAGAGATTTAGGGTGATAAAGAGAAAACAAAGAAAAGTTTATCACCAAGTAAATCTATGAGTTGTTAAGACAAGAGTTAAAGTCTATTCAAGGAGTTTAATTGTTTGTCTTAACGTTATTATATATTTAAAATTGTTAAATAATACTTAATAATTAAAATAATCTTTGTTTTTTATTAAAATTTATGATTTTCTTTAAAATAGACCTCCTCATTATCTCCTCATTTTTTTCAGATAAAATATAATCATAAAAATTTGAAAGGATTTCTACATGACTACTTTACTTATGATGTTTCTTTTTCCTATTGGTCTCTATACCTATTTTGTGATAGAAAAGAGAACCAAAAAAGAGTATCAAAAAGTGTTTGATGACTTTCAAAAGAGTACCTCTTTATCTACAAAATATACAGATGCAGAGAAGATAGCACGTTTTGAGCAGATGTTGGAACAGAATGGTTATGAGGTCACTTCTGTTACTGAAAACAGAGTTGTAGGTGAAAAAAAGGTTTTGAGTATGGCATTTATTTTTATGGGCTTGGGTTTGTATATCGTTGGTATATTTTTCTATTTGGCCTATTATTTTTGGTTTCAAAAACCTCATAGGGTTGAGTTCTCTTTATGAAACAGATAGTAAAGGCTTTTTTTCTTAGCATTATATTTTTGCTTCCATTGTTTGCCATACAACCTACAGAAGAGACAAGAGGGGCTGTTGCTTTTGAACTTTTCGATGAGACTATGGTTCATGAAGAGCTAGACAATGCAGGGGTATTTAAAGATTTAAACGTCACTATTTTTATATTTAAAACTTCTGATAAAAGAGTGACTATTGACAACATTGAAAATTATGACCATCAATTTAAAGCCTTAGATAAAAATGAAAAATTTCAAGATAAAAACTTAACACTGTGGCTTAGAGTCAATTTAGATAAAAACTTTCCAAATGGTGACTTTGTAGCTTCTTATGGGGATTCTGAAATTTTAGAGCATAGCTTTTCAGACAGACAAAGAGCTGATATTTTTAAGATTGGTGGGACGGAACATCTTAAATTTTCTTACAACAAAGCAGAAGACAGCTCTATTTACTATTTTAAAATCTCCAGTTCAAAATATGAAAATGCTTACCGATACCTCTATATTAGCAGTAAAAAAAGCTTTTATACCGAGCTTAGCAATAGCATTTTGGTTACCATAGCCTTGGGCATGATAATGGGTTTAATCTTTATGGCAGGTCTCTACAATGGGGCTATGTATTACTACAACAGAGACAAATCGTTTCTCTACTATATGTTTATGCAGTTTTCTGTAACGCTTATACTTTTCAACATGACAGGTATTATAAGTTTTACAGACTTGGAGATAGCACGAAGTGAAACATATTACTCTCTATGTTCACTCTTGGGGGTCTTTTTTACAACACTCTTTACTAAGTCCTTTTTAGATACAAAAATACACAGTCCAAAGTTAGATAGCTTACTCAATATATTTATAGTCATTATTTTTATAGATGCACTTTTTTCTATTTTTTATGTCTCTATCATCTTTAAATATCATCTACTACCATTTTTTGCATTGAGTTACATATATCTTGCATTTAAAAGAGTAAAACAGGGGTTTAGACCAGCTATATTTTATCTTCTAGGGTGGATATTTTTAGTTCTTTCACTCTTTTTAGATGCCTTTTTGACATTTGAATTTATGGTCAATCCTATTTTTTTAGGAACAGCCATAGAGGCGATAATGTTTTCATTTGCCTTGTCTTATAAAATAAAAATGATAAATGAAGAGAAAGAGCAACAAAAAGAGCTACTCGTACACCAAAGTAAACTGGCAAGTATGGGAGAGATGATAGGAAACATCGCCCATCAGTGGAGACAGCCTTTGACTCATTTGTCCTATACGGTGATGAACATTCAAGATGCGTATAAACACAACTCTTTAGATGAGCCATACTTAGACCAAAAAGTAGCAGAGGCGACACAGCAGATAGAGTTTATGTCACAAACCATAGATGACTTTAAAGGTTTTTATGAACCTCATAAAGCCAAAGAGCTTTTCTCTTTAGCCAAAGAGAGTAGAGAAGTTATTGATATTATGAGCTATACCTTTAAACAGCAAGATATATCTGTAGAGTTAAAGGTTATAGAGGATAGTGAGATAAAAAATTATAAAAATGAGTATAAACAAGTGCTTTTAAACCTGCTCTCTAATGCAAAAGATGCACTGGTACTTAGGGCGATACCTTTACCTAAGATTACTATTACCATAGAGAATAGAGTGGTAACTGTAAATGATAATGCTGGAGGCGTTGACTCTAAGATTATAGAGAAAATTTTTGAGCCATATTTTACGACTAAAGAGGAGAACTCGGGAATAGGACTCTATATGTCTAAGATGATAGTTGAAAAAAATATGGGTGGAAAACTGGAAGTTAACAACAGAGCTTTAGGGGCTGAATTTACCTTAATCTTTTAAATCTCATTTTTTGCACATTTAATTTTACTAAAATGGTATATTAAAAAAATAAGGAGAGAGGTATGAAGAGTATATATATTTTGTTGGCTCCACTTCTGTTGATGGCAGAGGTTCAACTGGAAGATATTGAGGTAACCTCATCAGAGTCTAATGAAGAGGAGATGGATTTTTTAATTCAAAAAGAGAGCTTTATGCCCAATGCTCCTATGCAAAAACAGATAACATCTAAAGAGGCACTAATGATTCCAGGAACCAATGGTGACCCAATCAAGGCATTAAAATCGTTTGCAGGGGTAGTGAGTACCAACAACGATGAAGGGTCTGAAATATACATCCATGGTTCTAAACCTCGCGAAACGGAGTTCTCTGTCAACCATTTGCCTCTTGGCTATGTGTTTCATGTTGGAGGACTTCACTCGGTCATAGCTCCTGAAGCAACAGCACAGATAGATGCCTATTTGGGTGGGTTTGATACTACGTATGAGTCTATGGGAGCCGTGGTAGATATTACGCCCAAGTTTCCAGAGGGTTCAAACAAGGGTAGGGTACATGTGGGCATGTACGATTCTGACTTTGCTTACGATGCAAAACTGGGTGAAGATACTTCTCTTTTTATTAGTGGACGGCGAAGTTACTTTGACCTAATAGCCTCAAAAGTTTTAGATGAGCTGGACAAAGATGAGAAAGATGAGACGAAAAAGACAACCTTTACGCTTTTTCCTCAATATTATGATGCCAACCTTATTTTGAGCCATAATGTGGGAAACCATACCTTTTCATTAGAAGCTATAACAGCTCAAGACCAGATGAAGCTTAACAGTACCATGAATAAAACCAGAGACCCTGTAGCCAATGGTAAGATTAACTCAAAATATGGTTTTACAACGGTTGGTGCAAGGTGGAACTATAGTGGTGACAATTTTGAGTCTATGACACTTTTGTCGCACATGAAAACCAAAGAGAACACAGAGCTGTTTGATGCTGACTATTTTGTAAAGACATCTAACAATGTGTCAACACTCTACCATGAAACTACTTTTGAAGTGGATAAACATAAGCCTTTGGTTGGGTTTGAGGTAAGTCAAATTAATGCACCCTTAGAGGCACATATTACCAAACCTCCTAGTTCAGATGATTTTGAGCCATTGGTTACAGACCAAGAGGTGGTTGATATAGATAAAACCTTTAAAGCCAAAACCTATACAGGTTTTGTGCAGGATATTTGGGACATCACACCTAGTGACCACTTCCGTTATGGGGTAAGAGCTTGGAATACTGATTTTCAAAAGTTTGGTTCAGGCATAGACCCACGTGTGGCGTATGTTCATGATTTTTCAGACACCCTAACAGCTTCGGTAGCTTTAGGTCAATACTCTCAACTCCCTGAAATAACCTATGCCATAGATGGGTTTGGAAATCCACTTATAGACACCTTTGAGTCTTCAAATCACTATACGTTTAACGTGACTAAGAAATTTGCAGATAAGAGTTCTTTGGTAATAGAGCCTTATTATAAAACGTTTAAAGATTTAGCCATTTCTGATGAGGTCAATGAGTATGAGTCAGTAGGTAAGGGTGAAGCTTATGGGGTTGATGTTACCTACAGAAAAAAGGTAGACAAGTTTGACATCATCGCAGCCTACACCTTTGTAAAAGCCAAACGACAACTCAACACCAATAGCAGTAAAAAGTACAGATTTGAAGGAGATATTCCTCATACGCTACAAGTTAACGCCTCATATAAATTAGACAATGATTGGCGTGTAGCTTCTCTCTTTAAGTTTAACAGTGGTAAACCTTACACACCTATTGTTGGTAAAGAGAAGGCAGATTATAATGGTCAAGTCTACAACAGACCTCTTTATGGAACACCCTATAGCAAACGTATGCCAAGCTCTTATGACTTAGATATACAGGTTGGGAAAACCTTTAATTACACTGATTCTAGCCTAGAAGTAGCATTTGAGCTTATGAATGTTAACGCGTTGTTTAAACAAAATATTGATTCTTATCGTTATAATGATGATTATGAGAGAGATGGAGAGTATGAACAGATGGGATTCTTACCTGCTTTTCATTTGACTTATAGGTTTTAAAAAATTATTTTTATCGTAGGAGAAAACAGAGTGACCATTATATGTTTAGAAGAAGACAAACAGAGCTTATCGAAACGATTTAGAAAAACGGACTATTTTGTATTTTTAGAGGGTGATAATAGTCTCATAAAACAAAACCCTCATAAGCTTTCAAAGTCAAATGAGTTTTTTAAGTACTTTGAGACTTTAGGGGTAGAAAAAATTTATTTAAAAGCACTAGGCTACAAAACTTTTTTACGTTTAGAGCAGATGGGTGTCAGGGTTTTCTTTGTGCCTAAGGCTAAAGTGTATAGTGAAATAGAAGCCAGTGAGTTGGTTGAAATCAAGGCTGATAATGCCGAAGATTTTTGTACTTTGGGACATTTTAGATAACCCCAATGACCCAAATGGTGTTTACCATTTGGGTCGTTGTATAACTATTCACTCTCTAAACGCTTGATGTCCCCATAAGCTCTGTAAAATCCACCACCACTTGACTCTTTAACTTGCTCTACTACATATAAAGCTCCATCTTCTCGAAGGTTTTGAGGGAACTGAACATTCCAACTTTTCTCATAACCTTCAGAGACCACATGTATACGAAGCTTTGAGCCTTTTTTACTACACTTCACCACCACACCTTCTGTGATGTCTTTGGTTACCTCTAACTCTTTATCATTGAGTACCTCAACAGCTTTAGGTGCTTTAATGCTTTTAGCTTTGGTAAACGTTCCCTCTTTTGCTTGGGTAATGGCTTCTTCTGACGCATCAATACATGCCATAGAACCATCGGTTGTTACAATGTAAAGCTTTTCATTTAAGTATTGCATAGAGTAGGCTGAACCACACCCTGTACCCAGTTTCCAAAGACGCTCACCTGACTTAGAGAAACAGTAGACAGAAGAGTAGTTGTCTCCTGCAAAAATATACTCTCCACTTTGTGAACTTGCACAAGAGAAAACGGAAGCATCACATTTATATGTCTGCTCTATCTTTCCTTGTTTGGTAATGGCTTGAACGACATTGGAGGTAGTTCCAACATAAAGCATATTTTCATCTTGGTAACCAAAAAGTACCTCTCCTTTTGTTTTACAATCCCAAACATCATCATCAGACATTTTTTCTGGGTCTTCCCAACCATCATAAACGGTTACTCCTTTAGAGTGACCATGGTAAACTCGCTCTTTATCACAACGAATCATCCAACCAGAGCTTCCTTTACTTTTGTATTTGGAAACTCCTTCATCTTCATAGTTGGTTATAAGTACATTTCCATCAGCATCTGAAACACCCAAGAGACCATCATAAATGTCTATCCAGTAGATATCTACTCCCTCTTCAATATCATAAGCGACACGAGGCATTTTACCTGTAAGGTCGTAGACTTTTCCATCATCACAACCTGCATAGAGCCAGTCACCATCGGAGACAATGGACTTTACCCCATCTTTTAGCCTAAGTTGGCGTTGTACTTCACCTTGATGATTAAGTTTAAAGATACTCCCTTTTTCATTCCCTACCCAACAGGTCTCATTATCAACATAAATACCAAAAGCATCAGCCCCTGAAGCAAACTTCCAAAGGACAGGTGCTGTTTTTGAAGTAGAACGGTTACTTGTAATGGTACGTCGGGTAATGGCTCTAGGGGCTCTTTCTCCTTCTACAGCTACAGCGTAACCCTTTTTCTCTTTTGCTTTTATCTTCTTTGCTGCCTCAGCCAATGCTTTTTCAGGTGTTGCCAAAGTTTTAACTGAAGATTGACCCTTAGCTCCAATACGCCCATAACGAATGCTCATGTCACAGCCATCAACGGTTACTTCATAAAATTTATGTGCTACACCTGTATCTTCTGATAACTCCAAATATGTTTTTTCTATTGTTTCTGACATTTATTACCTTTAAAAATTATTAAATATTTATTTTAATATTATAGACTTATTTATTTAAAGTTTTGTGATATTAAATTAGAAAAAGAGAGGAAGTGCATTTAAAGCTTTTATTTTTATGCGTGATTAAAATTAAAGAGTGTAAGATATACTTCTGCTTAGTTTAGAAAGGAAATTGATGTTGCATGAAATTATATTGGTGAGTCTTCTCATCTTGTTATTGGGAGAGTATATTCCCTTAAGCCGAAAATTTTGGCAGGGTATTGGTCATAAATTACAAAAATTTGGTACGTGGATTTTAGAGGAGTATGAAAATAGGCTCTATAGTAGTAAAGAGGAGTGGATAGAGGTTCGTGACAAAAAACTGACCATTCAAAACTTTTTTGCAAGGGTTTTCTTTTTTATAACAGCCATTATTGTAGTGCTTTTCTTAGAAATTTTTTGGGAGCTTGGGTTTAAAAAGACCTCGGACTCTTTTCAAAAAAGTCGCATAGCAGCATTTTTTGAAGGTCATGTTAAAGAGATGAATAAATATGTGATTTTAGCTCTTTTTGGAATACCTTTTATTTTAATGGAAGTGCTTGGTTTTGTAGCCGTAGGCTTTTTGGCTTCTGGACATATTTTCATTTTTATTGGGCTTTATCTGTTTAAAGTGTTGTTCTTTATTCCTGTACATTTCATTTTACATGTTGGTGAAGATAAACTCATGGAGATACCATGGTTTGAACGTCGATACAAAATGGTAATGGCAGTGCTTGAGTGGTTCAAAAAATCACAAACCTATGTAAAAGTACATAATTTTTCTGAAAATATAGGCTCTTATATTCGAGGATTTAAAAATCTCTTTTCTAGTCAAGTGGTCAATATGAAAAAAGCATTTGAGGGAGATGACCTTTTATCTGAAGAGTGTGAAGCGATACGCAAAGAGATTACCGAAGCAGAGAAAAAAGAGGGTAGAGAGAAGGTTGAAAAAGCACTCTATGTTAAGTTTATTGACTGTATCAATAAACATTTAAATGAGAATATCAAAGTAGAAAAATGAAAAATTTAATACTATTAGCCTTACTTCTAAACAGTGTTCAGGCGAAAGATTTTATTGAAATTTATGCCAGTTATGCAAACCCTACAGAGTTAATAGTGTCGGGTAGGGTTGTAGACAGTGAGGACAAAAAGAGTAGCGAGGAGCGTTCTAAAGAGCATAGTCTTTGGCAGAACTTTAAAGAGAACCTTAGAAGTTTCTCTCATGATGAGAAGAAAAATATTGACCTTACTCTTGAGGTGAATACCTTTTCAACAACCATCAAAACAGATGATGAGGGGTACTTTTTGTTTAATCTCCGTACCCCTCTAACAACAAAACAAACTGTTTTGCTCTATACCAAAAATAAAAAAGAGGCAAAAGAGGTGAAGCTCTTTGTTCCAAACTCTCAAAAGCATATAGGGATTATTTCCGATTTTGATGACACGGTTATAGTCTCTGATGTGACCAATAAACTGAAGCTTCTTTCAAATACTCTCTTTAAGAACTTTAAACAAAGAGAAGTGGTAAAAGAGGTAAAAGAAGAGTTTGATAAGATTTTAAAAACAGATAATATTGAAAATAGAGCTGTTTTTTTTGTGACAGGTTCACCCCATCAACTTCAAGAGAACATCAATGCTTTTTTAGACCTACATAAGTTTCCAAAGCGTGTTTTGTTAAGTAAAAAAATTCAAGGTGAAAATTCTGATGATTTGTTGTCAACCATCGCTTATAAATATGACAAGATAGTACGTCTTATTAAGATGTATCCTCAAGTCACTTGGGTCTGTTTTGGTGACAGTGGTGAAAAGGACCGAGATGTCTATTTGAAAGTATTAAAAAACTATCCAAAAAAGATAAAAGCCATATATATCCGTAATGTAGATAGTAAAAAGATTGAAGAGGTGTATTTAAATCAAACAGCAGTTCAAAACTAAAGTTTTTTAGAACTGCTATAGGGAATAAGACTATTTTAACCAAAACCATAATACATATTTAATCCATCATCATCGCTATTATCACTCTCTGCCATTTTTTTGTAGGCTTTTGCCATCATAACTTTGGCAAAAATAATTCCAGCAATACTAATGACATTAAAAGCCAAAGATAGCCAAAAGAACCAAGTTGTCCCCCAAATAAAATAAACAACAACCGTTACCAAAATCCAAATAACAGTTTGAACAATGCCTTTTTTAATTTTTTGTTCAGCATCATCCATCTGTTGATTTGCCATTTTTTCTAAAGAGGCTATTGCCTCTTCTGCTTCTCTCATAGTTTCATTTATATCTTTTGACATTATTTTTTCCTTGTAAATAAATTTGCTACAGCATCATATAGTTTAATGCTCCAGTGGTTGTTCTCTTCTTTAGAAATGGCTTCATTAAAAGCCATAATATCAGCAAGTCCAGTATCTTTTTGTTCCAAATTTTCTCTATTTGTGGTTGTTCCACTTTGTGCTGTTATAAATGTTCTGGCTTTTACAAACCACGCTTTTTCTTTTCGATGTTTTAAATAAGCTGCAATCATCTTCCATAACGACCAACCTAATAAAAAATACCAAACCATACTCCAACCTGTCCAAGAAGCAAGTAGTAGATAAAAGACCATCGTATAAATGATTGACATAATTCGTCTATTATAAGAGCTTTTAACTGTTGATTCAAAGATACTTAATTCAGTTAAACTTTTATTGACATTTTCTATTTCTATCTCTTCAAAAGTATCTTCTTTAAAAAGATGTCTTTTTTTGTATTCGAGTAACCCAATCTTTCCAAAAGTAGCTTTGGTAAAAATAACTCTAAGGTTTCTCCACCAAGGAGAAATAAGTTCATCAAGCTCTTTGACTTCAGCATTATATTTATCCAGTTCATCAAGATTATACATCTTGAAGTCAAATGAGCCATAGGGACTTTCTTCATCATCCCAATTGTCATCGTCGTCATATTCGTATTCATCATAATCATTTTTTTGAGTTACAGATGTAGCTTCTCTACGTTTAGAGAAATTACCTATCTCGTCATTAAGACTCATGACTTTTTCCTCGACTCCACTTAACCCTAGTAGCCAAGATATGCTCACAAGGTCCTTTATGCAATTTATTTTGCCCAAAGTACCAACAGTTACAAGTAGCATCTTTAAGTTTCATTTCGTTGTCGATGACCAACATGGTACTATAGGTTTTAGCATTGTCCAAAACAGAACCCATAATCTGTATGCTTTCTTCTTGTTGGTAAACTTTGCCCAAAGTCACCAAGTTTGCTAAAACAAAGTTAGAGGCTTTCTCTTCTCTTTCGTTTGTAAACCGTAACTTATCCATTGGTAGAGGCTCACCTGAAAGCTCTCGTACTCTATAGGTATCTTTACTCATGTCATAAAGCACTCGTCCTTGTTGGGCGTAGATACCTAAGGCTGACTCGATGATGGGCTTATCTAACCCTAAACGGGTTGAGAGACTTTGAGAACTCTCTACATGATTGTTGGTTAAAGCATCAAAAACTTTTTTGCTTGTCATGGCATCCACTTCGGCTCGTGGACTCATAAGGTCAAAGTTTGCAGAAGCCGACCAATCGTTAGCTGACCAACCACTTAAGCCTAAGGTGAAGTTCATACCACCTAAGTCGGCTTCCCAAAAGCTTGGCATACCTGAACCTAAAAGGCTGACTTTGAAACTTTTTGCTATGGGTAGGAGTCGCTCTAAAATGAAGAGTCTTCTTCTACCCCAAATGCGTATCTCTTGGGCTGATTTACCCTCGTAGATACTTCGTCTAAAGGTGAGTTTTTTACCCCATGGCTCAAAGAGTACCTGCACAGGTCTGTTGGGTTCGAGTATAAATCTAAGTGAACGTGGAGATTTACGCTCTTTGTTTCTTTTTAGCATCAGCAAGATGTTATACATATCCATTGGGTGCAGGGTAAAGCTGGTTTTGTCAAGCGTCATAGCAGAACTTATTTGTAAAAAACCACGTACCCATGAGTCAGGTAGGTCTATCTTCTCCTCTTTAAACTCGTCTGCTAGTTCTGTTTGCACCTCAAACCCACTTGGGTCAATCTGAAAGGTTGTCTCTTTGTATTCGCGTATCTTTTGAAACTCATCGTAGAGCTTTTCAGAGTAGTCGATATTGGTTGTTCCATAAGAGTGTTCGGAGATATCTTTAAAGGTATCGTAAGAACACGATAGCTTTCCATAACTCGACTCATCTTGTGAAAAACACTCAAAAAAGACTTCATCAGGATGAACGGTAATGACAGGGTCAAGTACAAACCAAGCATCTGAATCATGCTTGTAGAGATAGTCAAAGTACTTTCTTTGGGCCTGATAGTAAGGTTTTAAAAGTTTGTCCTCTTCATTTCGTATGGCATCTAACTCTTTTCTTACTCTATCATACTGCTCTTGATGCTTCTCTTTCTCTGCTACCAACTCTGCCAACCAAACAGACTCTTGACTCTCTAGCCATGCTTTGTAGTCAGACTTATCTTTAGGTTTAAAAGTCATGTCTGAGACCACCACTGAGTGCAGAGCTGACATCGCTTCTCTAAAGTTGAGTGAATCTTGAAGTTTGGCTACAAAAAAAGTAGGTTCACGATTAAGGTCAGGAGCAAAGCTCATATCGGTACTTGTGTTAGAAGAATTTACGCCTGAATTTCCTTTAAATTTATAGTTAAACTCCATTATACAACCTCTCTTTTTTCTACTTCTTGCACCGTTAATGGCAAGGTAATATCTTCATAATTTTCAGCTATGTAGCTCATTATCTCTACATAGACCTCTTTGTCAGCCCATACCATACTTACCGAGTGGTGTGATGCCAAACGTGCGACCATTTTGGCTACCTCTTTGTTTTCTAAACGCTTTTTCAAGAGCATCATAACTCTGTTTTTAGCCATTCTATTTTGGTTTACCGAATGTAAAAGTGTGTTAAAGAAACGCTCCATTTTGAGTAGCTGTTCATCGGACATTTCACTTAGCATTAAATCCGTTACAAACTTTTGAATGGTCAGTGCAGGGTGCTGTGAAAGTTTAGTGAGTAATACCTCTGTATCATACTCTCCAAGTCCTATCATCTTCTTCGCAAAGGTCTGAACATCTTCATAGTTTGAGTCGGCTATGATTACGATTTCATCGCTATTTAGTGTGAAATCTTCAAAGTAACCTGAGGCAAAGGCTCGTGTGTCCTCCCATGCAGAATCAAATATCATCAGAGATTTTGGCATGGCTTCTTTCACTAGCTCAACATTGTCCATGTAGGCATCATACGCCCATACTCTTACCGTTTTGTTAGGGTTCTTTGCCATTCTTGCCCATTGAACTACTGAAAAGTCTGTGGCTTTGTAGTTTGTTAAAATCAACGACCCTAAAGCAACAGCCAATTTAGACTTAGCAATAAGCATTCGGTAGAGTTGGTCAGGGTCAATCGCTCCGTAAGATGCTTTCATATTTTCAACACTCTTGGTTACATTGGTAGCCACCTCATCCGACACACCTACAAAGGATTTCTCGACAATGGCTTTTAGAAGTACATCTCCATTCTCTTGCTCTTTTGCCAACGTCTCTATGATTTTTCGAGCTTCATTCTGTACAGCTTTCTCTTCGTGGTAGAGAAAGCCAATAAGCATCTCATGAGCTTCCATTAAATCTTTTTCACTTAATTTTCCAAGTAAATAGATGGTGGTAGCTAACATCTCAGGGTGTTGGTATTGGGCGATTTTCTCTTTGAGTTCTAAACTAAGCTCTAACCCTGATAAAGCTTCCTCTCTTATGAGTATAGAGGCTACAATATGTCGATCGTTTAACTCTTTTTCTTGCATGAGTGTTTCTATATGTTTAGCTGTAACACCTTTAGCTAAGGCAGAGAAAACCTCTACAGAACGTAGTTTTGTTTTAACATCAAGAGGTAAAGACAATGTAAATAATTTGTTTACTATATCATCTACAATAGACTCTGGATTATCCAAAGTTTTAAGCAAAGGAGTTAAGCGATTAAAGATATATTTTGAAGAGGAAATCATGGCTGAAGAGACCAAGCCCTTTTCATATAGAATCTCATTTCTCTTGGCAATCTCTTCTAAAGCATAGAGAGCAATGTTGTCATCTGAACTCAACAGACAAGCACTAATAATTGCCTCTTCACCACTTTTTTCATATCTCTCTTTTAACAGTTTAAAAAAGTATAGACGTGGTTCACCTGAATGGAGATTGAGCATTGGGAGTAACTGTTCTAATGAAGCCTTTTCGATTACAGCTGGGTTGTCTTGAATTACAGCAAAAGCAAAATCTTGTACAACTGCTACGCTACTTTTTGCCAAAATATCTAAAGCTGACATAGCATATTTGTTCCAAAGTGCCTTTTGATATTCTGGGCGTATTTCATCTGTAATACTCTTGTTTGCTATCTCCCACATCTTTTTAGAAGGAGACATCATATAGCGTTTACCCTCTCCATAAAGAATCTTCATAAAGGTCAAATGCACAGCATAGGCATCATATTTTTTAGTTTTAAAGTTCCAATCACTATCATAATACTCTGTAGAAAATGGCTCAAACTCTTTATCGTAACCATTTACTGAAAGTAGAATATGTTTTGAAAACTCTATGTATGCTTCTTCATCATTTTTTGATAATTGTTCTAAATGGCGTAAACTTCTCTTTTTGAAATAGAGTCGTGAACATCCGACACTAGGCTTTAGCTTATGCGAAGTATCATCATAACTTTCATAACAAGCCATTTTCTTGGACTCTATTTTTGTAATAAGTTTTGCCAAAATCTCATGGTCATCTCTCATATCTGCCATTTTGTAGAGTCGTCTAAACAAAGAGAAGTTCAACTCTGTTATAGGTAAATAGCTAACAATAGAAGATAGTGCTTTATGCATAAATGCATCAACTGAGGCGTACATATAGAGTTTTAAGTAGAGTTCATCAGCACTTTTTAAGAGTGCCATCAACTCGTTTTTGGCTACTTTTCTCTCATCTTTCTCATACCAAGGGTCAAGGTTTTTATAACGCTCATGGGTTGCAGTTGTCATCTCATCTAAAAGCTTTACTTGTGTTATGAAGTTTTCTAGGTTTTGGTTTTTCAATGGTGCTTTAAATGGCACTGAAAAAGTCAACTCTTTTATCTGTACGCTCTCTTTTTCTTCTTTGAGTAAAAAGAGTGCCTCTTCTACAATGTAACGAGAAGAGGTATCTAACTTCTCTCTAAGTGACTCAATGGTTGGTCGTAAAGAGTTGTCTCTAAATCTTCCCAATGCCCAAGCCACAGCGTAGTAAAAGGCATTAGTTGTTTCAGCTTCTCTTTCATACAGTTCTAAAATATAGGGTTTACTCTCTTCTAGTTTTAAGGTTCCTGCTTTATAGATAAGTCTTGAAACAGCATAATTGTCTACTTCACTTAGTCTCTCTTGGGAAGCTTTTTTAAGCCTTTGCACTAACAAATCAGCATACTTATCAGAACTTAAAACTTCACGCTCTTTTTTCTCCTCTTTTTTTGTAGAGTCATACCCCTGTTTTATCACATAATCTTTGTTCATTTTAGAGATGACCAAAGAGTCAAAAAGTTTCTCTGCTCTTTCAAGTGTCACAGGAGATGAGGTTTTACTCCCCTCTCTAAGGGTTGAGCCAAAGCGTCCATACTCAAAGTTTACCAAGTATTCAGAAGCGTTAACTTGTACTAAATAGACATTGTAAACTTTGTTAGAAGTACCTTTTTGATAGTGTAATAGTGTTTTTTTAATTGTTTTCATATCGACCTCTACTTTCTAAACATATTTAAAATATTATTGACATAAGAGGGACTCTCTTCTGTTTTCTCCTCTTTAACTGCTTCAACGATAACAGATGGAGACTCTTCAACTTGAACCTCTTCTATTTTAGACTCCCAAGGCTGTTCACCTTTGGCTGATTTACTTCTAAACTCATTGGTACTTGAACCTAGATTTCCTAAAGGATACTTCTCTAAAAGGGCTTTAACCTGAGCCATATACTTAGCCCCTTTTTGTGCATCTACCATCTTAATAAAATTGGCATAACCCCAAACAGAAGCCATAAGGTTTTCAGATTTACCCTGCCATGACTTCCCCTCTAGTCCACTCTGTTCTATTTGGTGGAGTAAAGCTCTAAACTTTTTAAGCTCTTTAGAATTAATAGAGAGTTTTTCATTAACCACCACACCTGTTACTTCATGGCGTGAACCTTTTTTCATGATTTTGGTCTTGTTAGGGTGTAAGATGAACCCTTCCTCTTTGACAATGCCTTTGACCCAATACATCATCTTGTTAATCTTCTCATAGCTCTCAGAAGAGAAAGTCATGTCATCAGCATAACGTGTGTAGGTAAAGCCCAGTGAAGTAGCAATTCCAAGCATACGTTTGTCAAGTTTTCTACAGACTAAGTTCGTAATCATTGGCGAAGCAGGTGAGCCTTGTGGGAGGTAGCGTTTCCCTGTATAGAGAAAAAGTTTTTCTCCATCTAAAACAACCTCTTTTTGCTCTGCTTCTGTGGTGAGCATGGCAAAGATGGTTGCGAGTTCTGCCGAGTAGCCCAAAGATTTAAACAGCCCTTTAACACGAGCATAAGAGAGCGTAGGGAAAAAGTTTTCTAAGTCACAGTTAATGACAACAGCTTTGCCAATGTGAGGTTGAGCATTACTTACTATGCTTCTTTTCGCCACAAAACCATGAGCTTCATTGCTAATGGCTACTTTGTTAAGGATGTTCTCTAATATCCAATATTGCAAACGTTTTAACTGAGGTTTAGGAGCTGATATTTCACGAAAACCACCTGTCTTTTTTGCCATTTGGAAATGGACGTAGTTGGTTCGGTTGGAGAGT
The DNA here is from genome assembly GCA_027068975.1 of Campylobacteraceae bacterium. Taxonomy (GTDB): domain Bacteria; phylum Campylobacterota; class Campylobacteria; order Campylobacterales; family Sulfurovaceae; genus UBA1140. Next base: position 4,309 of record JALXFN010000021.1, on the reverse strand, counting down.
TTTTGAGTATAGGTTAAGAAACGTAGCTCTTTTAGGGTTATCCCCATTTTTGTGGCTAAATCTTTAGCATCTTTAATCAAAAAAAGATTGTTTGCATTGAGTAGCTCTTGATTGCTCTCTTGCTCTTGTAAATCTGTTATAAACGAGTGACCAATAAAACCAATCTCTTGTTCTTTTTTCTCTTTTCGTTTGGCTAGTCTCTCTTGCTCTTTCTTTTCTCGTTTTGCTTTGGTCTCTTCACGTCTTACTAGAGCATCTGCCATACGCTGTTTGTGTATCTCTTTAATGACCGATTCAGGATTTCTAATTTTTCGAGAGAGTCCATTTAGCTCTTGTTGTAGAGCTGTTTTCTTTTCAATGAGTTCTTGTGCTACTTTGGGCTTTGTGCTGTCCCAAAAACCAAGACGTTTCATTTCACTAAGTATGTAGCTATCTTTGGAGGTTTTTTTTATTTCGTCGTAGAGTTCTTGACGTGTCATAGATATATTCCTATAAAATATTAAAGTTTATTGATGTAAAAATATCTCATAAAGTACATTGATTTTTCAAAGTTAAAATGGAGATATATGTCACTATTTCGATATTTTTACTTTGGAAAAGTGATGTGCTAGATGAGATATAAAAGTATAAGAGTCTTCGTTCGTTCAAATATTAGCCTATTCAACTCGACATAAATAATGTACTAGTGTACACTATTTATCTTTACAAGATTACTACGAAATATGTACACTAGTACTTTATTTATAATAGTAAAGAATAGGTTAATGAAGCTTTGTTAGACTCTATACAGACATAGCGATACACTATGCAAATTGCAAGGTTCTCTTATACTTTCTGGACGGATTATAACTGATAATTTATTAATAAAAACTTAGTTTTTAAAATAAATTGATTTTTTTAAAATAACTACTATAAATAAAGCTTTTATCTCTTTACAAAAGTATTAACATATTAAGTTTTATAACATTATATCAAAAATGCTTTATATGATATAATGCTTTCAATCAAAAAATAAGGTACATACTATAATGGGTGAAAACGAGAAAAAACAGCTAGAGCAACAGCTATGGAACATTGCAAATACCTTGCGTGGCAAGATGGATGCAGATGAGTTTCGAGACTATATTTTGGGGTTTATCTTCTACAAATACCTTTCAGAAAAGATGCAAGACCATGCTGACTATATTTTAGAAGAGGACGGCATGAGGTATGTGGATATTGATGAAAACTCAGAAGAGGGGCAAGAGTATCTTGAAGCCATAAAAGAGGACTCCATTGAGCAGTTGGGGTATTTTCTGAAACCATCAGAGCTTTTTTCTGCTGTAGCTAAGCGTGGTAATGGAGATGAAAACAACTTTATACTAGAAGACCTAACGCAGATACTAAACAGCATTGAGCAAAGTACAATGGGGCAAGAGAGTGAAGATGATTTTGAACACCTCTTTGAAGACCTTGACCTTACAAGTACCAAACTTGGGCGAAGTGAAGAGGCGAAAAACAGGCTTATCTCTAAAGTGCTTTCTCACTTGGACAAGATAGATTTTCAGCTTAAAAATCATGACCGAGATGTCTTAGGAGATGCTTACGAGTATCTCATAGGGCAGTTTGCTTCAGGTGCTGGTAAAAAGGCAGGAGAGTTCTATACACCCCAAGAGGTCTCCAAGATTTTAGCCAAGATTGTTACTCACAACAAAACAAAACTAAAATCGGTATATGACCCAACTTGTGGTTCTGGTTCTCTGCTTTTACGCGTTGCTAAAGAGGTAGAGAGTGTCTCTAACTTCTACGGTCAAGAGCTAAATCGTACCACCTACAACCTTGCACGAATGAATATGATAATGCACGATGTTCACTACCGAGAGTTTGACATAAAACAAGAGGATACCTTAGAACACCCACAACATGTAGGAAAACATTTTGAAGCGATTGTTGCTAACCCTCCTTTTTCGGCTCACTGGTCGGCAAACCCTCTACACCTAAGCGACGACAGATTCTCACAATATGGAAAACTAGCCCCAAAAACCAAAGCAGATTTTGCTTTTGTGCAACACATGATACACCACTTAGATGACAACGGAACAATGGCTGTGGTTATGCCTCATGGGGTACTTTTTCGTGGTGCAGCCGAGGGGCATATTCGCCGTTATCTTATAGAGGAGCGAAACTATTTGGACGCTGTTATTGGGCTTCCTGCAAATATTTTTTACGGTACGAGCATTCCTACATGTATCTTGGTCTTTAAGAAGTGTCGAGAAGAGAGCGACTGTGTACTCTTTATAGATGCTTCTGCTCATTTTGAGAAGGTGAAAAATCAGAACCATTTGAGAGATGAAGACATAGAGAAGATTGTCACTACCTATAAAGAGCGAAAAGCAGAGGATAAATATAGTTACAAAGCAACGCTTGAAGAGATAGCCGAGAATGATTATAATCTAAATATTCCACGCTATGTTGATACTTTTGAAGAGGAGGAGACAGTGGATTTGGCTGAGGTTTCTAGGGCTTTAAAAGAGTTGGAAGCTGAGATGAAAGAGACAGATAAAACCATAGCTGGGTTTTGTGATGAGTTGGGGATAGAGAGACCGTTTTGATGGAAGAGTCAACTATTCGGAAATATGGAGTAGTTAGCCTTATTCCCACCGTCTCGGTGGGAATGTATAGGGGAGTTCTTTTATGAAACAAAGTTTTTTGTAGATTAAATTCTAATATGCATTCCCAACGAGGACGTTGGGAACGAGGTGAACGAGGTGAAAAGGCAAAACTATGAGTGATATCGTAATTTATGAAAATGGAGAGGTTGCACTAAATGCAACGGTTGATAATGATACTATTTGGTTGAGTCAGAAGCAGATGGCAGAGCTTTTTGGTAAAAATATTAGAACAATAAATGAGCATGTTAATAATATTTTTAAAGAGGGTGAATTAGAAAAAGATTCAGTTATACGGAATTTCCGTATAACTGCTAGTGATGGAAAATCTTATAATACAAACTTTTACACTTTAGATGTCATAATCTCCGTAGGATATAGAGTCAAATCAAAAGAGGGTACAAAGTTTCGTATATGGGCAAATAGTATTTTAAAAGATTATCTTATAAAAGGCTACGCCCTAAACAAAGAACGCCTACAACAGAAAAAACTAGATGAGTTAAACGCTACCATAGCACTTATAAAGAGCAATATTGAAAACCAAGAACTTACTCTTGCAGAGTCTAAAGGTTTTGTAGAGATTGTAAGTAACTATGCACGAAGTTGGGCGTTGTTACAAGGTTATGACGAGCAGAGTCTTATAGAGGTTACGCAGACTAAAGAGGAGAGGTTTGTTTTGGGTTACGATGAAGCCAAAGAAGCCATAGAGGTTTTTAAAAAGAGACTTATGGATAAAGGTGAGGCAACAGAGCTTTTTGGTCAAGAGAAAGCAGGAGAGTTTAAGGGAAATCTACTTAATATCTATCAGACTTTTGGAGGTGTTGACCTTTTACCATCACTAGAACAAAAGGCTTCTAACTTGCTCTACTATGTTATAAAGGGTCACCCTTTTAACGATGGTAACAAACGCATTGGGGCGTATCTGTTTATTCTGTTTTTGGCAAAAAATAGGGCGTTGTATAAGGCAAATGGTGAAGTAAAAATAAACGATAATGCTTTGGCTTCTTTGGCTCTTTTGGTGGCTACTAGTATGCCTGAACAGAAAGATATAATTATTAAATTGATTATGAATATGATTTATGAGGGAGATGGAGATGAGTGAATTTAATGTACCGAAGTTGAGGTTTAGGGAGTTTGAGGGGGAGTGGGTTGAGAAGAGGTTAGGGGATTTTATCCTATCTCATAAAGGAGGTGCTTCTCTTAAACCAAAAGATTTTGTAAAAAAATCAAATAGTGAAGTAATTCCCAAAAAAGCAATCGTAAGTAATGGGAAATTAGTATTAGATAAAGATAATCCAACTTTCTGTTCAGATGATTTTTTTGAAAAAAATAATAAGTCAGTAGTAGATAATAGCTATTTAATTACAACTCTAAGAGACTTAGTTCCAAGTGGACCCAATATAGGATATATTGTCAAAAATTATTCTTCAAAAAATTTAATATTGGCACAAGGTGTATATGGATTCAAGATTAGTGAAAAATTAGATGAAAAGTTTTTAACATTATTTTCTAATAGAATAGAATATAGACGATTAATGCAAAAAATTATGGTTGGGAGTACCCAAGTACATATTAGAAATCAAGATTTTTTTGGAATAAAACTAACTTTACCCCAAAAACCCGAACAACAAAAAATAGCAAACTTCCTAACATCAATAGAC
>JALXFN010000020.1 GCA_027068975.1 Campylobacteraceae bacterium | reverse complement strand
ATATTTTGTCCTCCACTAAAACCACCTCGACCATGACCTTCGAGACCTGCTTTCCCATACTGGTCATATATAGCACGTTTTTCGGAATCTTTTAAAACTTCATAGGCTTCACTTAAATACTTGAATCTCTCTTCTGCTTCTTTGTTATTAGGGTTTCTATCTGGGTGATATTTCATGGCAAGTTTACGGTAAGCCTTTTTTAGTTCAGCTCCCGAGCAATTTCGGCTAACTTCTAAGGCTTCATAGTAGTCAAGTTCTGTCATTTTTTCTCCAAATATTAAAATTGAGCGAAGTCTAACATATTTTAGCTATAATCGCGTATAAAAATTATCTTAAAAATAGAGGAAGAAATAATGGTGAAACATATTGTAATGTTTGATTTTAAAGATAAAAATAGAGAGGAAAATTTACAAAAAGCAAAAGTAATGCTCGAGGCACTTCTTACAACAGTACCTAGCCTAAAGAGTATGGAAGTTGGCATTAATTTTTCACAAGAAGATAGAGCAATGGATATGAGTTTATACTCTGAGTTTGAAGATAAAGAGGGCTTAGAAGCCTATGCTATTCACCCTGAACATCTTAAAGTAGTAGAGTTTATAAAAAGTGTTGCAACGGCTTCTAAAGTTTCAGATTATACAGTATAGTAGATGAAAAAATATAAAATAGAAGCATTTGAAAATTTAGTTAATGCTTTTCAAGAGATGCCTAGCATTGGTAAAAAATCAGCTGTTAAGATGGCATATCACTTGGTGATGGAAGACAGCTTCTTAGCCATGAAACTGGCTCATGCTATAGAAGAGGGGGTTAATTCCATTCAACGTTGTAAAAAATGTCACAACATGAGTGAAGATGAACTTTGTGCCATCTGTTCTGATGAGTTTCGTGATGAGAGCATATTATGTATCGTACAAAGTGCAAAAGATATCTTGACCATAGAAGAGAGTGGTCAATACAAGGGTGTCTACTACATAGTAACTCAAATCTCTGACCTTGATGAGTATCATTTAAAAGATGCAGTAAAAGGTGTAAATGAGGTTATTTTTGCTTTTCCACCGTCGTTAGCAACTGATACGATGATACTCTATATAGAAGATAAACTAGCAGGAGAGGATATCTATTTTTCTAAAATTGCCCAAGGAGTTCCAACAGGTGTGGAACTTGAAAATATAGATATATTGTCCTTAACACGGGCTATGGAGTCGAGGGTTAAGGTGTAGGTTTGGTAGTACCGAACAAGTTTTGTTTATCTTTTCAATGTTCGGTGTTACCGAACCTACGGTTTAGTTTCTAAACTTTTCGAAAACAGCTTCAAAATCAATGGAAGCATTGCACTCTAAGTCATCAAACTCATACGTCTCTAAAGAGAAGTCACCTTGTTTTATGTAGTCATCGCCTTGAAGTTTATATATTTTGGCTTTTAAATCATTTGGGTAGACTAAAACATAATAGGGAACACGTTCATTTTTATAAATTTCAAACTTATATTTTTCATCTCTTAGTGCAGTAGATTTACTTATAACCTCAACAACAATAAGAGGAAACTTACTAATGTGAGAGAGATTCGTTTCATTACAAATCAGTGCAATATCGGGTTTGAGTACCGTCACTTCATCTATTTTCCAATCTTGCTCAATCACAACTAAGCACTGTTTACATTTTCTTGTAGAAGAGACCAACTCAAAAGTTATTTCACTTGCAATGGCTTGATGAGAAATCATAGGCGAGGGAGCCATGGCATAAGCAATGCCATCTATAAGTTCCCAGTCACCCTCCCACTGTTTATAGTCATCGTAAGTATAATACTCTATGGCTTGTGTAAATGGTGGCATGAGTTCTCCTTTGTTTTATATAGTTGTTTATATTATAGCAGAGATTACTTTCATATCTAAATCATTCACTCTTTTATCAAACCCATCTTGTTCCATAAATCTAGTCTCTTTTACATCTTTTCTTAACATATATAGGGAACATCTGAGTCAATTAACTAACTTAATTGACTCAAATGTAAAACATGGAGCGAAAGCTTTTATTCCTGTTGGGTTTGGTTGGTTGATGAATAAACTGTAATAAGTGAGGATTAGACTAGTTTAGCCAATTTTCCCACTTAAATTTTGGTTCTATTTCAGAGAGTTTTTCAAAAATCGAATCATCACTAATAAGTGTGGCATTTTCTGCCATTGTAGTAGATGAGATAAGTGTATCTAAAATATATTTTTTCATTATCGGTTATTTATAATCTCTCAACTCAAATCCACTTCTAATCTCTTGACTAAAATTTTTGAGATAATCCACCGTATCACTACTCATTGTACCCCTCATCTCATCAGCTACTTTTGCCTATTTCCCCTTTTTTTTGGAGGGTTTATTTGAGACTAAATTTACTTGTTTATTCAAAAAATCGGTAATCATGCTTTTGATTTCATCGATGCTTTTATTTTGGATAAATTTTGTTACTTCTTGGTTTTGGATATTGATAGTACCTACATCTAAAGCTAGTTGCATGGGTTACTCCTTTTAATTTAAATCAATTATATCATAAGTATAATCAATCTTGTCTCGTGTTATTTTAACCTACAGGTTTCTCATAGAAAATTATTTTATACAAGCGACAAAGTCGCGTAGGTCATAGTCCCCAATGCCAATGACTTAAGGAATTAATGGCATCCTTCATGACTAGTTAAAAGTAGTTGACACTTTAGGAGCAGTGACTTTAGTCGCTGTTGTCTATTTCATGGACTAAAGTCCATGCCCCTAAAAC
>JALXFN010000019.1 GCA_027068975.1 Campylobacteraceae bacterium | reverse complement strand
ATAAAAGTTCTTCCAATCTTTTGCTCCGTAGTATCTGCCTACCAAACTCTCGGCTGCGTTTGCAAAACCATCAAGGGTATAGGCGAACCAAATGACAAACTGTAAAAGAAGTATCATCACCGTTAGGGTCTCTTCACTATGTTTAGCAGCTTGTGAGTAGAAAAATGCAAAGCTCAATGTGAGTAAAATCGTACGAATAAAAATATCTCTATTGATATTTAAAAACCTTAACAGCTCATTCCATTTTAAGACATCTGACACAGAAGAAAAGTGCAACGTTTCTCTGTACTTAAAAAGTAGCATAAATGCCAAGACCAAACCTGTATATTGAGCAATAACCGTACCATAAGCTACCCCCTCAATACCCATATTTAGCACATTGACAAAGTAGTAACTAAAGAGAATATTTAACACATTTATAAGAATGGTAACAAGCAAAGGATAGTGTGCATTTTGCATACCAAAGAACCAACCCATCAAGACATAGAGCATAAAAACAGCAGGTGCAGTGTAGATACGAATGGTAAAATAGCTTTGAGCATAAGCTTGATAGGTGCTATCGACATTCATTAAGTAAAAAGAGACTTTTAAGACACTCTCTTGAAAAAACAAAAGAGCCAAAGAGAGCATAAAAGCAACAAACAAAGCCCTATAGAGTGTCTTAGAGATAGCCTCTTTATCTTTTCGTCCAAAGGCTTGTGCCGTTATGCCTGTGGTTCCCATACGCAAAAAATTGATAGTGCCGTAAAGAAAAAGAAATATCATACTCACTATACCCAACGCAGCTAAATGCAAAGCAGAGAGGTGTCCCATGAGCATAGTATCGACCATTGAGACTAAGGGAATGGAGATATTGCTTATGATGTTTGGAATGGCAAGGGTTAGGATTTTTTTGTTCATTGTATCTTTACTACAACCCCATCTCACTCAACTCAGCCCAATCATCAGGACGAACATCGCCCTCCCAAGTAAGCTTTCTCTCACTCTCATCAATCGCTAAATCATTAATACTAGCAAATCGAACTTTCATTAAGCCATTCTCATCAAACTCCCAATTTTCATTGCCATAGCTTCGCCACCATTGTTCTTCTTTGTCATGCCACTCATAGGCAAAACGTACAGCAATTCTATTTCCTAAACATCCCCAAATCTCTTTACAGAGTCGGTACTCTAACTCTTTTTCATACTTGGCTGTTAAAAAGGTGACTATCTCTTCACGTCCGTTAATAAATAGGTTTCTGTTTCGCCACTTACTGTTGGGGCTGTATGCCATTGAGATTTTTTGTGGGTCTTTTAAGTTCCATGCATTTTCAGCCATGCGTACTTTTTGTTTGGCTGTCTCTAGTGTAAATGGTGGTAAGGGGTGTTTTTGTTCTGTCATGATTCTTCCTTTAGTAATGAAATAATTTTTTGACCCACTTGCAGATACTGCTCAGAGTTGTTATGCAAGTTCATCATCATAATCGACCCTTGGGTCAACGCCACATACTCTTTGGCAAGTACCATCGCCTCTTTGTCGCTATATTTTTCTTTTAACATAAAAGCCAATGCCTCTTCCCACGCTTCAAAATCTTCTTTTATCACTTGGGTAAAAGAGAGCTTTTCAGAAGCGAGTTCAAGTGCCAAATTTCCAAAAAGACAACCACCCTCACTGTGTAAAAAATAGTCGTCTATCTTCTGAATAAAAAGCTCAATACGCTCTGTTACAGGTAGGTGGGTCTTGTAAGCAATGCTATAGACCTCTTTTACAAAAAAGTCATGAATGTAGGTTAAAGAGGATACACCGATGGCATCTTTGTTTTCAAAGTGGTGGTAGATACTCCCTTTCAGAAGCCCACACGCTTTAGCGATGTCTGCCATTGAGGTGTTGTAATAGCCTTTGAGTTTAAAGAGTTTAACCGACTCTTTGATTATCTCTTCTTTTGATGTTTTTTTAGTTGCCATTATTTATCCAAACGTTCGTTTGGTAAATTGTAGCACTTTTAGAGGGGGATGTCAAATATTAATAACAATCAAAAGAGAATGAAGCCAAATCTATATAATTAAACTTAGTAAAATAAACTCTATTTTCACTCCATTCTATCATTAAATCTCCTATGGGAAAAGTACAAGAGGCATACCAATGTGGTTCAAGTAGTACCCTACCCTCTTTATTTTTTAATATTACATATGCTTCTGCAAAATCTTGCTCACTTGAAAGAGAGAAAAATGGTTTATAGTCTCTCTCTACATAGAGTTCTAAAATATAGTTATTACTTGGACTAGTATAGCTTTTTTGCAGAATAAATTTTGTTTGAGTTACATATGCAAATAGAATTATGAGTAGTAAAAAAACAGATATGATTTTTGTTTTCATTTTTTTCCTTTATATAAGAATTTATCACTATTTCTTCTACTCACACAGCTAAAACTCTATTTAATTTCCTTTCGTGTGCGTTGTACATAATGCAGGAGATATTTTAGATTTTTCATCCTCTAAATACTCTTTATAGGTATAGTTGTTATCTTTCTTTTTATTTCTTTCATATAGAAAATCATTCCAGCAACCTGCATTAGCCATACCTGGAATTTCCTGAGCTGTTGAAGGATTAATCATGACATTCAATTTTACATTGTCAGGTTCATACATCACAAAAATAAATAGCCGTTTACTTTTTTTATCTTCCCATATATAACTATATGGCTTATCATTATTAAAATCAGCATCGGTTCTATAGTCCCGATAATCTGCTTCTCCAAACCTTGCTATTAGAACCTCTAATAGTTTTTTATATACTTCAGTATCTAAAAGTGATACAGAATAATAAAAGATTGTTTTATCCTCTTTTTTATAATAAAAAATAAGATAATTTTTCATACCTTTTTTGGAATTATAGCCTGTTAAATCAAGCCCATCAAACACCATCATTTTTTTTGAAGATGTTGAAACATAATTAGGATAAGTCGCATATTTTTCTCCTTTAAGAAGTTTAAATGCACTATCTTCTCCAAACTTTATACTAAGTAAATCAATTGTATTTTTGGGGGTACATGCCAATAGCAACAATATACCCATTAAAATTATTATTTTTTTCATTTTTCCTCCTACTAATAGTTACAATATTCTAATACACAAAAGTCCTAGTCACTATTTTATGAATCAATTCTATAGACAATTAAAAAATATTTTATATATCATTTTTTTCTCCTTCTCTTTCATATTTACCTACCATCACCTTTGCTAAAAAAATCAAAGTAATCCAAAGCAGAGAGACCTCCCAAAATGCTATAAAAAAGGCTATAGGTGTAGCCAAGAGTCCAATAAATGGTGCATTATACATACGAATCCTATCTCCTATATCTACCCCAAATACAAAACATGAACTCTGGCTAAAACTGCTCATATTGCAACCTAACTCATTTACAAATAAAAATTTAGCACTAAAAAAGCCTATCACAGGTGTTGCAAATGCTAAAACAAAAAGTAAAAATGTTATGAGTAAAAAGTAAAAAACCATATTCCATTTATTTTTCATAACAAAAGCTTTCATCTACATCTGGAAAATTCTCTACCATATTATCATAAGTCCGATACTTATGCAATGCCTCAACAACCACAGGTAAGGGTTCTGACAAATTCTCACTCAAATCAAACTCATTCTCCCCTACTTCAAATGCCAACTTCTCAACAGGAGGCATAAACTGTGCATCAACACCCTCTTTGTTTCCACGTGCATCTACTCTGTACCAACCGTGTTCTTTGAGGTATATCCAGTTTAGTCCATGCAGACAATAGATATCGGGCTTGTACTCTGAACAAGACAGCCGTTGATAGGCAAAACCTGTAGGTATACCATTTGCACGTAGAAGTCCTGCTAGTAAAAATGCTTTTGCATAACACCAGCCTGTTTTATGTTTAAGTACTTCGGATGCTGTAGCTGTTGTGATGTTGTCTTTGTAATCACCTGAGTGATGTATCTCATCGCGTACATACTCAAAACAGTTTTTGGCTATCTGCTCATCTGTATCACAATTTTCAGCCAAATACAGAGCTAAAGCATTTACCTCTTTGTTATGGTAGTCTATAATTTCTGTTGCTTCTAAATATTTTTGCATTATTTACTAAGCTCCATAATCTTCGTATCAATCCCATCAAGTGTTTTTCTGTTTTTCTCACTCCAATAGAGCTTCATACCCTCATGTGCTTTGTTTATACTGTCAAATTTTACTGCCATTTATAATCCTTTTTTACATCTTCCAACAAAAAAGAGACCAAAGAGACAAGTTCAATCTTAACCCCATCTTCCTCATAACTCCCCTCTTCACCATAAGTAATAATCAAACCCTCATTTAAACCATACAGCTTACACGCATTAACCAAGCCTTTAAACTCTCTAGCCCTTGTCTTCTCATTTTCCATCTCATAGGTTACTTGTATGGCTTGGGTTACTCTGCCTTTCTCTACAACTACAAAATTACACTCTGAACTTCTATCGGTATGATAATATATCTCTTTCTCTCTTCGTCGTAGCTCTAAAAAAATAGCGTTTTCCATAGATTTTCCAATGTCATCTGAAAATTTATAAAGTACCGTATTGTTCAAACCTATATCTATACTATAAACCTTTTTGTCAGTTTGAGTAGTAATCTTTTGACTATATCTATCAAGAGTCAAACTTAAGTAAATATCTTCTACATATCCCAAATACTCATAGAGACTATTTTTACCAATTTTAAAACCACTCGATTTTAGGTCATTGTAGATTTTATTGACAGAGACTATCTTGGTAGAAGAGGCTAAAATACGCTTTAAAAAAAACTTTAATGCCTCTATATTTTTAATAGAAAATCGCTCTACCAAATCTTTATAAATCATCACATTATAATAGTCTTGAAGTATCTTCTCTCTAATTCTATCATCAAAAAGAACTGTTTCAGGAAAAGCCCCCTCATGCAAAAACTTCTCTAAACGGTTATGAATAAATGCCAAACTTTTGGTACTATAGAGGTCAACTTCTATCTTCTCAAAAGCCAAATATTCACGAAACGAGAGAGGAAAGACCTCATAAGTAATGGTTCGACCACGCAAAGAGGTAGCGATGTCTCTACTCAAAAGTTTAGAGTTAGAACCTGTAATAAAGATATTTTGACTCACACCATCATAAACACGCCGAACAAACTTCTCCCACCCATCTACATTTTGAATCGCATCAAAGAAGAGATAGGTACTGCTCATCTCTATCTCAGGATAGAGTTCCATATAGGCTTGAAGTATAAGGTCTAAACTCTCTTGATTTAACTCAAATCGTTCATCTTCAAAGTTAAAAAAGAGGATTTGCTTTTTATCTATGGTTTGTGTAAGTCGATTAATGGTCTCATACAAAATCGAAGTCTTACCACAACGACGACCCCCCCATAAGTGTTACTATCTTATGGGTATTGATGGGGAGTTGAAGTTCACGGCTATAGACTTCAAAAGGCTTTTGTAGGTGAAAATCTCGGATTATCTGTTTTATTTTCTTTTTCATAAGGAAGATTATAGCGTATATTTTCTTTTTTATAAGTCTATCTTAATAATATAAATAAAAAACACTAACTACTAATAGCAACAATCATTGTACTTTTCTTCTTATCGCGATAGTCTATTTTAAAATGAGAATCATACTTTTTAAATGCATCACCCCATGTTCTAAAGCCATAGTTTTTTGCAATTAATGAGGCATCTTTATTTTTTAAATAAGTACCTAGACTAGAGACCAACACATACTCATTTCCATCTTTTATATTTTTGATAGCACCTTCTAATATGTTTACCAATTTATCATTTTGCGTTAAAGGTTCTTTCTTTAATGGCAACTCGATAAACGTAGAAAATGCTTTTCTTAAAGAGTTAGGAGCTTTATTTTCTCCCATTCCTATCACTTCTAGTGCATTAGCTTTAACTTCCATCGCTAAGCTTGTAAAATCACTGTCACTTGATATAAGACAAATAATATCTATCTGCTTATTACAAATTGTTTTCATTACATCTATGGTAATTTTAATATCTGATGAATTTTTATCAGAGGTATTTGGTTGGACTTGCTCTATTGCATACTCTTGTAATTTTTCCTTCCAGTTCTTATTACGATTATTATTCCAATTAGCATATGCTTTACTAATAATCACTGTTCCATAATTAGCTAATTCATTATAAATATCATCAATATAAGATACACTAATATTTTCACAATCAAAAAATAATGCTATGTTTGTTTTACTATTCATTATGCATCCTTTTTAATTGTATAACAAACTCTAAAACCAATCTTTCTATATTTATACTTCCCTGAACTCTTAGGAGTAAAATTAAATATTTTGCCTCCATATACTCCTTGCATAAAATATGGTAAAACTGTATGACCCTCTTCAAATAACCATTCTCCAAAACTAGGCGAAATACAAAAAGATATATTATCTGAAGATTGAATATATTTTAATGGTCGAATATAAGAGAAAGTCAAATCATCAAAGTCTACTCTATAATCAGGACTATTTAATTGTGCTATTTCAGTAAATCGTACATCATTTAAAAATATCCCTCCTCTAAGGTTTTTCCGTACATTACCTTGATAATCTTGTTCATAACGATTATATAATTTTGAATACTCTTTATTCTCATAACACCCATTTGGATATGGATGAATAGATATATATTCTTTGGTAGTTAATAATCTAATTGGAACATCATATTTTTTTTCTAACCAATTACAATAAGCAACAGCATCAAACCATGTAACTGTTACAGGAAAAGTTTTATCTTTTTCTCTATTTAAAGGTTGATATTTATCAAGCTCTTCATGTCTAGATTCTAAATAATCTTTGTTTTCTTCTAAAAAAGTTTCAAACTGCTCTATTGTAATAATATCTGAGACATACAACTCCTCTTTATCATTTACTATTTTTTGAAAGCCTTCTAAATGCTTTTTTTTACTATGATTTTGATACTTGTATAATTTTTTAAAAATATAATAATCTTTAACTATATTATGTTGATGATACTCTTCACTACTATAATTTTTATAAAAAAGCTTTTCTGCCTCATGTTCGTCAAATTCTTTCCAAAGTGATGCTACTTTAATTTTTTTGTAATTATCGGTTCTGTTTTTATGTCCAAAGTATAACCATCTTTCAAAATCATATTCTTCATTAAATAAAGAAGAAACATCGGTATGTTTTAAATATGGGTAAAACGAACTATACTTTGTATCAAAAGTTTCATCTCTTAAATTTTTAAAAACAAAGTCATATGCTCCATCTTTTCCCTTTAAAAAAAATAAATTATAAAATGGTATTATCTCTACCCAATCATCGACATAAGTCAATAATATCTCTTTAATTCCTTTCGCATCTTCATAATTCTTTTTTTCTTCGGCATCACTATATGAAGTATTATATAATTGATAAATATATTTATCAGTATCAAAAGTTTCATAATCAATAAAAACATCTCCTATTAGATTCTTGAGAGCATATAGTTGATTTTGTTTTTTAACTAAATCAATATTAGGATAACGACTATAAACAATTTCTTTAGGTAAGCCTACAGCCAATGCTGAAATTTCTTCAGTAAATAATTGTATATCTGAGTAATATCCTGTAAATATTCTTTGGGGTTCTAATTTTTTAGAATTATATAATCTATCAGAAATTTGTCTATAAGTAAAAAATTTGAAACCTTCATTCTTTGGATTATCTACTAAATTTTCTAAGGTTAATAAATTATGTTTTTCTAAAAATGGATTTAACTCTTCATCATACCATCTTTGGTAATCTGAAAAACCTTTTTTAATACCAAAATGTTTTGCAACAAAATTTTGAGCAGAAACAGTTTTAAATTTTTTTCTATCTTTCTTGCATAGCTTGATAGATTTTTTAATCTCAGTTGGAGATAAATCGGTAATTTCTAAGACATGAAAGTCTTTTGTAGGTAAAAATTTTGACATAAGTAATTCCTTTATTTTGTCTATTAAAATAAAGTGCTGATGAGTTTAGAAAAAGAAGTTTTATTGAAAATAGTTTTTATCTTAATATTGCACAATAATATTAAGCCATAGGCTAGAT
>JALXFN010000018.1 GCA_027068975.1 Campylobacteraceae bacterium | reverse complement strand
CTTCTGTACTTATGCACTTTCGAGGGTGTGGTAAAAAAGAAAATCTAAAACCAAGAGCCTACCACTCAGGTGATACAGCCGATGCTAAAGCGTGGATAGAATATTTACACAAAACTTACCCTAACAACCCTCTACATGCTGTTGGTTTCTCTATTGGTGGGAATATGCTCTTAAAACTTTTAGGCGAATGGAAAGAACAAACACCACTTCATTCAGCTGTTTCGGTCTCTGCTCCTATGAGGTTAGATATCTGTGCTGATACCATAGAAAAAGGGTTTGCTAAAGTCTATCAAAACTATCTGCTAAAACCTCTCAAAAAAAGTCTTTTAGCCAAGTACAAAAAGTTCGATATGAAAGAGCTAATAGGCATAGATGAACAAAGGGTCAAAGAGATTAAGACCATCAGAGAGTTTGATGAGTGTTATACTGCTCCAATGCATGGTTTTGCTTCGAGTGAAGAGTATTATGAGCGTTGTTCTGCACAACAATTTTTAAAAGATATTCGTACGCCAACGCTTATTATCCATGCATTAGATGACCCTTTTATGACTCCTGATATTTTACCTAAGAGTGATGAGGTTTCAGAGTTTGTTGCTTTAGAGGTTAGCCCTTCTGGTGGGCATGTTGGGTTTGTTGGTGGATTGTTTGGGGTTGAGTATTGGTTGGAGGAGAGGATTTATTACTTTTTTTCTAAGCAAACTGTTTCTATATCTAAACTATCACAAACTTCCAGTAAAAAGACAAATGAATAAGAACCCCTACTTACTTTAGTTCTAATTGTATTATCACTATAGATATACCCTTTCTCTTTCATCTTTTGAGACAACATACTATAAGTAAGATTTCTCTTTTTTAATATATCTTTAATAAACTCTTTTGCTCTATTTTTCATCTGATTATTATATCATATCTAAATATCTATTTGACAAAATGCTGCGAATATGATACAATTTTAAAGATAGAATATTTATTTAAAGGTTTCATCATATGAGTTTTAAGATTTTTTCAACATTTACAGGTGCAGGTGGTTTAGATATTGGATTTCATGGGGGATTCAAATTTTTAGATAAAGAGTATAAGAGATTAAATTTTAAAACACTAAAAGCATTAGAGTTAAATAGACAAGCTTGTGAAACATTAAGAAATGATAATAAATATTTTAAAGATACCCATGTAATTGAGGGAGATATTACTAAAATTAATCCTAATGATTTTATAGATGAGGAGTATGATGTTCTGTTAGGAGGATTTCCGTGTGTAACTTTTTCAGTTGTTGGAAAACAAGTTGGTCTAAAAGATGACATAAATGGTAGACTATATGAGAGTTTTGTAGGCTTTGTAGAGGCACTACAACCAAAAGTCTTTTTAGCTGAAAATGTCAAAGGTATTTTGTCAGCAAATAAGGGTGAAGCTATTAAAATTATTACAAAAAGATTTGAAGATACAGGATATAAACTAAAAGTTCAGTTGGTTAATTTTGCTGATTATGGAGTACCTCAACTTAGAGAAAGAGTTCTGTTTATAGGTATACGAAAAGATATAGATGAGGAGTTTAATATTCCAGAACCAACACATAAAGAGAATCATGTAACAGTTGAAGAGGCTTTTAAGAATATAGATAAAAATTGTGTTAATCATAACTATATGAAACAACTTCCCTCTACTACTGCTAAACTTGAAGCTATTCCTGAGGGGGGAAATTTTAGAGACTTGCCACCTGAATTGGCTATTAAAGGGTTAATGTCAAATATTTACAGAAGATTAGATAGAAAAAAACCTGCCTATACTGTTTTAGCTAGTGGGGGTGGTGGAACTTGGACATACCACTATGAAGAGCCAAGAGCATTAACCAACAGAGAGAGAGCAAGACTTCAAACATTTCCTGATGATTTAATCTTTAAGGGTAGCAATACCGAAGTAAGAAGACAGATAGGTAATGCCGTTCCTGCTGTTGGAATTTACCCTTTTGCTAAAGAGATAGAACGTATTTTAAAAGTATCTCAAGCTAAAGAGCAGTATAACTTAAAAACTTCTGTAGCTTAGTTTTAATAAAAGCATCAAATTTCTCTCTATCTTGAACCAACTCATAAATATCCTCTTTATAGGGTGTTTCTGTGGGAACAGTAAGCAAAAAGCCATCTTCTAGTAAACTCTTAGGTTTTAATCGTAACTCTAGCCTTTTTTTAGCTTTGTAAATTTTGGAACTTCCATATTTTGCATCTATAACACCATTTAAAAATATCGATTGTTTAATCTCGCTACTTTTATCTCTTTGAGTTATATTTTGGCTATTTATATTATCAACATCTACTTCAAAAGCACAAATATAACTCTCTTTTTTACTACCTCTTAAGAAAAAGAAAAAATAAATGTTATCTATATTTTTGTCAATTTTAACATTTACTAATTTGTCTTTCCAGATTGAAGTCCACCCTTCTATGATTTCTTGGTATTGCTCTTGTTTAAACATATCATCTAAACTAACTCCTGTACCTTTAAACTTTTGAGCCAATGATGTCTCTCCACTATCTCCATTTGTAAGATTATCATTTTTATCCACCTTGCAAGATAACATTTTTACATCTGCACCCCATTCATTTTCTTTTAAAATATCAATAGGATAACTTCCTGCTCCTACTGCTTCAACTTGTAAAGCTTGAACAAACCACTGTTCTAAATGCTCTTTTGGTATTTGAATTGGTAAACTCTCTTTATCTTTGTAAACTTCAGGTTGAGCAAACAGTGAAGTGTTCATAAAATACTGAATAACTTTTAATGAGTATTCTGAAAAGAAGTTGCTTAACT
>JALXFN010000017.1 GCA_027068975.1 Campylobacteraceae bacterium | reverse complement strand
CATTATATTTTTTATTAAAGTTTTTAGTATCATCTAAATAAACTAACTCATTACTATACTTATCAACAATTTTATCAAAAGCTTTTATAGAAAAAAATCTAAGTCTAGTATTATTATCATCTTTTTTTCCAACTCTATCCATTCTAAACTCAATACCTGCTAAAAAAGACTCCTCATTTATATTCTCAAAAACTCCACCACCTGAACAACCATCAATATCAGATTGAGAATAATACTTATCATTTTCTACAATAATTTCATGATTTGAAAGTTTATCAACTACTTTCAATTCAAAATTACGAATTTGTTCTTCTTTTGAGAACTTATCATCTCTTCTATGTTTAGGAAAACCATAAAGAAAATATTTTTGACCATTCTTAGGTTCATCAAGCTTTATTTTAAAAGCACAAGTATTAACTTTTTCAATTTTCAAAATAGCTATATCTATACCACATTCATCTAATTCATATTTACCTAATAGAGACAGCTTAATACTCTCATCATAAGCAACCAATTTTATACTATCTAACGATTTAGATTCTGTACACTTTTTGTTTTCATAATCATGATACAAATTATGTTTTGCAGTTAAAATATATGAGTACTCTTCGGTGTTAGGTGATACAAGTACACCTGTTCCATTTTCAACCTTGACTGAACAATGCCTACACTTTTTTGAAAAACTCATAATTTTAAATCCAATGTTGATTTAGCTTCAAATCGACTATCTTTTATCTCTTCTCCAAAAATATCTTCAGCTAATTCAGGATAGTTAAAATAGAAATTACAGCCTTTCTTTTTCCTCATAATTCTTACTAATGTCTCTTTATGGGGTAGCCCCTTGTGTGTTCCATCAGCCAATAATACAAAATTATCACAATCTATCATATCAAGCAATTCATCAGATGTATTTCCCCTACTTCCATGATGAGAAACTTTTACAAAATCTACCTTTAAAGGTAAGGGGTCTCCTAAACTTATTAAACTTTCACAAATAACACTAGGATGTGAGTCTCCTAAAAAAAGCATCTTCTTTTTATCAATTTCTAAAATAAAAGCTATTGAACTTCCATTGTGTATTGTTGAATCTTCTTTAAACTTATTTTCATCAATATATGCCATTAGCTCATCAATAGTCTTATCATAATCATTTTCGCTACTTGTATATGGATTATTTGGACTTTTTTCCCACTCTTTTAATAACTTTTCTAATTTTACATCAGTAGGTGATAAAATTGTAAACTTAATATCTTCATCTTCTGCTATTTGTCCGACTTTAACCAACTGTTCATTCCATAATCCATATTTAGCAATAATATCCTCAAAATAAATACCTTGTGCCGAACTAGTAAAAGGTGAATCTGAAATATCAAGTTCACACTTATTAGAATTTCCATAATTTGTATCAAAATACTCATTTATAAGTAATCCACTATTAAACCATATCTTTCCAATTTTATCTTTTGCTGTCTCATCTTCTTCAAACCATTTAATTATTCCACCTATATGGTCATCATCCCAATGAGTTATAATCAATAAATCTATCTTTTCATCATTAGCTAAATTATCAATTACTTCTGTTTTAAGCTCTCCGTAGGCTGGTCTTCCATGTGGCTTATTCATATAAGTTCTAGGTACGCCACCATCTATTAAGATATTTTTTTTCAAACCATTTTTAGTGTTATATGATATATGTATAGCATCACCGTTAAATGCTTTTAAAAAATTGATTTCCATTAACTAAAACTCCCCTCTATAATTTTTTCAACCTCATTTTCTCCCCAACAAAGTGAGTTCCTACCATGTAGCAAACTACACTTTCCCCTTGACGTCTGTATATTTCTATACTACATAAATAAATAGTAAAACACAATATATAAGATAATAAATTAATCTAAATTAAAAATTAGAGTAATTTCATAACATTTTTATAGGTTTTTATAATATTTTATAATGTTTTGTGTGTGATATTTTAACTCATATAACATCAAAAAAAGAAAAGTGTTTTACTATAGGGTAAAATGGCATTTGAAGCCCTATTTTTAGGGGTTTTGTTTTTTGAAGATTTATAGAGTTTTGCAATTAAAAAGCTTTAAAAGCAATCAATTTTACAGATTACGGAATATTACTTAAAAGTGAAATTAAAAGCCATTAAATATGGCTTTTAATTCTCTTACTTCTTCGGATTCAACTCTATCTGTATTTTATCCTTTCCAAAGATTTTTTGAGCCAGAGTCTGCACCTCTTTAGCTGTTATGCTCTCTACAAGCTCTAAGTCTGTATAAACTCTCTCAAAAGCATCACCATGTTTGTAGTGCATTCCCATTACATTTAACCAATAACCATTCTGACGTAAAGCAATCTCATGCTCCGTCTTATAAGCTTTTTTATAGACAGCCAACTCCTCTTGAGTTATAGGTTTTGCTTTAATCTCTTCTATAACCTCATCTACCATCTCTATAAGTTCATCTTTTCGTTTAGGGTCACATGCAAATGAGACAACACCATTAGACTTGACCTCTAACACATCAAGACCTATAGAGGCATGTATGCCATAAACACCAGATTTCTCTTCTCGAATGAGTTTACGTAGACGACTGTTTAGCGTTTTTCGTAACGCACCTGCTACAAATTTTCGTTTTGTGCTATAAGGAAGTTTGGTCTCATACTGTAAAACAATATGACTTATGTTTTCATTGTTGTAGTTTCGGCTAAATTCTACACTACCTTCTAAGTGTGGTATATCTCGTTTAACCAAGTTTTCGTCTCTCTTTTTAGTAGGTAAATTGGCTAAATATTTTTGAGCCAACACTTTTACCTCATCATAAGAGATATCACCAACAATGGTCACTATAAAGTTGTTAAAGTCAGAAAATCTGTCTTTAAAAATCTTCAACATCTCCTCATTATCATACTTCTCAATAGTCTCATTGGTCTCAAAGACAATACGTTTATTATTTTTACGATAATACTTTTTAACCTCCCTAAAAAATCGTGTTTTAGGGTCATTTAATGCTTCATTGGCATGTGTCTTTAATATGTTTTTAATATTTTGAGTCACTTTTTTATCTATCTTAGGTGTGGTAAGTTGCAAATAGAGAAGAGCAAACATACTCTCAATATCTTTTCTGTTTGCATACCCAGAGATGCTCTCGGTTCGTGCATTGATTCCAACACCTACACTCACACTTTTGTTACTCAAAATCTTACTTAACTCAAGTTTTGAGTAGTCACCAACTCCTGAATTGGTAACAAACGTTGTTGTGTTTTCTACCTCTAAGAGTTTATCTGCTTCATAGAGCGACTCTCCACCAAAGCTAAAACCTTTTAACGTCACGCCATCTTTAGTAAAGTCGGTCTTTTTAAAGGCTACTTTTAAACCATTTTCTAAGGTAAACTCATGAATATCCGTCTTTTTATCGTAACTTTCATTTAGAATCTTTTTAGCTTTTAACCCTTCTACCTTTAACTCTGTAGGTAACTTTTTACTTTGACTTACATCGGTTAGGTTTTTCTTTGCTTCGTCTATTGCTGAGAGTACTTGCTCTTTTGTATATGCTTTTCCTGTAGAGTTTTCAAAAAGAATCACACGGTCTTTAAAGCTTAAAATTTTTCTAAAAAGGGTGTTTATCTCCTCTATTTTAATGTCCTTAATAAGCTCTTTTTTGAGTTTATACTCAGCATCATAGTCTACAAAAGTTTGGTCTGCATGACGAGCATAAAAAAGCAATTCCTCACTTAATGCACCTGAAGTTTGGTCGTGTACACGCTTGTAAGACTTCTCATTAGAAGCCAACATCTCTGCCTTGACTTGCTCTAAAGCATTGGGTGAAAAGCCATATTTTTGAAAACTAAAAATCAACGCATAAAGCTCTTTTAGAGCAGGAAGTTCATCTTCACCTTTATAGGATGCTGAAAAACTGTAAGAGCCTCGATTTTTACTAAAGCTCTCCCCACCAAAATTAATAATCGTAGCCTTTGGGTTCTTTTTCTCTATCTGCTCTTGGGCTTTCATAGAAAAGATTTTATTCATCATGGTATCAACCAAACTTCTTCTAAAATCTTTTTTTGTAAGCAGGGGGTCTAACTTATCAAGATAATAAACACTCAAATGGTTAGAGGTCAACTCTTTGTCCCAAACTGTCTTAATGCGTGTTACATTATTTTCAGGAATAACCCTTGCTACCCGTTTTGGATGCTGACTCTTCTTTAGACTACCAAAAGTCTGTCTAATAAGCTCTTCCATCTTCGTAGTGTTAAAGTCACCCACAGCCACAAAATGCATCAGTTCAGGGCTATACCATCTTGTATAAAAGGCTTTTGCTTCCTCTACAGGAATCTCTCTGATAACCTCTTTTTTACCAATCGCCTCTTTATGAAAGTAAGGGCTATTTTTAAAGAATAGAGGCTCTTCTTGTTTAAAAATACGTTCTCCAACCCCATCACGAAGCCGTGCCTCTTCTAAGATGACCCCTCGCTCTTTATTAAACTCCTCTTTTTCAAAGCTTATTCCCCCAGCCCAATCAGAAAAGACAGTTAAGCTTCTCTCTAAATTGTCTTTTTCCAATGGAACTGTTAACATATAAATGGTTCTCTCATAACTGGTATTGGCATTCAAGTCACTCCCAAAACCAACACCAATCGACTCTAAGTAGTCAATCAAATCATTTTTTTTAAAGTGTGTTGAACCATTAAACGCCATGTGTTCCACAAAATGGGCAATCCCTCGTTCGCTCTCTTGCTCTTCAAGAGAACCAACTTTAACCAACAGACGTAACTCTGCTCTATGTTTAGGCTTTTTGTTTTGCATAATACTGTACTTAAAGCCATTGGGAAGTTCCCCCTCAATAACACTCTTCTCTTTTGGGAGAAGTTCAGTACTTAATGGATTGGTATTGGCATAAAGAAAAAAGGGAAGTAAAAAAAGAAGCATAAGTAGTTTCATAAATAACCTTGTAAAAATTTATTAGACTTCTTGAATAACCTTATATTTTCTAGTGTGCAATAGGGTTGTTCAAGATGTCTATTTAGAAATATACTTAAACTTTATGAACCAAGTGTTAATAATAGATTTTTTTAAGATTTTTAAAGTGATTATTACTAAAGAGAACAGTTTTTACACCGTAATCTCTTTAATATCAGCAATCTCTCTAAAAGATTTATAGATAGATGCTACGGTATTTTTACGATTGTTTTTAACAGCTTCATCTTCTGCATTAACCATAACGTCATCAAAATAGTTGTCAAGTTTTGGTTTAAGTGCAAACATAGCTGTTAATTTTTCTTCGTAAGAGTTGTATTCTTTAGCCATGGTTGCTAAGTATTCAGAGTAAAGCTCACCCTCGATTGGCTCTGTAAAAAGTGCTGTATCTACGGTTAATTCATTTTCCAAATTAACCTCTTTAGAGATATTCGCTACACGTTTAAAGGTAGAGACTTGCTCTTTAAAGCTATCATTTGAGACAATGTTGTTTAGTGCCGAGACCTTTTTAGCTATCTCATTTATATCTCGCTCACCAGACTCTAAAACAGCCATAATAACCGATGGGTTAGCCTCTAACGATTTTTTGATTCTCTCGATGATGAACTCTTCTAGCTTCGCTACATCATACTCTGCATACAACTCATTTAACATAGAGAGTATTTCATCTATGTTGAATGACAAGTCATATGTGGTCACCATACGAACAATTCCATTCACAGCACGTCTTAAGGCAAATGGGTCTTTTGAACCTGTTGGGATTTTTCCTACAGAAAATAGACCTACTAAGGTATCAAGCTTAATCGCCATGGCAACAATGGCTGAAAAGGTAGAACTTGGAAGCTCTGCACCCTCACCTAATGGAAAGTACTGCTCTTTAATGGCTTGTGACACCAAAGCATCTTTTCCTAAGGCTTTAGCGTAGTAGTACCCCATAAGACCTTGAAGCTCTGTAAACTCATAGACCATTTCAGAAGTTAAGTCGGCTTTTGCTAAAGATACTGTCTCGTCCATAAGGGTTATAAGTTCAGAAGCACTTTTACCTGTCTCTTTCTCTACTTGCTCTATATATAAAGAGAGTAATTT
Organism: Campylobacteraceae bacterium; assembly: GCA_027068975.1. GTDB lineage: Bacteria > Campylobacterota > Campylobacteria > Campylobacterales > Sulfurovaceae > UBA1140. Next base: position 2,071 of record JALXFN010000017.1, on the reverse strand, counting down.
CCCTGCTATGTTTTTTTCACGGTTGATTTTATCGGTTAAAGAACCTAAGCCATCCATAAAGGTAATCTTTTCAAGACCATCGGTTACGAGACCTCGTTTTAAGTCGTTGTGGTAAAAGAAGAGTCCATCGGCGAGTCTTGGCTTTAAAACACGCTCATTTCCTGCTACTACTTTACTGTAGTCATCGGTTACTGCATTTGAAACCACAATAAACTTGTTAGAGAGTTTTTCATTTTCAAAGACTGCAAAATAACGCTGATGCTCTTTCATAGAGGCGATAATGGCTTCTGGGGGTAACTCTAAAAAGAGTTCATCAAATGAACCAAGCAGTGCTTTAGGATTTTCTGTAATCGCAACAATTTCTGCTAAAAGGTCTGTATCTCTTTCTATGGTAATGTTATGTTCTTTTTCCAAAGCATCAAACTCTTTAACTATTTTTGCTTCTCTATCTTTAGGATATAACAATACTTTTCCATCGGCTAGAACTTTGTCGTAACTCTCTATGGTTGGAACTTCTACAGCGTCAAAGTTTACCATACGGTGAACATAAGTTTTTGTGTCTGACTTAACACCAAAAAGCTCTACAGGCACAGAGTCATTAGCCAATCGAACTTGTAACCAACGAATAGGTCGTATAAACTCATCTGTTCTTGAACCCCAACGCATCATTTTACCAAAGCTCATAGAGGCTACCCATTTGCTTATCATCTCTTCTAACAGCTCTGTTGTGTTGGTTCCAGCTTCCTCTTGTTTAAAGTAGAGAACCTCTTTACCCTTTTTTTCTATGGTAGAGAGTTCATCAAAACTCACACCACATTTACGTGCAAAACCCTCACCTGCTTTGGTCACTTCTCCATCTCTCTTAGCAGCCATCATAGGTGGTCCAAAAAACTCTACGGTGCTATCTTCTTGTTGTGTAGCAATCTCCTGCTTAATCACCAAACGACGTGGCGTATAGATAAACTCAAAATCACTCTCTAACCGATACTCAGTTAAAATATCTTTCCATGATTTTTCTATATTTTTTACAATTTTTAGTAGTGGTATAGCTGGTAGCTCTTCTACACCGATTTCTATAAGAAGTGGTTTTGTCATCGCGTTTAATCCTAATGAATATTATGAACGCGATTTTATCTAAATATTGATAAAGGTTAAATGTTAAACATCTCTTTATAGAGTTCTTGAATATCTCTTTTCTCTTTGTAGTCTATCTCGTCACCTATCTCTATAGTTATAGTCTGCTCAACATTTTTTTTATTTAAAGCTGTACCTAAAGCTTTGTCGGTATGCGTTCTTATGTATACAGGTAAGATAGGAAGTCGATTTTTTAGAGCAATAATCCGAAACCCCTCTTTAAACTCTATAAGTGAAGCTTCACTTTTGTTACGTGTTCCCTCAGGAAAAATAAAAATAGAGTTTCCTTTTTTAACCTCTGATTTAATCTCTGAAAAGAAGCCACTCATTTGACTCTGCTCTCTATCTAAAAGAATAGCCCCACCATTACGAACAAACATCCCAAAAAATGGAGAAGTATAGAGTTCTTTTTTAGAAATCCATAAACCAAAGATATTGGTATTCGTCAATGCCATTTCTACAATAAGGGGGTCAATAATCCCTCTATGGTTGGAAAGAAGCAAATACTGTTTGTCTGAGTCTAATTTTTCAGAATTTTTTACTTCAACTGATATCTTGAGCTTCTTAAGCAGTGTTGTTGCATACTCATGTCTTACACGTTTTTTTTCAAGAGGTTCTTCTGTTTTTTTTAATTTGAAACCATAAAGATTGGTTAGAAACAATGCGTAAATTGCCAGTTTGATTTTTTGAAAGTTCATTTCTATTTCCTACTTTTTTATAAGAAATAGATTATAGCCTAAAGTAGAAGAAAACTACCCTATATGAAGATATAGAATGAAAAAATATAGTTTAAATAGGAGACAGATTTATACTGTCTCCTATTTAGTAGTATCTCTACTTAAGACGGTAGCTAAGACTTGAAGTTAAGGTGGTGTTCCATCCTTTTGTCTCTGCAAAACCAAGGTTGTTTCCATCAACATTACTTAGAGATAATGTT
>JALXFN010000016.1 GCA_027068975.1 Campylobacteraceae bacterium | reverse complement strand
TAAGAAATATTCAGGGGGAATAAAACATTTTTTAACTGATGAAATGAAAAAATTTAATGATTTTTCTACAGAAGAAATAGGTATATTAAAGGGAAATTTTTTAAAAACTATAGTATTAATTAATAAACAATTTGGAGATATGCCATTTGCCAAATATAGAGTGAATGAAAATGGGGAGTATAAGCGTATGTCAACATTTAATGTTGCTGTATTTGATGCAGTAGTTGTTCCTTTTTATAATCTAGTGGTTCAAGATAAGAATACGAATGTTTCTTATAATGAGTTTAAGGCATTATTTGCAAATGTAGAGTTTTTTTCATCTGTAGAAACGAGTACAAATGATGTAACAAAAGTCAAAACAAGAATTAATAAAGGATTTGAGGTTATTAAATAATGTCTACTTCAATGCAAGAGTTTTTATTGTCTATTGAAAATAATTGGCAAGAAGTAGATATCTTAATTCGTAAAGCTAAAGATGTAAAAGAATCTGAAGAAGCGTTATATAATGCATTATGTCGTTCAATTACTATATTAATAGTCTCTCATATGGAAGGATTTCTTAAATTATTAGTTAAAAGTTTTATAGATGACTTAAACACAAATTGTGAATTTAAAGATTTAAAAAAGGGTATACAACGAACTTATTGTTTAACATATATTGAAGATGAAAAACAAACTGAAAAAATAAATAAATTAATTGATAAATTTTCAGAATATAAGTGTAGGCTTTCTTCTGAAGGGTTTTTATTTGAGAAGAATAAAAACCCTAATGTTCAAATTATTCAAATTATTTTTAGTAATTTTGGAATTACTAAAGTTTTTACTTGGTTTAATGAATCAGAAATTTTAAATGAAATTTTTGAAGATAGTTTATTTCGAATAAAAGAGATTCAAATGACATTAAAAGATGAATTATCACTTAAATTATCTTCTTTTCCTTTTGATTTAAATGAAATAATAGAAAAATATGAAATTAAAAAAGCAAAAAATGTTTCTAATTTATGGGAAGATTTTATAAAAGATATAAACCAAAAACGACATAGTATTGTGCATGGTAATGTATTCTCAAATACTGAAGATATTCATTCTCTTGAATTACGGAAAGAGAAAGTTATAGTTTTTCAATATATGCTTATTTTGGTTTTAGCAAGTTTATATACTAACTAACAAAGATTCAGAACTTAAGCCAAAACATTACAAAATACATACAAAAATTCCGAAGTTTGAAAGAGGCTACTTTTATTTTTCGTACTTTTGATGTCTGTTCAGTTTGTACTATTTTGTAGGGGGGTATTTAAAAATTATCAATGTTTTGATATGCCAATATGGGCAGACACGGAGCTAAGGGGTTAAACACCTTTTAAAAAATAAAACTTAACAAAATATAAAAGTATGACAATTTGACATATTTCTAATAAAATAAAAAAACACATGATATAATAGTGAAATTAAGGACAAAAAATGAACTATAGTAAAATACTAGAAGAGCTACACACCGAAGCAATAGAAAAAAAAGATTACACCAATAAACTAAACCCTAAAACGCTTCAAAACATCAAAACCATAGCTCAAAAATCTTTCAACCAAAAAGGTGTTTTCACAGTTTTAGTTACACTTAGTATCTATAAAATAGCTCATCCAAAACAAGATATACGAAATCATCAAACGCAGATAAAAGATGGATTTTCAGGTAGAACTATTGATACAAAATATATTACGCCCACACTTAAAAAGCTTGGTTTACCCTCAATGGCAGAGAGTGGGTGGCTTACTCGTTCACTTGAACAGCCTTATCCTTATGATTTAGATTATGAAGGAAAAATCAGTAATAAAACTGTTAAAAAAGCTTTTTTAGAGTTGGTTTACTCTATTGAGATTGAAAAAATTGACCCAAAATATATTTTAGTTGAACTATTTATTCAAATTATTGAACTACAAAAAAAGAATCAAATAACCATTGAACCATTAGCAAATCCTGAAAAGTTAACCATTACTCAAATAATGGATATTTTAGATAGACAATTTAGATTTAAATATAAAACTTTTGGTGGCTCAAAACTTCCTGTTCTTGCTTTTTATGCTATCTACCAAATTTTAACTCTTGAAATATCACGATATAAAAACTGTACTCTAAAAGGATTAGGTAGTCACACAGCAAGTGATAGAACCTCTAAAAGTGCTGGAGATATAGAGATATTTAAAAATAATGAACTATTTGAAGCTATTGAGATTAAATTGGATAAACCTATTGATTCTAATATTTTGCGAATAGCCAAAGAGAAGATTCTTAAATACAATCCTAAACGATATTATATTTTGTCTTATGATGGTGTTTTAGAGGAAGATAGAACAACGATTAATCAGATAATAGAAGAGGTCAAAGAGAGACATGGTTGTCAGATTATTGTCAACGGTGTGCAAGATACACTCAAATATTATATGAGGCTTATTGATAATTTAGAAGAGTTCTATCAACTCTATTCTGATTTGATTGCCAATGATGACGAACTAAAATCTATTCACAAACAGAAGTGGAATGAGCTAACCAAGGAGTTGAACAATGAGTTATAAATTTATAGATTTATTCGCAGGAATTGGTGGATTTAGGAGTGGCTTTGAGAAGCATGGTTGTGAGTGTGTTTTTACCTCTGAGATTGATAGCCATGCACAAGAGATGTATGGTTTAAATTATAATGATACAGTTCATAGTGACATTACACAAATAGATGAAAAAGAGATACCAAATCATGATATTTTATTGGCAGGTTTTCCTTGTCAGCCATTTAGTATTGCAGGAGAGAAAAAAGGGTTTAACGATACACGAGGAACGCTATTTTTTGATATAGAACGCATTTTAAAAGAGAAAAAGCCTAAAGTGGTGGTGTTAGAGAATGTAAAACACTTTAAAAGCCATGACAAAGGGAAGACGCTAAAAGTAGTTTTGACGGCTCTTCAAGAGTTGGGTTACAGTACCAATTGGCAAGTTTTAAATGCTAAAGATTTTGGAGTTCCTCAAAATAGAGAACGGACTATTATTGTTGGGGCTTTAAATGGAGTGGAGTTTGATTTTTCTAAGTTAGAAAGAAAAAATCCTATTGCTATAAAAGATATTTTAGAAGAGCGTGATGATTTTGAGTATTTGGATGAGAGTGAATATACACTTATAGCCAATCCTAAAAGACAATTATCAGGTTTAATCTTTGCAGGGTATCGAAATAAAAACATGAGGACAAAAGGGGTTAGAGAAAATACAGAACATCTATCACGAGTTCACAAACAACCCAATAGAATCTATTCGTCAGATGGAACACACCCCACTTTGTCATCACAAGAATCAGCAGGGAGATACTATATTTATCATCAAGGCAGAGTTAGAAAACTTACTATTAGAGAGTGCTATAGATTGATGGGATTTCCTGATGATTTTAAATTGATTGGGTCGAAAGGGAAGCTTTATAATCGTATTGGAAATTCGATAGTTATTCCTATGGTTGAGGAGATAGCTAAAGAGGTTAAAGTTCAGATTTTGGAGAAGAGTACAAATTTAACTAAACCTAGAAAAATTTTAAAACAGACTTCTCTTTTTGATTTGGGGGATGAGTTTTCTACTAAATTAGTGGGGTAGAAGATACACTAATCTTTTCTAACAACCGATGCTCCATATCACTTCACCCACAATAATTTACTTCTATTAATATTGCCTTTTAGCTTTTTTTCTTAAAAAAATGAACCACCATTCATTTTACCTTAAGCCCCAATATCCTATCATAATAAAAATGAATACCTATTCATAATAATTAAGAAGAAGGAGATGTAGATGAGCAAGAATAAAGAAGAATCCGTAAAGAAACTCTTTACGGCACAGAGTGCAAGTGTTGATACGAACTTAGGGGATAGCTACTATACAGAGCTTTACGCTAAGTGTCAAAAGCGTTTAGATGAGCTAAAGCAACTTAAACCACTTAATAACCGAATGGATTTTTTAGAGAGTATTGAAGAGGAGGGGTTAGATAGAAGAGATTTCCTTAAGTGGGCTTCTGCTACTACTGCTATGTTGATGCTTCCTGCTGCATTTACTCCTTTGGTGGCTGAGGCTGCTGTACTTATGAATCGTGTACCTGTGATTTGGATGGAGCTACAAGATTGTGCAGGGAACTCTGAAGCTCTCCTTCGTTCAGATGGACCACAGATAGATGAGATTATTTTAGATATTATCTCTTTGGAGTTTCATGAGACACTTCAAGCTGCCTCTGGTCATCAAGCTGAAAAGCAGATGGATGAGGCGATGGAGCATTTTCATGGGAAGTATCTACTCTTTGTTGAGGGGGCTGTTCCTCTTGGTATGGATGGGCAGTATGGGACTATTGGGGCAAAGGCAGAGACTTTTGTTGACCACCTTAAGCGTGGAGCAGAGGGGGCAGCAGCTGTTGTGGCTGTGGGTTCTTGTGCTACTTACGGGGGGATTCCTGCAGCTGCACCAAACCCTACCGATGCTGTGGGTGTAATGGACATAGTTAAAGGAAAACCTCTTATTAACATTCCTGCTTGTCCTGCAAATCCATCTAATATGGTTGGGGTCATTTTACACTTTGTCTTAACAGGAAGCATTCCTGAGCTTGATTCTCTACTTCGTCCTAAATTTGCATTTGGGTATCGTATTCATGATAACTGTGAGAGACGAGCTCACTTTGATGCAGGTGAGTATGTTGAAGAGTGGGGCGATGAGGGAGCAAAAAATAACTTCTGTCTCTACAAAATGGGTTGTAAAGGGCCAATGACCTTTAACAACTGTTCTATTGTACGTTACAACGAAGGGGTCAACTGGCCGATTGGTGTTGGACGAGGGTGTATTGGGTGTTCAGAGCCTGATTTTTGGGACAAGTATGCTTATGAGCGACCAATGGCAAATGCGAATATCAAAGCACCTACAGGTGGAGTTGAAAAGAGTGTTGATGAATTTGGTTTAGGACTCTTAACAGCAGCTGGAATTGGAATAGGTATTCACGCAGCAGCAAGTTATGTAGCAGGTAAAAAAGAAGAGAGAGGAGAATCGTAATGGCAGAAAATAATGCAACAGTAGAGACAACTGAAAGTAATACAACAGCTGAAACGAATGAGACAAAAGAGATGAGTTCGGCAGTTGAGGCGAATGAAGTAAAAGAGACAAAAGAGAGTGAAGCCCCTGCTGTAGAAGAGAAAGGTTTTCATAAAACCGATGCCAATGGGAACAAACATATTATTGTTGACCCTATTACACGGATTGAGGGTCACCTTAGAATTGAGGCTGTAATTGACAAAGATAATAGAATTGTAGATGCGTTTTCATCTTCAACAATGTTTAGAGGAATTGAGACTATTGTAAAAGGGCGTGACCCACGTGATGTTGGGTTAATGACCATGCGTATCTGTGGTGTTTGTACAGGTACACACTACCAAAGAAGTATAGAAGCTGTAGAGGATGCATTTAATATTACTATTCCTAAAAATGCACGATTGGTAAGAAACCTTATTCAAGGGGCGTTGTATGTGCATGATCACTTGGTACACTTCTACCATCTTCACGCTTTAGACTTTGTAGATGTGGTAGCAGCGACAAAAGCTGACCCAAAAGCAACAGCTAAGGAAGCTCAAAAGTGGGCAGATGTAGCAGGTCATGCACCCTCTATCTCTGGTGAGGCTGACTTTAAAGCGATTCAAGACCGAATTATTAAGTTTGTAAAAGAGGGGCGTTTAGGTATCTTTGGTAATGGTTACTGGGGGAATAATGCCTATAAACTCACACCTGAACAGAACTTAATTGGTGTAGCTCACTACCTTAAAGCTCTTGATATTCAAAGAGATATGGCAAAAATGCAAGCGATATTTGGTGGGAAAAACCCACACCCTCAAAGCATTATTGTTGGTGGTGTAACGTGTGTTCAAGACATTCAAAATCCTGCACGTATAGCACTCTTTAAGCAGTTGTTGTTAGACAGTAACAAGTTTATTAAAGGGGCGTACTTACCCGACATTTACATGGCAGGAACTGCTTATGCCAAAGAGGCAACCGATGGAAGTCAAGCGTTCCATGCAACGAAGCACAAAGGAACACTTGGCAAAGAGGTTGGTGGTGCAGGTGGGGGAATCCTCTCTTACATGACCTATGGTGACTTTAGACTAGACGACACAGGTTTCTACAAGTCAGAACTCTTTTTCAAAAGAGGGCTTGTTCTTGGTGGTGACATTACAAAAGTTCATGAGCTTGATGAAGCGAAGATTAGCGAAGATGTAACCCACTCTTGGTATGAAGGAACAGGTTCACCTGAACACCCTTATGATGGTACAACCAATCCAAACTATACAGGATTAGAGAAAAAAGATGATGGCTACTCTTACTTAAAAACAGAAGAGAAATACTCTTGGATTAAGTCACCACTTTACGATGGACAAAAGGTAGAAGTTGGACCTTTAGCTCGTGTGGTTGTAGGTTATGTTGGTGGTGATGAGCGTACTAAAAAATACGCAGAAAACTTCTTAAAACGTTCAGGACTTCCTTTAACGGTACTCTTCTCTACAGTTGGTAGAACAGCAGCTAGAGCCATTGAGACTGAGATGATTGGTGATGCGATGGTTGAATGGGTTGATGAGTTGGCAAAAAATGCAGCTTCTGGAGACCTTAGTACATGGACAGAGTTTGACTTTGATGAGGTTTCTGCTGACAGTAAAGGTCGAGGTATGGCAGAAGCACCAAGAGGGGCGTTGGGTCACTGGATGCGTATTAAAGATGGTAAAGTAGCTAACTTCCAAGCAATTGTTCCTAGTACATGGAATGCAGGGCCTAGAGGACCAAATGGTGAGATTGGTGCGTATGAGGGTTCTCTGATTGGTACAAAAGTGGAAAATCCTGAAGAGCCGTTAGAGATTATCCGAACCATTCACAGTTTTGACCCATGTATTGCTTGTGCTGTGCATGTGATGGACACACAAGGTAAGGAGTTAGCTGTCTATAAAGTTGACCCTACCTGTGCATTCTAAGGAGGCAATAATGTCTAATAATGAAGGATACAAACAGGTTAAACGCATGACCCCTGCGATGAGAATTATTCATTGGGTTAATGTGTTGTCGATGATTGTGGCTGTGATTACAGGGCTGTATATAGCTGAACCTTACTATCAAACTCTCATTGCAGAGGGGGCTGTCGATAAGTATGTAATGGCGTGGAACAGATGGGGTCACTTTATGGTGGCAATTATCTTTGATGTTACCTCGATTATAGTGGCGTACCTCTACTTCTTCTCACGTTTTGAGAAGTCTTATAAAAAGGTACTCCCTACAGGTGCAAACATCAAAGAGTTTTTTGAGGTTTTACTCAACTTAGTGACACTCAATCGAAGAAAAAAGTTTGACTCAACTCATAGCGATAGTTTCAATACGGTCTACTTTACTATTTTTCATCTGCTCTTAGCGTGGATGTTGCTGACAGGTCTTCAACTCTATGTACATGGGTTAGGAAGTGGAGAGAGTAGTATTGGGGCATGGTGGCCTTGGATGTTGCACCTTGTAACCGATTGGACTGTACCTGCGAGTCATGCTATTTTAGGTGGAGCAAAAGCAACCATTATGGATGTACGTATTGTTCACCACTATACCATGTGGTTTATTTTGACTTGGGTTGTCTTTCACATCTACTACCAAGTATGGCGAACCATCTTCTGGAAAGAGGGTGACATTGCCATTGTGGTTGGTGGTAGTAAATTTGTCAAAGAGAGTAACTAAGCGTGAACTATGACAAAGTAGCCCTCATTGGGATTGGAAACATTATGTTTCATGATGAGGGTTTAGGTGCTTACCTTGCTAAATACATCGAACTCAACTACAAACCCCACCCAAAACTAACTATTGTTGAGGGTAGTAATTTGGGTTTTACTCTTATGACCTACTACCAAGAGTACGATAAAATCATTCTTGTTAGTTCAGGCTCAAAAGAGGGGGAGGTAGGAGCTATCTCCTCTGAAAATGCTCAAGAGATTATATCTAATGAAAATACTACTCGAAAAACAGCCAATGAGGTAGAGCTTACTATGATGATAGAGATATGCTCTTTTCATGAAAAGATGGGTGAAGTTCAGCTTATTACCATGACTCCTAAAGATATTATAGAGGTCAAAAATGGTATGACCCCTGAAGCTTTGGCTTGTATGCCTGATTTGGTGGATGCTACTTTAAAAGAGCTTGAAAACTCTGGTATTGTTTTAGAG
>JALXFN010000015.1 GCA_027068975.1 Campylobacteraceae bacterium | reverse complement strand
CGAAAAGCTGGGTTACACTCTTTTAATTGTAAATCTATCAATCGTGGTACTAAAACTGAAGAGTGTGTTATAAAGCCTAAAAAAGATGATATGGTTTATGTTCATGTTTATGGGCGTAAAGCTGCTAGTTATAGTTTGAAGGCTGTTAAAGGAACTACTAACCCTTGTATTACTCGTGAAGAGCTAGAAACAAAAATAGCAAACAATGACGATGTTACTAAGGTTAATACATCTTGTATTACTGATATGAGTGGATTATTTTATTTTAACAGAAACTTTAACCAAGACATAAGTTCCTGGGATGTTTCTCATGTTACAAATATGAATCACATGTTCTCTAATACTGAAATGTTTAATCAAAACTTAAGTTCTTGGGACACCTCCAATGTTGAAAACATGAACAATATGTTCTCTTATGCCACTGCTTTTAAAGGTCATGATTTAAGCTCTTGGAATGTAGCAAAAGTTTTTGAACAAAATTGGTTCTTATATAGTGCAGGTCAAAAGAATATTGAACCAAAGTGGAATATAAATAAAGCTATGGTAAATAAAGCAAAAGAGCACTGTCTCAATAACAATATGGAGACAAACACAGTTATTTGTTTACCTAAAAAAATTGCTTATGTGGTAAGAACTGAAGATGATATAGGAGGCAGTATGAGAACAGAGACAATCCTTTATAAAATTGATATAAATACAGAAAGTGCTCAATATATAACACAATCAGGTACACCAGATGGTAGACTTTCACTTAAAAGTTTAAAAGGCTTTCCTTTTGTAGCTACAAGTTCAGAAATTAGACTTTCAACAAATAGTGAATTGATTTTTAGAAACTCCAATGGTGAAGAGCAAAAAGGGTTAGATTTAACATACTATTCTATTAAAGAGATTAAACCATTAGAAAATGGTAAAAAACTTAGTATAAAACATGAGAAGTTAGATGTGTATGGAAATGAAGGTCCTATTCTTTATGAAAACATTTATGAGATGACTACTCCATCAACCATGAAATTAATTAGTGAAAAGAAGCTTTAATACATTTAATTTTATGCAAACATTATTTAAGGGTGCGTTGAAAACAGCACCCTACAGCAAAAAAATCATAATTAATTTATAAATCCATATCTTCTTTAAACCTAAATCTGATATAATTCCGAGCTTTTTATATTAAAGTATATCTTTGAAAAGAGAAGCAAATTCTCATGTAGTTATTCCTTGAACGGTTGCGTTATATTTTAACGTTAAGGGCTACAGTGGAATAAAAACCTATAGACTACGGTCTCTAAAAATATTATTTTTGTCTTGAAATATATAATTATAAAACTAGGAATCGGAGACTTTAGTCCCGAACAATACGCATTTCCTAGCAATTTCATTATCTATTTTTGGACTTTTGCAAGGAGCAAAATATGGTAACAATGAAAGATTTATTAGAGTGTGGTGTACACTTCGGACACCAAACTAGAAGATGGAATCCAAAAATGAAAAAATTTATTTTTGGTGAGAGAAAAAACATTTATATTATTGACCTACAAAAAACACTTAGATACTTCAAATATACATACAATGTAGTAAAAGAAGCAGCAGCAGAAGGTCAAACAGTGATTTTTGTTGGAACAAAAAAACAAGCTCGTGCAGCGGTTAAAGAACATGCTGAGAGATGTGGTATGCCTTATGTATCTACAAGATGGTTAGGTGGAATGCTAACAAACTATCCAACAATGAAAAAATCTATTAGAAAATTAGAAATCATTGAGCAGATGGAAGAGAATGGTCAACTTGACCTTTTAACTAAAAAAGAAGCACTCATGCTACTTAGAAAAAAAGCTAAACTATCAGCTTACTTAGAAGGTTTCAGATACATGAAAAAACTTCCAGAGATGATGTTTGTAGTAGATGCTGTTAAAGAACATATTGCTGTTAAAGAAGCTAGAAGAATGGGTATGAAAGTTGTTGCACCACTAGACACAAACTGTGACCCGGATGTTGTAGACTACCCAATTCCAGGAAATGATGATGCTATCCGTTCAATCAACCTTTTCTGTAAAGAGATGGCTGAAGCAATTATTGAAGGTCAAGCTGAACTTGCTGAAAAAGAGGGAAAAGCTGCTGAAAATGCACCAGCTGCAGATGCTGAACTTGGTGAAGCGATGATGGCTCAGCCTGAAGACCCAGAAGTAGTAGCGGCTACTGCTATACCATCTGATGCTGAAGTTAAAGAGATTGTTGCTGAAGCAGTTGAAGAAGCTGTAACAGATAAAGATGAGCTTACTAAACTTACAGGTATTGGTAAAGTTAGTCAAGACAACCTTTATGCTGCAGGAATTACAACATTTGCACAAATCGCAGCAATGACTGAAGAAGAAGCAACTGCGGCTAAAGTAAAAGCTGAAGCAATTGCAGAAGCTAAAGAATTAACAGGAGCGTAATTTATGGCAAACTTTGGACCAAAAGATATTAAAAAGTTAAGAGAAACTACAAGTGCAGGTATGATGGATTGTAAAAATGCATTAAAAGAGACAGATGGTGATTTTGATGCTGCTGTTGCATGGCTCCGAGAAAAAGGTCTAGGAGCTGCTGCCAAAAAAGCAGGTAAAGTTGCTGCAGAGGGTGTTGTTTCTGTAGAAGTAGATGACAATAAAGCTGTTATTGTTGAAGTAAACTCCCAAACAGACTTTGTTGCTCAAAATGATACTTTCAAAGCTGTTGTTTCTGAAATCACAAAACATGCTTTTGACAATAATTTAGCAGATGCAGATGCAATTAATACTTCTGAAATTAATGGTCAACCTTTTACTGATTATCTTTCACTTAAAATTGCTACTATTGGCGAAAATCTAGTAGTAAGAAGAGCTGGTATGATTGCATCTGATGATGAGACTGTTGCTATTAATGGTTATGTACACGCTAACTCAAGAGTAGCTGTACTTCTAGCTGCTAAATGTGACGATGTAGAGACAGCTAAAAAAGTAGCTACAGAGCTTAAAAATATTGCCATGCATGCAGCTGCTATGAGTCCAACTACTCTTTCATACAAAGATTTTGATGCTCAATTTATAGCTGATGAGACAGCTGGACGCATTGAAAAAGTAAAAAAAGAGAATGAAGAGTTGGTAAGACTTGGAAAACCTCTTAAAAATGTACCTCAATTTGTTAGTAGACAACAACTGACAGATGAAGTCATTGCAGAAGCTAAAAAAGCAATTGAAGCTGAATTGGCTGCTGAAGGTAAACCTGAAAAAATTTGGGACAGAATTGTTCCTGGAAAATTAGAGAGATTTATCTCTGATAACACACTACTCGACCAAGAACTTGCTCTTCTTGACCAAAAATATGTTATGGATGACTCTGTAACGGTTGCACAACACATTGAAAAAATCTCTGGTGGTAAAGCAACAATCACTGACTTTATCAGACTTGAAGTTGGTGAGGGGATTGAAGTAGAAGAGGAAGATTTTGCAGCAGAAGTTGCAAGTCAAATGGGTTAATTTTAACTACTCTTTTATAATCAAAGGGCAGACACATCAGTCTGCCCCTACAAAATATCTCTTACTAACAAAACTCTAATCAAATTTCTTATATAATCCTCTAATTTATTATAAAGATTATAAAACATGTCTAAAACCTTATTAAACGCGACAAATATATCTCATGCCTTTGACTATCCACTTTTCTCAAATATTAACTTTACACTAAACAAAAAAGAGAGCATATCGATAGTTGGTCGTAGTGGTTCAGGCAAATCTACACTACTACATATATTTTCATCTTTTATAAAACCTAATGAGGGTCAAGTAGAACTTTTAAAAAAAAATCTCTATAGTTTAAATGAAAATGAACTTGAAAAAATACGACGTTATGACTTAGGGATTATTTTTCAAGCTCACTACCTATTTAAAGGGATGAAAGCCATAGAGAACCTAGAAATTGCTACCCTACTTTCCAATGAAAGTATTGATGATAAACTCTTAAAGCGTTTGGAAATTGAAGAGCTGATGGAGCAGAAAATAGGTGAACTCTCAGGAGGACAACAACAACGTATCTCTATAGCCCGAGTCCTCTCTAAAAAGCCAACAATTATCTTTGCTGATGAACCTACAGGGAACCTAGACAAAGAGACAGCAAAGCTTGTTATGGATGTTTTATTGGAATACATAGAATTACATAATGCAGCTATGATACTCGTTACCCATGATGAAGAGATGGCAAAGCTTTGTAACAAAAGTTTTAGACTTGAGAACCAGGTACTAAAAGAGTTTTAAATGTTTTAAAGCAACGATTATTACTCTTTTTTTGATTAGAATAACTTTAAATATAGAAGAGATTAGTATATTTTAAAAATCACTACTCTTTTATTACACAAACTATACACAAAGGGGATAAAATGACAAGAGCAACCAAGGAAGGCTACTATTCAGAAGAAGAGTGTTCAGTTAAGAGTATATTGTCTCAAAATGAAATAGCTTTCTTCAAAAAAAAACTTGAAGAACAGAAGAAAAAAATTAAATCCAATCTAAATATTTCATCAGCAGAGATGGATGAAATTATTAATTGTGACCCAAAAGATGAGGGAGACTATGCTTCCATGGCATTAGAACAAAGTCTTGGTAATAAAATTTCTGATAGACAAGCCAATAATCTTCTACTTATAAATAGGAGTCTAAAAAGGATAAAACACAACTGTTATGGAATATGTGCACTTTGTGAAGAACCTATTCGAACAGAACGACTAAAAATTAAAATTTTTGCTGAGTACTGTATCTCTTGTAGAGAGATTATAGAAAAAGAAAGAAAATAGAGAGATACTTTCTTGTATCTCGTCCTACACTACCTTCATATCTTCTCCATATTTACTAAAAATAACATTTTTAAATATATTAAGTTATATTTTGTTAACATATTGAGTCATAATAATTTTATTATGAACTTCAAAAAAGGCAAAATTAATGAAAAAATTATTTTTTATAATAGTAACGATACAGATGCTCTTCGGAATAGATGTCATAGAGTTAAAAAAAGGTGATATTATTGAAGACGATGTTCAACGTTTAGAGAAAAAATATTATAAAGTAGGTATACAAAACTTCAAAGATATACGTGTAAAACTAACCAATTTAGATCAAGATATAGATTTATATGTTAGAACAGAAACGCTAAGTGACATTATGAATGATGTACCCATAGAAGAAAGGGTTCCTGCAATTAAAAAAAATCACTGCTTCTCATCTTATAGCAATACAGAAGATGAAGAGTGTCGCTATACAATAATAGGTCCTGCTCCTGGAGATTATGATGCAATTGTTTACATCATGGTATATGGATTTAAATCAAGCAACTATACGCTTGAAGTCAGTGAAGTTGAGCAAGAAAAAATTGATTTATTAACAACAGACACAACTAAAGGTAAAGTAGAAAAAGCTAAAAGCAAACAGTATAAAATTGTAGGAAAAGCAGGTGAAACTATTAAAGTATCGCTTTTTGATTTAACTGCAGATGCAGACCTAAGACTTAAAGTTGGAAGTAAAGCAAGAAGAAATCATTTTGATTGTAAATCTATAAACAAAGGCACAAAAACAGATAGTTGTTCTGTAACATTAAAAGAAAACAAGGTAGTTTTTATTCAAGTTTATGGAGTTCAAGATACTAACTACAGTATAAAAAGAGAACTTCCAAACAATACTGACGACCAAGCATTAATTGATAAGGCAAAAAAGCATTGTCTTGGTAAAGATAACTCAAGTAGTTCAGTTTTATGTTCCAATGAAAAAGATATTGTTTATATTTTAACTGAAAAAACAGATTATCAATCTAACATAATACATTATGCTTCATATAAAGTCTCTATTGCTAAAGATAATGAATCTGTTACTCTTTTAAAAGAGCATTCAGAGCCTATGTGGCAACAACCCCACACAAGTGAATATTTTATAAAAAAATTAGAAAATACGTTAATGTATGGAACAGTAACAGCAACTCATGAAGCAGATATAAGAGGTAGCTATAATTTTTACTATAAAGAGAAATCTGTTTTGAGTTTTAGATATGTTGAACAAGATGGGAATTTAAGAAAACATTATACCTCTGACAATGGGAATAAACTTCATATCGAATATAATAAAGATATATACTTAGATAATGCTAGTAACTGTCAAGAAGTTTATGATATCTCTAATCCAGCAGAGCCTACATTACTTAGTAAAAAATGTACACCTCTATATCCTAATCTACTAAAATAAGAGAAACTCCCACAGGGAGTTTCCTTCTCTACTCTTTAACCCTACTCACTTTATATCCATACTTTTTCAAATACTCTATAACACTCTTCTTATCTAAAAAGTGCATGGTTCCAAAAGCAAAAAAGTAAGATTTCTTTCTATCTTTTTTGAGTAAAGCATCAATACGTTTTGCCATTCTAACATTGCGTTTATATAGAAGCTCTTCCATAAATTTCTCTTCTAGTTTTTTATACTTCTCATCTTTAAACTGCTCATTTAAAAGAGTCTCTAACTCTTTACTGTCACCTTTTATATAAAGCTCTTTCATCATCTTCATGCCATCTTTATGTTCATCCATATAATCTAAAGTTGCTTCTAAAAACGCTATCTGCTCATTAAGTGTAAAGACCTCAAAAACACTCATCTGCTCTTCAACTGTCTCTATGCCTGAGACTGATTTGTTATGCTCTTTGCCATACTTAAAGACAACATCATCTATAGGAGCAAGTGTTGGATTTTTCATCTGCTCTTCCAATAGCTCAAGTGTTGCTGCCAATGCCCAAACCTTCATTTGAGAAAAAGGTTTTAAATTTAATGCAGGATTGATAGATTTTAGCTTGTTCTCTGTACGTTTATATAGAGATTTTGAAAGAATTTTTTCTAATGGTTTTCCATCATCTCTTAGCATCAACTGAGAAGCTTTCATCTGATTCATAAAATTCATATCTAACTCAGTTTGCACACCATCACAACTATCAATAGCCTTTTTTACCTTTGTTGGCAAAGCAGATAACTCTGGTGCAGGAACATGAATGGTTCCAAAAAGATAAGAGGTTTGGTTATTTTTCTCTACTTTCCATAAAAATGGATTTTTTAAAATCTCCTCTGCTGTTAATGATAGTGTTAAAACCACTAATGCCAATACTATTTTCATACTCTTCATACTTCTCTCCTAAATCCATAAATTGTCTATAAGTCGGGTCTTCCCAACACTTGCTGCAACCAAGATAATAGTATTGCCTATCTCCACCTCTTCTATGGCTTCAAAATGACGATTGACCAAAGCCACATACTCAACATCTACTTCAAAAAGGACTTCTCTCATAGCCTCTTTTATACGCTCAACATTTAACTCTTTTTTCATGACCATTTCGGTTGCTTTTTTCAAAGAACGAGAGAGGCTTAATGCCTTTTCTCTCTCCTCTTTACTTAAATAAACATTACGACTACTCAAAGCTAACCCATCAGCATCACGGACAATATCACAAGGAACTATCTGAACATTTATGAAATAGTTTCGTACCATCTGCTCTATGAGTGCTAACTGTTGGGCATCTTTTTTTCCAAAATAGGCTCTAAATTCTGTTGGTTTATTATAGGCTATCAAGTTCAGCAATTTCATTACCACTTGTAACATTCCATCAAAATGACCTGGACGTTTTGTCCCCTCTAAAATAAAGCCTCGAATGGCTGGTGCTGTTATGCTCAACTCATCATGCTCATACATCATCTCTGCATTGGGCATAAAAACTATATCAACCCCTGCAAGTTCACATATTTTAGAGTCTGCCTCCTCTTTTCTAGGGTAAGCATCGAGGTCTTCACCCTCTAAAAACTGCGTAGGATTAACAAATATAGAAACCACTACAAAATCATTCTCTTTTCGTGCTTTTCTAATAAGTGATAAATGCCCCTCATGCAAAGCTCCCATAGTAGGAACAAACCCTACACTTCCATGAAATTTTTCCGTCTCTTTAAATAACGCTTCTATCGAATTTACTATTACCATAACTACCTCATAAATATTTGTATAAGTATACCAAATTAGATTAAGAGAGTATGATTTTATTGTTTTTTATATTAAAATATATTTTTTTTAATTTTTTTATGTTATTATGTATTATATAGTCTCCTTTTTACTGACTATAAATCCAACAAAAAGTAAAAAAAATGAATAAACTATTATGGATAGCCCTAAGCATAGGACTAAGCACACAGCTTCTGTCTGCCACATCAGTAACCCCGTTAAGTTCGGGAAAAGCAATTGACGGTTTTGT
>JALXFN010000014.1 GCA_027068975.1 Campylobacteraceae bacterium | reverse complement strand
CACTATACACTTTAAGAAAAAAAATGATACAATTCTTAAAATAGACTTATAGGATTATATAAGAAGTCTAATAATAAGGATAAATTATGAAAACAACACAAAACAGATTTAAAACCTTTGACAACCAAGAACTTTTTTACCGAACATGGGAGCATGATGTTCCCTCTAATGGAAAGATACTCATCTTACTTCATAGAGGGCATGAGCATTCTGAACGCTTAGAGAGCATTGCATCTAAAAAAGCATTTGAGGGGTATAAGATTTACTCCTATGACAACCGTGGGCATGGCTATACTAAAGTCGCACCTGCTTATGAGTTTATGGACTTGGTTCGTGACCTAGATAGCTTTGTGCATTTTGTTTGTGAGCAAGAGAGTAAAAAAGAAGAAGATGTTTTTATGGTAGCCAACTCTGTAGCAGGGGTGGTAGCATCTACTTGGGTTCATGACTTTGCACCAAACATTCGTGGTATGGCTCTGGTTGCACCTGCTTTTAAAATTAAGCTCTATTTTCCATTTGCTAAAGAGTTTTTAAAGTTGGCTATTATGGCAAAACCTAAACTGAACATAAAGTCCTATGTGAAGTCTAAGTTTTTGACGCATAATGTAGAAGAGCAGAAGAGGTACAATGAAGATGCGTTAATCACCCCAAATATTCCTGCTCGTCAACTTACTACCTTGTTAGACACAGCCCAAAGAGTAGTGGCTGATGCCTCGCTTATCTCTACGCCTACCTTGGTACTTTCAGCTACTAAAGACTATGTGGTTGACTCTGCCATTCAGGGGGACTTTTATGCAAAACTCTCATCGGCTAAGAAACGTTTTGTTAAGTTAGATGGCTTCTTTCATGGAGTTTTATATGAAGAGGAGCATCAAAAAGCTGTCGATGAGATAGCAGCGTTTATGGAAGAGTGTTTAGCTTCGGAGTCGGAGGCTTCAGCCCCGAACAAGGCGAGGCTAAAGCCATCGGTTCCTAATTCACTAATTGAAAAACACATAGATTTCACCCAAGCAGAAAAAGACAGAATTGCTTACGGTTCATTGCCAATGTGCAAAGAGGCTTTTTATGCTCTACAACGCTTCTCCATAAAGAGATTTGGCTTTATATCAAAAGGTATGAGTATAGGAAACAAGTATGGTTTCGACTCAGGAGTAACGCTTGACCATGTCTATGCCAACAAGCCAGAAGGTAAAACTTTTGTGGGTAAATTTATAGACAAAAACTACATAAACTCCATAGGCTGGAGAGGGATTCGCCAACGAAAAGCAAACATGATTGCTTCGGTTCAACAAAAGATAGAAGCTTTGGAAGCAGAAGGAAAAAAGGTTGTTATTTTAGACATTGCAGGAGGACCAGCTAGGTATTTGGTAGAGATAGCAAAAGCAAACCCCAATGTAGAAGTGCATGTACGTGACTACCAAGAACAAAACGTGCAAGAGGGTGAAGCTTTGGCAAAAGAGCAGGGGGTAGAGAACATCTCCTATGAGGTTTGTGATGCTTTTGATTTAGCTTCTTATGATGAGGTAGAGTTTACGCCAAATATTGTCATCGTCTCAGGGGTATTTGAACTCTTTTCAGACAATGCACTCATAGCTAATGCCATGCAAGGCATAGCCAAACTTATAGAAAAAGAGGGCTACCTACTCTACACAGGGCAACCATGGCACCCACAACTAGAACTCATAGCCAATGTTTTAGGCAACCACCAGCAAGAAAAATGGATAATGCGTCGTAGAAGTCAATATGAGCTAGATACACTTTTTGCTGATCATGGTTTTGAAAAAGAGCAGATGCTCATAGATAATTGGGGTATATTTACCGTTTCATCGGCTCAATTTAAAGGGTAAAGATGTATAAATTTGACGTTGCACTAAGTGCCAAAACAGCCATGAAAGAACGAATAGTTTGGATGATATATTTAGGTATAGTCTTTTTTCTGCTCTATGGTTCAGCCAATCAATTTGCTTTGTTGACGGCACCTCACCCTTCTTTTGTCTTTGAGTGGGAGAGGAACATACCCTTTGTGGAGCCTTTTATTGTTCCTTACATGGCATCTGACCTTATGTTTGTTTTGGCATTTTTACTTCCCTACACACGCTTAGAGCTTAGAGTTTTGGCACTAAGAGTTTTTAGCATCGTTATTTTTTCGGTTTTAGTTTTTCTCATTTTCCCTTTAGCCTTTGCATTTGAAAAACCAGAAGTTCAGAGTTTTACTTGGCTTTTTGGTGCATTAGAAGCAGACCTACCTTTTAACCAAGCACCATCACTTCATGTGAGTTTTGCTATTGTCCTTTGGTACTCTATGAGTGAAAAAATTAATAGTCTGTGGTTAAAAATAGTATTGGCTCTTTGGTTCGCTACTATTGCCCTTTCAACACTCTTTGTCTATCAGCACCATTTTATTGACCTACCTACAGGAGCATTGGTTGGTTTTTTGGCTGTTTGGTTTATCTCAAAGAGAAAAGAGAATCAAATACTTCAAGCTTTTATGACTCCTAGACATCTAAAAATGGCTCTTTACTATCTGTTGGGTTCTGCTCTCTTTATGGTATTGGCTTTTCAAGTTTCTATTTTGTTTATCTATCTGTTTTTATCACTCTTTTTAGTCTCTGTGGTTTATGCATTTGGGTTGAACGATGGTGTTTTTCCTAGAAGTTTAAAGAGTTATATTTTTAGCTATATTCTTTTTTATCCTTATATTTTGGGAAATAGAATCTCTTGGAATTACTATAGAGGCAAATTACCTTTGATGACAGAGGTAAAAGATGGAGTCTATTTTGGAAGGCTGTATACTTTAGAAGAGTCTAAAATATTAAGAGAAAAAGGTTTAAAGCATATTGTAAACCTTGCTTTAGAACATGAGCAGTTAAGAAAGTCGCTACATCACTCTTTTTATAACTTACCGTTTTTAGACCAAACCATACCAGACCCAAAATTACTTCACAAAGCCGTAGAGCTTATAGAGGAGCATAAAAATGAGGGTGTTTACGTCCATTGTGCTTTGGGCTTGTCACGCTCTGTGTTGGTCATCTCTGCTTGGCTACTCTACACAGGTCATAGTCGTAAAGAGGTAGAGGAACTCATGCAAAAAATCCGACCTAACTATGTCAAGTCAGCTTATATGGGGATTGCTTTGGATATTTATGAGGGGTATCTCTCTTTATATTCTACTTAAATTTAAAAGCATTCCCACCATTCGCATAGAGAGGAAAATTTTTAGGTATGACTAAAACATTGTTGTATTGCATATAGGTAAAATACTGATAAGGCTCTTCAAGTTTTTCTAAAATAGGTGATGCCAACTCTGGCATGGCAAAGAATATAAACTCACCCAAACCTAAGATGAGCCACTCTTCTATCTCTTTGCTAGAGTCTTCACTATAAGGATTTGGCATAGCTTTAGATGTAGACAAATCATAAAAGTTTTTATAGGTTTCTATTGTCCAGTCGTAAAACTTTAGAACCTCATTACTGTCCCAACTCTCATGCTCTTTTATGACACTCTCCCATTGTGCAATGTATCTCTTAAGAGGATAATCTTTAGTTTTGATATTGTCACCCTTCAAGGAGTTTAGCTCATCTCTAAGAAACCAAGCAACTGCTGCTAATGGATTTTCAATAACCATTGCAGGGTGTTCTCCACTTCCACCACCTAAAATAAGTTGACGCTCATCAGCCTGAAAATCACCATCAATCTTTTCAAGTGGATGGTATAGGGGTAGCCCACCAAATAACCCCACAAGTTCATGTTTAAAAGAATCTATGTGACTCATCTTCTCTCCCGTTTTTTAAAAGTATAGCTCTCTCAACCTTAAATAGAAAAAATACCAAGTCAATAAAATTTTGATAAAGTTAAGATATACTTCATTAAAAATATAACTATACGAGAATTTACTATGAATATAAACAACTTAATAAAAAAATTTGAAGAAGAAAAAAACTGTAAAGTGGTCTATATAACCTTGTTTGGTTCAAAGCTATTTGGTACTGACAACCCAAATTCTGACACGGACTACAAAGGTATTTTTATACCAAGTAGAGAAGATGTGTTGCTCAAAAGGGATATAGAACACTTTAACTTTAACTCAAATAATGAAAATACAAAAAATGGAAAAGATGACATTGACCTACAACTCTTTTCTATTTATAAATTTATTTCTCTTCTGAAAAAAGGGGAGACAGGGGCGATAGATATACTCTTTTCGATGTTTCGAGAAGAT
The DNA here is from genome assembly GCA_027068975.1 of Campylobacteraceae bacterium. Classification (GTDB taxonomy): domain Bacteria; phylum Campylobacterota; class Campylobacteria; order Campylobacterales; family Sulfurovaceae; genus UBA1140. Next base: position 4,059 of record JALXFN010000014.1, on the reverse strand, counting down.
ACACAGGTTTACAACGACAAAGCCTTTACATCGGTGATAATGGAAAACTATAAAAAGTTTTACAGTAAAAACTTGCACTCTTTTGTGGGTTACTGTGTGGGGCAGAGTAAGGTTTATAATGTACGAGGAGAACGCTTTAATGAACTGCATCTTTTTGTAAAAAAGTTTAATGCACTAGTAAAAGAGCAGGGTAATGAAAAATTGGCAACCATGTTTCCTTTGATAGATGAGATGTTTTATGAATATGCTTACAAATACATTAACTATGTTATTGCAGATACCTCACGAGGCTATGGTGAACCAAAAAAAGGTAAGTATGTCGAGGTTTTAGGCAAACGATTTTTAGGAACGGTTACAGTTAAATATTTTGCTGACAAAATAACCGATATGGAGGAGCAGTTTGGAAACCGTGCTAGGGCAAGTGCTAAAGGTGTGGATTTTAAGGCACTCTCTCATGCTGTACGTGTCATCAATGAGGTTGAAGAGCTAATAGACAGTGATTTTATAACCTTTCCTTTAAAAAACAGACGCTACATTACTTCTATAAAAGAGGGGAATGAGAAGCTAGAAGATGTCATGGATTACCTTGACCAAAAGTTGAACATTGTCCAAGAGAAGTTAGAGCATAGCTCTTTGCCTGAACGTTCTGATGAGGTCTTTACCAATGCTTTGATTTTGGATTTGCTTTCTTTGTAAAACTGTAGATATGGTATTTCGTTGAACTCCGTTATATAGACAAAAATAAGATATAATAACGTCACAAAAGGAATACCTATGTACCATAAAAATAACTTCTACATAAAAATGCTACTTTTCTTAACCTTCTCTTTTCAGACAGCTTCGGCTAGTATGGATTATATTTTAACTTACTACATACCTGTTGCCACTGAGCTAGATGGTGACCTTATGGCAGAAGATGGGATAGAGCTTCATAAAGCAATTGTTTATACCTACTATTCTGAGCCTGAATCAGCAGTGGGTCTTGTGACCATGAAATATACGGCTAATACCCCTCATAAAACTCAAAAAGATACTGTGCCTATGGATAACTATGACGTTAACCTTGCCAATATAAAAGGGTTAAAAGTTGATTTAGTTGATTATGGGTCAAAAGAGTGTAGGGTGGTGATGGACAGTAGCCACATTGTCTCGAGCTACCCACCTAAAGTGTTAGATAAGATTTTGAGCTATGTCAAAAAAGCGACCAAACTCAATATGAAAGAGCATAAAATTGACTGTCCATTAAAAGAGATAAAAGCATCAAAATCCATAAATTCATTGGCTCTACCAAAAGCATTAAACTTAGAAAAGAGTGCCTTTTTGGCTTTGTCCGATTATACTTCAGGAATAAAAGGTGTACCCTTTATCTACAACAACTTTTACCCACTTGGCTACAGTGATGATGGGAAAATAGCCTACATAAAAGAGTATGACACAGACCCAGCTGACCTTGTTCAGATAGAGACCTTTATTCAAGACTTAGTAAACGATAAAATTATTTGGAAAGATGAGTATAGAGTCGAGGAGAATCTTAGCAATATCGACATGAAAAGCTTTTGGAAAGAGAGAGCTACAAAAATTCAAGCTAAGTTAAAAGAGTATGGCATTAAACCTTTTGAAAATGCAGTGTTTAAACCAAACTCTTATATCTATAAAAACAACCAGTACTCATTATGGTCTAAGTCTAAAAGTAGTTTTAGAAAAGATTGGGGGATGAAATTTTTAGAGAGTTCGACCATTACTTTAGGTACTAAAAACTTAGGTGAGAAGATTATAGACAGTAAAACCTATAAAGATGAACAGATTTTAGCCCGTAAAGCGATAGGGTTTATTCCTCTTGGTAACAGTGACCGTGTTGCTGTAGTGGTCGCCAATGTTCAACGTGGTTGGGAAGGACCACCTCATAACCTAAGTTATGATATTGTTGGGGCTAGTTTAAGAGTTGGGTTTAAATAATGTCTGATATGAAATTTACAAAGGATACTTAATGAAAAAATATAAAATATACACAATAGCACTTTTAATACTGGGCTTTACTGCTTGTTCTTCTAGCTATAAGGAGGCTCAAATGTACCCTCAATCTTCTGTAGATAATAAAGCAAAAAGTAATGTTGAGATAAGTGGAGAGATGACACTTTTTGTAGATAAAACTTTTAATTGAGCTTTAGTAATAAGATGAACAGTACCACAAATTCTAAAAAACTCTTAGCACTCAACAAACCCAAGGGTTATGTGGTTGCTTGAAGAGGAAAAAATGCTACTTGCTAACCTTGATAAAAGGAAGAGAAAAAAACCAATGATAGAACATAAACAAAAAGAGAACGGATTTAAGTACATAGAGATTAAAAATGAGAAAGCAGAAGCTAAAATTGCACTGCAAGGGGCTCATGTTTTTCACTATAAAGAGTTGGGCAAACCTTCTGTGTTGTGGCTGAGTGAGTTGGCATACTTTGAAGAGGGAAAAGCCATACGAGGTGGTATTCCTATCTGTTTTCCTTGGTTTGGAAAACATAAAACAGATGCCACTCTAGCACAGCATGGTTTTGCTCGTACTGCTCTTTGGACTTTAATCCTTGAAGACGAGATTGACAGTAATACAACACATATTCAACTACAACTCTTAAGTGATGAGAAGAGTAAAGCTCTATGGAATTATGAGTTTGATGTTCGTCTCGATGTAGTTGTGGGTAGTGAGCTTTCTGTAACTTTAAGTGTACACAACACAGACAGTAAACCTTTTGAGATAACCACAGCTCTGCATAGCTATTTTAATGTCTCAAACATAGATGAGGTGGTAGTAAAAGGTTTAGATAATACCTCTTACTACGATGCTTTGGATAAGACGGAGTATGTTCAAAAAGGTGAAGTTATAATTGACAAAGAGGTTGACAGAGTCTATTATGATGTACCAAATAACATTGAACTGCATGATGGTAAACGAAAAATTGAGTTAACTCAAAGCAATTCAAACTCACTGGTAGTCTGGAACCCTTGGATAGAAAAGTCTAAACAGATGGCTGATATGAACAATGACGCTTACAAAAACATGCTCTGTTTAGAGACAGGAAACATAGGGCGTAAACCACTTACCATAGAAGCAAATGAGCGTTGTGTTTATGGGGTTGTTTTGAAGAGTTATATTGTTGAGGAAGGATAGAGTCATTTTATATCTTTTCTAAAGAAAACTAAAGAGAATTCTAATTTATGCTATAATCAAACCAAAAAAGAAGAGAAAATATAAAAGAGCAAATATGAAAAAGATAATCTATGGTGAAAGTAACTTTAGGAAAGTAAAGATAAACAATGACTACCTCTATATTGATAAAACCGACTATATAGAAAAACTAGAAAAAACCAATGAGAGCTTTTTAATCTTTTTACGCCCAAGACGCTTTGGTAAATCTCTTTTCCTATCTACTTTACAATACTACTACGATGAAAATTCTGCTCATGAGTTTGATGCTATGTTTCATGATACCTATATTGGAGTTAATCCAACTCCTTTAAAGAGTAGCTTTCGTATTCTATTTTTTGAGTTTTCTGGGATTAATATTGACCGTGGGGTGGAGAATATCTATAGTGAGTTTTGTAATAAAATTTTTGATAGCTGTAGTTTATATTTACAAAATTATGGATATTCAAATAATCAAGTAGAGGAGTTAAAAGAGCTAAAATCTCCCTCTTCAATTATTAATCGTTTTTTTAAAATAGTAAAAGATGACCAAATTTACCTACTCATAGATGAATATGACCAATTCGCCAACGCCATATTAGCCTATAGCATGAAAGATTTTTTAGATATTGTAGGTAAGGGAGGATTTGTACGAAGCTTTTATGAAGTGCTAAAGGCTGCAACTCAAAGTGGGGTAGTGCAAAAGATGTTCATTACAGGAGTAACGCCTATAACACTCGATAGTTTAAGTTCTGGGTTTAACATTGTCTCCAATATTTCCAATGAAGAAGAGTTTAACCTAATGGCAGGGTTTAGCCAAAAAGAGGTTAACTACTCACTAGAGCAATATATCTTTAAACAGTGTAAAAATATAGATAAAGAGGCAC